>JAFAOG010000422.1 GCA_019237945.1 Deltaproteobacteria bacterium | reverse complement strand
CGCAGCGGGTGCTGATCATGGGCGTGGTCAACGTCACGCCCGACTCGTTCTCGGATGGCGGCCGGTTCGCCGGCGCCGAGGCGGCGATCGCGCACGGCCTGCAGCTCGCCCGGGAGGGCGCCGACATCGTCGACGTCGGGGGCGAGGCGACCGGCCCGAAGTCGACGCCCGTGGACGAGGCCGAGGAGCTGCGCCGCGTGTTGCCGGTCGTCGAGGGCCTGGTCGCGGCCGGCCTACGGGTCTCGATCGACACGACGAAGGCGGCGGTCGCGGCGGCGGCGGTCGAGCGTGGCGCGACGATCGTCAACGACATCTCGGGCGGCGTGTTCGACCCCGCGATCCTCGGCGTCGTGGAGCGCTCGACCGCGACCTACATCTGCGGTCACTTGCGCGGCCGCTCGATCGCCGAGGTGTTCGCGAAGGAGGGGCAGGAGGCCTACGGGTTCGACGACGTCGTCGGCGAGCTCGCCGCCCGCCTCGAGGGATTCCCCGACGCCGTCGCCGCCCGCACCTGGCTCGACCCGGGCATCGGCTTTGGCAAGACGCCCGCGCTCAACATGGAGCTCGTCTCGGGAGCCGGCCGGCTCGGGTTCGCGCTCGACCGACCCGTGGTCATCGGCCCCAGTCGCAAGCGCTTCCTCCGCCAGCTCGTCGGTGGTGACCCGAGCGAGGCGGACCTCGATCAAGCCACGGTCGCCGCGTGTGGCGAGGCGCTCGCCGCCGGTCCGATGGTGCTGCGGGTCCACAACGTTGCCTTGCTGCATGCAGCGCTGACCGCGTACAACAATAGGTAGTGCACGCGAGCCTGGAGCGCATGATCGACGGGCTGACGGTCGGGTCGGTGATGACCACGATCGTCGACGTTGCACTTGTCTACTACCTGATCTTCCGCATCCTGCTGACGATCCGCGGCACGCGCGCCGCGCAGATGATCGTCGGCATCGTGCTGATCGGCGCGGCGTTCTTCGTCGCGGAGCGGCTCGAGCTGACGACGGTGTCGTGGCTGCTCGATAACTTCATCAGCTACTTCATCATCCTGATCATCGTCGTGTTCCAGCAGGACATCCGGCGCGCGCTCGGCCGCATCGGCTCGGGCGTGCTGCCGTTCGGTCGTCGCCAGGAAGCAACGCACACGGTCGACGAGGTCGTCGCGGCCTGCGCCCAGCTCGCGCGCGCACGCATGGGCGCGATCATCGTGTTCGAGCGCGAGGCGGCACTCGAGGAGTTCGTCGACGATGCGACGAAGATCGATGCGTCGCTGACGCGCCAGCTGCTCGTGTCGCTGTTCGTGCCCGCGAAGGACAACGAGCTGCACGACGGTGCGGTGGTGATCAACAAGCAGCACCGCATCGAGCTCGCACGCGCGCTGCTGCCGCTGTCGCGCGCCACGGACCTCGGCCCCGAGTTCGGCACGCGCCACCGCGCCGCGCTCGGCATCACGGAAGATACGGATGCGGTCGTCGTCGTCGTCAGCGAGGAGCGCGGCGAGATCTCGCTGTGCTTCAAGGGCTCGATCGCGCGCGACCTCGAGCCGGTGATGCTTCGCCGCGCGCTCGTCGGCCTGTTCGCGGGCGGTCGCGCGGATGCGATGGCCGAAGAGGCGGCCGCGGCGGCCGAGGTCGGCAAGGCGATCGCGTCGATCGGCGACAGCGTCGAGAGCGCCTCCGCGGAGGCGTCGTGAGCCGCGCGCGCAGCGAGACCATCGGATCGCTCGGCCGGGCGCCCGCGCGCGCCAGCAAGGGCCCGCCGATCTCGCCGACGCCACCGCAACCGCCGCGCGAGCCAAACCGGAGCCGCCTGCGCGAGTGGCTGCACGGCGCGTTCTTCGACAACGTCGGCCTCAAGTTCCTGTCGATGGTCCTCGCGATCACGGTGTTCCTGCTCGTCAACACCGATCGCGATCGCGAGATCAGCGCGCGCGTCGGCGTGTCCTACACGCTCCCGGATGACAAGGTGCTCGTCAGCGATCGGCTCGACGAGGTGCGCATCACGGTGAAGGGCCCGTGGCAGCGGCTGCGCAAGTTCGACGAGCGTGAGCTCGACCGGGTCAACTTGGACCTGCGCCGCGCGCCGACCGGCGACATCCCGATCACGCCCGACATGATCCATCTCCCCTCGGGCCTCACGATCACGAGCGTCAGCCCGCGCACGGTGCGCGTGGCATTCGAGCGCAGGGTGGACAAGCTGGTCGAGGTCAACGCGCAGCTGGTCGGCCGCCCCCAGCACGGCTACATCGTCGCCGACGCGAAGGCGGTGCCGGCGACGCTAAAAGTGCACGGCGCCGAGAGCACGCTCGCCGCGCTGTCGGCCGTCCATACGCACGAGGTGTCGGTCGAGGGCCGGACCGAGTCGTTCACGACCGAGACCGACGTCGTGCCGCCCGATGGCGTCGAGACCGCGGGCAGCTCGCACGTCATCGTGCAGGTCACCGTCGAGGAGGCCCTGGTGACTCGCAAGCTGCCGGGGGTTGCGGTCTCCATCCCGGCCGGTTGGGCCGCGACTCCCGCGAGCGTCGAGGTCACCCTGACCGGCACGCTGCTGGCGGTCGAGAAGGCCCGCGCTGCGCTGCAACCTGTCGTCAAGGTGAGCGGAAATGACACGAAGGCCCGCGATGCGGACGTCGTGGTCGAGGGGCTTCCCCCCGGAATTGGCGTCAAGATCTCGCCCGAGCGGGTGCGTATTGCACCTACGAAATAGTTTGGCGCGGGACATGCTACGTACGGGGTCTCGATGAGCAACGGTCGTTCTCTCTTCGGCACCGACGGCATGCGCGGGGTGGCCAACCTCGAGCCGATGACCCCCCACACGGTGATGCGTCTCGGCATGGCGATCGCGGCGCGGCTGCGCCAGCCCGGCCGCCACACGCGCATCGCGATCGGCAAGGACACCCGCCTGTCGGGCTACATGTTCGAGTCCGCGCTCGCCGCGGGCATCGTGTCGATGGGGGCCGACGTCTGGCTGACCGGCCCGCTGCCGACACCGGGCATCGCGTTCATCACGGCGTCGATGCGCTGCGATGCAGGCGTCGTGATCAGCGCGTCGCACAACCCGTTCTAGGACAACGGCATCAAGGTCTTCGCGCGTGACGGCTACAAGCTGCCCGACCACGTCGAGGCCGAGATCGAGGCGCTGATGAATTCGAGCGACCTCGACGGCATGCGCGCGGCGCCGGCGGACGTCGGCTACAACCGCAAGCTCGAGGACGCGCGCGGTCGCTACGTCGTGTTCTGCAAGTCGACGTTCCCGAGCGAGCTCACGCTCGACGGCCTGCGCATCGTCGTCGATGCCGCTCACGGCGCCGCCTATCGCGTCGGCCCGGCCGTGTTCGAGGAGCTCGGCGCGAAGGTCTACGCGATCCACACCAAGCCCGACGGCAAGAACATCAACGCGCGCGCCGGTGCGCTGCACCCCGAGTCGCTCGCCGAGTGCGTGAAGCTTCACGACGCGCACATCGGCATCGCGCTCGACGGCGACGCGGACCGCCTCGTCCTGGTCGACGAGCACGGCACGGTCGTCGACGGCGATGCGGTGATGGCGCTGTGCGGCACCCGCATGCTCAAGGAGGGGCGGCTGGCCAAGGAGACGATCGTCGCGACCGTGATGTCGAACCTCGGTCTCGAGAAGTCGATGCGCGAGGTCGGCGGCCGTGTCGTGCGGACGCAGGTCGGCGATCGCTACGTCGTCGACGAGATGCGCAAGAGCGGCTACAACCTCGGCGGCGAGCAGTCGGGGCACCTCGTGTTCCTCGATCACGCGACGACGGGCGATGGCATCGTCGCGGCGCTCCGCGTGCTCGCGATCATGGTGCGCGAGGGCCGGCCGCTCTCCGAGCTGGCGAAGGTCATGACGCGTACGCCGCAGGTGCTCGTGAATACTGCGGTCGAGAAGAAGGTCCCGCTCGAGCAGCTGCCAGATGTGATGCGCCTGATCACGCAGGTCGAGCGCGAGCTGGGCGAGGACGGCCGCGTCCTGGTGCGCTACAGCGGCACCGAGTCCAAGGCCCGCGTGATGATCGAGGGCATGGACGAGACCCGGATCCGCGGCTGGGCCGACGAAATCGCGGGAGTTTTGGCAAAAGCCTGCCGAGCGGTATAACTGACGATGGGTGCTGCGTAACCTCGTCATCGTCTGCGTGCTGGCGGCACCCGCCGCGGCGGACGTGTCGGTCTACGACAGCCGCGACGACAAATCGATCACCGAGGGCGACACGATCATCGCGGTCGACCCGGATGTCGCGTACGAGACCGCGCTCGACTACTCGAAGTGGACGGCGATCTTCCCCGACATCAAGCAGGTGATCGTCACGAAGCGCCACGGCGACGACGCGATGGTCACGTTCGTCCATCCCGACGGCAACCGCGACAACGTCCACTTCCACAACACGCCGCAGGCGCGGATGATCTGGTTCGAGGACACCGGCGGCCGCGCCGAGGTGTGGGCGGAGATCGTGTTCGTCCCCGGCGAGAAGGCCGGCACGACGCGCGTGCACTCGCGGGTCTTCGCGAACGTCCACGGCGTGACCGGCTGGTTCGTCGGCGACGACACCGTGAAATCGCTGCGCGCCAAGCGCGTGCGCCACGATCTCAACGACCTCCAGACGTACTTCGCGAAGAAGTGATCTACCTTCGCGGGCATGCGGCCCGTGGTCACTGCTGCCGAGATGCGTGCGCTCGATCGCGCGACGATCGACGACATCGGGCTCCCCGGCCTGACGCTCATGGAGACGGCGGGGCGCGCGGTCGCGCGGGTCGTGGCGGCGGCGCGCAACGTCGCGGTCGTGTGCGGGCCCGGTAACAACGGCGGCGATGGCTACGTCGTGGCGCGCGTGCTGCGCGATGCGGGCGTCGATGCGGTCGTGCACCTCGCGGTCGACCGCACGGCGATCACGGGCGACGCGAAGACGCACCTCGAGATCTACGAGCGCGCCGGTGGCGTCGTGATCGCCGCCGATGCCGACGCGATCGCGGAGAGCGAGCTCGTGATCGATGCGCTGTTCGGCGTCGGGCTCGCGCGGCCGATCGAGGGCCGCCTCGCGGAGCTGGTTGCGGCGATGAACCGCGCGGGGCGCCGGCTCGCCGTCGACATCCCGTCGGGGCTCGATGCCGACACGGGGCGCGTGCTCGGCGCATGCGTGCACGCCGATGCGACGGTGACGATGGGCGCGCTGAAGATCGCGCTCGTCAGTGCGCCGGGATTCGCGCAGTGCGGCGATGTCGAGGTCGCCGACATCGGCATCCCGGCCGGCGTGCTCGCGACGCAAGCGGTGAGCGCGGGGCTGGTCGAGGCGTCCGATGTGCACGGCTGGCTGCGCGCGCCACAGGCGCTCGATCACAAGGGCACGCGCGGTCATACGCTCGTCGTCGCCGGCATGCCGGGCATGCGTGGGGCGGGGCGGCTCGCCGCGATCGGTGCGCTGCGCGCCGGCGCCGGGCTCGTCACGCTCGCCGCATCGGGCGACGTCCATGCCGATGACTCGGTGATGACGCGCTCGATCGAGGGCGCGCTCGGCTCGCTGCTCGACCACAAGGCGGCCGTCGTGATCGGCCCCGGGCTCGGGCAGAGCGAGCTCGCGGCGGCGTGGATCGGCGAGGTGCTCGCGGCGGGCGTGCCCGCGGTGATCGATGCCGATGCGCTCAACGTGATCGCCGGTGTGACCGACGCACTCGCGAAGGCGGCCGGTCCGGTCGTGATCACGCCGCATCCGGGCGAGGCGGCGCGGCTGCTCGGGATCTCCACCGCGGAGATCGAGGCGGATCGGCTGGCGGCGGCGCGGGCGCTGGCGCAGCGCACGCACGCGATCGTCGTGCTCAAGGGCGCGCGCACGATCGTCTGCGACGGGACACTGGGCGACGAGTTCTGCTCGATCAACCCGACCGGCGGTCCGGAGCTCGCGACCGGCGGCAGCGGTGACGTGCTATCGGGCGTGATCGGCGGCCTGCTCGCGCAGGGCCTCGCCCTCGCGTATGCGGCACGTGCGGCGGTGTGGGTGCACGGCGCCGCCGGAGATTCGCTCGGCGCCGGGATGATCTCGTCCGACTTGCCCGTTGCGATTGCGGGTGTGTTGAGACGCATCGCTGTGTCTCCAGACCCGCGTTCCTGAAAACACACTGGAGATCCAGGTGCTTGGCCCTGGCATCTCGGGTGCTTTAGGAGCCGGGCATGTCGAAGGCCCAGTCCCAGCACGCCGAGTTCGCCAAGACCTGCATTCCCCACCAGCCGGAGCTCTACGGCGTCGCGATGCGGATCTGCCGGGACCCCGACACCGCGAAAGACCTCGTCCAGGAGACGCTGCTCCGCGCGATGGTCGCCTGGGACAGCTTCGAGCCCGGCTCGAACGTCCGCGCGTGGCTGTTCCGCATCCTGACCAACGCGTTCATCAACGGCTACCGCAAGCGCCGCCGTCATCAGCGCTTCGCGACCGAGCGCCCGGGCGATGCGCTGACCGCACTCTACGGCCGCGACAACGATCGCACGGACGACGTCGCGACCGCGCTCTACGGCAACGAGCTGGGCGACGAGGTCTCGGGTGCGCTCGAGAAGCTCGCCCCCGACTACCGCGACGTCGTCGAGCGCGCGGACCTCAAGGGCCAGAAGTACAAGGACATCGCCGAGGAGCTGCACGTGCCGATCGGCACCGTGATGTCGCGCCTGTTCCGCGCGCGCCGCGTGCTCGAGCACGAGCTGGCGTCGTACGCGAAGAGCGACTACGGGATCCGGAAGGCCGCTTAGTATTCGGGTTCGCGCGACGCCGGCCATACGTCGGCATCGCCGGGCGGGACGTGCTCGCTCGTGATCTCGCCGCGTGCGTCGGTGTACGTGGCCCACACGAGGCCGTCGGGCGTGCGGATGAAGTACGGCTCCTCGCGCACCGGGGCGTCGTCGGCGGTCGGATCGACGACGTAGAACGTTCGCCACTCGCTGCGCGCGACCGGCTGCAGCTTCGCCTTCGCGGCGTCGCGGACGTGCGGGCTCGCGTCGCTGGCGAGCTTTCCGGTATCGACGCCGAGCGCCTGCAAAGCGCTCAGCGCGTTGAGCCGGACGAGGCGCGACTTGTGGAGCGCGAGCGCGGCGAGGGCATCGCGGTTGACGAGCTTGCGATCGGCGGGCGGCAGCGCCCACAGCAGGCGGGCGAGCGCGGCGGTCGCGTCGATCGACGCGGCCCAGCCACCGTGGCGCGCGGCGTAGAGCAGACGCTCGACGAGCGGGGCGACGTGCGGGTCCTTCGGGTTCGCGGCGAGGATCTCGCCGACAGCCCACGCGGCGTCGCCGGCGAGCCGGTCGTCCTTGCTGGTCAGCGCGGTCGCGAGCGTGTCGAAGCTGGCCGTGTCGTGGAGGTCGCCGAGCGCGAGCGCGGCGATGCGGCGGCGATCCGCGGCTGCTTGCTCGACGAGCGAGCGCAACAGCGGCGCGTCGGCGGCGTCTCCGATCGCGGCGAGCCCGCTGATCGCGGCGATCGCGACCTTGATGTTCGAGTCGGTCGTCAGGTCGCGGAGCAGGTGGTGCGCGTTCGGCAGATCCTGGTGGCCTCGCATCGACGCGGCGAGCGCGCGCACCAGCTCGTGACGCGTCGGTCCGCGGTCGACGCCGACCGCGCCGGCGAGCTGCTGGATCGCATCGGGGTCGGCGATGTACGCGAGCGCGGTCGCGGCGGAGCGGTGCAGCTCGGGCGGCCCTTCGCGCAGCGCATCGATCAGCACCTTTGTGACGGCGGGCGATTTCGCGCCCGTCGAGCCGATGTCGCCGAGCGCGTCGATCGCGGCGAGCCGGAGGCGCGGCGGGTTGCCGGGGCCGGCAAGCGCGGTGAGCTTGGGGACGGCGGCCGCGACCTTGACGGTGCCCAGGTACTCGGCGGCGAGCACGCGGACCTCGAGGTCGGAGTCATCGAGGTGCTCGACGAGCACGTCGCCGGCGCGGGCGTCGCTGCCGAGCAGCGGGCGGAGCGCTTCCATCGCGGCGAGCCGGATCGCGGCGTCCTTGTTCGACAGCGCGCCGAGCACGGGGACGAGCGCCGCCGGATCGTGGGTCGCGCCGAGCGCCGCGAGCACGAGCGGCATCGCGACGCGGCCGCGTTCGAGCTCGGCCGTCAGCGCCGCCGTCGCGCGCGCATCGGCGTTCTCGGCGAGCAGCGTGACCGCGGTCGTCGGATCGCCCTTGAGGCGGCCGCCGAGATGCGCGACGAGCGCGGGGACCGCGGCCTTGCCGGCGACCTTGAGCGCATCGGTCGCGGCCTTGCGCGTCGCGGGCGTCGCGAGGTTCTCGACCAGCGTCTTCATCGCGTCCTCGCCGGCCTTGCCCGCGCCCGGCGACGCCGCGATCTGGCCGAGCGCGTACGCGACCTTCGCGCGGAACAGATCGGTACCGGTGCCGAGCTCCTCGGTGAGCGCATCGAGCGCTTCGACCGCGCCGAGCAGGCCGAGCGAGCCGACGGCGGCGGTGCGCACGTCCTCCGCCGGATCATTCATCAGCCGGATCAGCGCCGGGACCGCGCTCTTGTCGCCGAGCTTGCCGACCGCGCGCACGGCGGCCTTGCGGATGTCGAGCTGGGTGTCGCCGAACTTCGCGACGAGCGGGATCACGGCGCGCTTGTCGCCGAGCTGCTCGAGCTGCTCGATCGTCTCGCGGCGGACGTCGGCCTTCGCATCCTCGAGGCGCGGGATCAGCGCGATCACGACGTTCGGATTGCCGCGCATCCCGATCTTGCCGAGCGAGCGCACCGCGCGCTGGCGGACCGCGTCGTCGGCATCGCCGAGCGAGCGGGTGAGGGCGTTGGTCGCTTCGGGGCCGCCGATATCGCCGAGCACGTCGGCCGCGACCGCGCGCGTCTGCGCGTCGACATCGGAGAGCCACTCGATCATCGCGGGCACCGCGGCGGTCGCGCCGCCCGAGCCGAGCGCCTTCGCGGCCTGATGCCGGACGTGGATATCGTCGTCGGTGAGCGCGCGCATCAGGTACGGCTGCGCGAGGTGGATATCGTCCATCCCGAGCAGCGCGACGGAATCGAGGCGCTTCTTCCAGTCGTCGGAGCGCAGGCCCTCGGCGTCGAGCTCGACCTGGCCGGCCCAGTTGAAGTGATCGGCGCGCGCGCTGCTGCTGGCGAGCAGCAGGACGAACAGGACGCGCCTCATGCCGCCGAGTATGTCACGGCTTTTCGAGCACGCCGATCGCCCATCGGACCTTCTCGCGGACGCGATCCGGCAGGTCGAGATCGAGGAGCGCCTTGTACTCGGCGAGCGCCTGCGGCTTGTCGCCACTCGACCAGTACAGCGCGGCGAGCGCGATCCGCGGCCGGGCATCGCGCGGTGCGAGCTGCTTCGCGCGGCCGAGGGCCTCGCGCGCGCCGGCATCGTCGGCCTGCTTGT
>JAFAOG010000421.1 GCA_019237945.1 Deltaproteobacteria bacterium | reverse complement strand
CCTTGATCGCGCGCTGGATCGCCCCCGCAACGACCGTGCGCAGCTCGGAGTCGAGCATGTCGAGCACGTTCTGGGTCGGGCGGCGGCGGCGGACGTGCAGCAGCTTCTCGGCCCCGCCGAAGCTATCGACGAGCGCGCGCGATTCGTCGACGAGCAGGCTCGGCGGCATGAACCGGTCGAGCAGCTGGTCGTAGGTCGCGAGGATCAGCGGGTCGGTCTGCGACGGCCGCGCGAGCTCGACGGCGGGGCGGCGCATCGGGCTGCCCATCGGCAGGCGGACGTGGCCGAGCAGCGGCACGTCGCGGCGCTTGCGGAAGATCTTCCAGTGCTCGTCGAGCGTGGTGAACTCGTCGCTCAGGGCGCCCGGCGTCTCGCTCGCGCCGAGGAACAGCACGCCGCCCGGGCACAGGCCGAAGTGGAACAGCGACAGCACCGTCCGCTGCGCCTGCGGCTGCAGGTAGATCATCATGTTCCGGCACGAGATGAAGTGCATCTTCGTGAACGGCGCGTCCTTCGTGACGTTGTGGCGCGCGAACACGATCAGCTGCCGGAGGTCCTGCGAGATCTGGAAGCCCGTCGAGCGGCGCGTGAAGTAGCGCTCGCGGCGCTGCGGCGACACGTTCGCGAGCTGGTGGTCTCCGTAGACGCCGAGGCTGGCGAGCTCGAGCGACGACGGGTGCACGTCCGTCGCGAGGACCTTCATGTTGATCGGCCGCTTGCGCGCGGTCAGCTGCTCGTGGAACAGCATCGCGAGCGAGTAGGCCTCCTCGCCGGTCGCGCAGCCGGCGCACCAGATCCGCAGCTCGTGATCCGGCGGCACTTCGTCGAGCACCTGCGGGATCACCTGCCGCTCGAGCAGGTCGAACGCGTCGGGGTCCCGGAAGAACTGCGTGACGCCGATCAGGAGATCTTGATAGAGCGCGTTAAGCTCCGCGGGATCCTCGCGCAGCTGATCGACATACGCGGCGACGTTCTGGAACCGCAGCAGATCGACGCGGCGCTGGATCCGGCGGCCGACGGTGGTGGTCTTGTACAGCGAGAAGTCGATGCCGAAGCTGTCGCGCAACAGGCGCAGCAACGAGTCCATCGCCGGCTCGTTCGCGAGCTCGTCCTCCTCGACGCCTTCGGGCATGTCGAGAGGCGGCAGGCCGCAGAGCAAGCGGCCGATGTCCCTCGGCGTCGCCACGTGATCGACGGTGCCGGTCTCCTGCGCCGACAGCGGCATCCCGTCGAACTTCGCGGTCGCCGGGTTCTCGATCATCACGACGCCGCCGGCGCGCTTGATGTCGACGATGCCGCGCGAACCGTCGGAGCCGCTGCCCGACAGCACGACCGCGACCGCGTCGCCGCCGGCTTCCTGCGCGAGCGAGCGGAAGAAGATGTCGATCGGGAGCGACAGCCCGAGCGGCTTGTCGGTCAGGATCAGCTGCCCGTCCTTGACGATCATCTCCTTGCGCGGAGGGATCAGGTAGACGCGGTTGGGCGCGAGCTTCTCGCCGTCATCGACGATCTTGACGGGCATCGTGCTGTGGCGAGCGATCAGCTCGTCCATCAGGCTCTTGAAGTCCGGCGACAGGTGCTGGACGACGACGAACGCCATCCCGGTATCCGGGGGCAGGGCGCTGAACAGCTGCTCGAGTGACTCGAGGCCTCCGGCAGAAGCGCCGATTCCGACGATGCGCATACCCATGGGCGATGCTCGAGTACGCGCGTGGATACAAAAAGCGCGCCCGGCGAATCACGGGAAATGTTCGAGACTTCGGCGACTTGGGGCCGGAGTCGCATTTTTGCGCGTGCAACTTCGCCACGGTGCGCGCTGGCGTCACACGTTGAGGTGGGTACGAACCGACTCGCCCCAGTTTTCGATGCGGGTGGCGAGGCGTCCTTCGGCCCGATCCGGCCTGCCGCCGCCCCGTCCGCCGGCGGTCGCCGCGAGCTTCTTGAACAGCGCTCCGCAGTCGACGGACGACCCCGCGGCGCGGAACAGCACGACGGTCGTGCCGGTGTCATCCGGAGCGGCGAGCAGCGCGTCGCGGCCGGCCGCGGTCAGCTTCGCGGCGACGCTGCGGAGCAGATCGGCATCGCCGGGCATGGCGGCGATCACGGCGCCGGTGCCGTGGAACGAGTCCGCGATCATCGACGCGAGCCGGCTGCGCAGCTGCGTGACCTCGGCGGTGGCCGCTTCGGCATCGCGCGACGCCTTGTCGATCGCGGCGGGAACATCGGCGGGCGCGCACGAGAACCGCGTCGCGAGCTGGCGCAGCACCTGATCGCGCGTGAATAGCTCGGCGCGCGCGCGGCGGCCGGCCGTGAACGTCACGCGCGTCATGCCCTTGTAGCGCTCGGCGTTCGTGACGCGCAGCGATCCGAGCTGACTCGTGCGCGTCGCGTGCGTACCGCCGCACGGCGAGAAGTCGAAGTCGCCGATCGCGACGACGCGAATATCCGCCGCGACCTTCGGATCGCGACGCAGCTGGAGCTGGGCGAGCTCGTCGGCAGTCGGGAACCACGCGCGGATCGCGAGGTCGTCGTCGATCAGATCGTTCGCGAGGTCCTCGGCGGCGGCGATCTCCGCATCCGGGATCCGATCGCGCGTGACGTCGATCGTCAAGGCGGACTCGCCGAGCCGCGCCGATGCGGTCGGGGCCTGTGCGCGATCGAGCAGCGCGCCGGAGAGCAAGTGCTGCGCGGTGTGCTGCGCCATGTGCTGGCGGCGACGCGCCCAGTCGAGCTCGCCCGTGACGTTGGTGCCGATCGCGGGGAGGGTGCCATCGACGAGGTGGATGATCGTGCCGTCGTCGAGCTCCTGCGTGTCGAGGACCGTCGCGCCGCCGAGCGTGCCGCGGTCTCCGAGCTGGCCGCCGGCCTCGGGATAGAACGCGGTCGCGTCGAGCACGATCGCGGGCTTGTCCTTGTAGGTCGCGTGCGCGACGACGCTGGCGTCGAAGCGGCGCAGCATCACGTCGTCGTGATAGAGGCGGCGGGTCATCGCGCCGTACTCTAGCGCGTCACGGGCTCGACGGAACCTGCCGGCACCCAGCCCGCGGTCCCCGACGACAGCCGGACCTTGGTCCACGCGTCGCGCTGCTCGAGGATCGTAACCTCGGCGCCTTTCGGAAGCGGCTGCGTCAGCGCGGGCGGCGCGCCCATCGCATCGGCGGCGCGCAGCACGGCGTCGTCGATCACGACGGCATCGGAGGTGTGGCGCTCCTCGAGCAGCAGCGAGACCGTCATCGCGATCCAGATCGCGGCGGGCAGCAGCGCGAGGCCCGTGAGGCCGCGACGGCGGCGACCGCGCCACGGCACGAGCAGCAGGATCGCGGCCGCGAACGCGAACGCACCGACGAGCAGGCGGCGGGCGCGCGGCCAGCTGTGGAAGAAGAACAGCGCGTCGCCGGAGGCCTCGTCCGCCGGGCGGAACAGCTCGGGCTGGCGGCTGCGCAGCCACGCGAGGTTGTGATGCGCGCGCGCGTTCTCGGCGTCGAGGGCGAGCGCGCGGCGATAGGCGAGCGTCGCGTGTGCGAGGTCTCCGGCGGCGAGCGCGGCGTTGCCCCAGTCGGCGAGCAGCTCGGGACGATCGGGGCGCGTGCGGGCGGCCTCGCCGAGCAGTGCGGCGGCGCGCGCGAACGCGGTCTTCCGCGCGGAGGCGTCGGTCTGCGTCATCGCCTGCTGGTAGGCGGCGCGCCCGTCGGAGAGCGCATCGGCGCGCGCGTGCGGGGCGAGGGCCGCGAGCAGCACGACGACGACCGCCGCTTTCGGCACGCGCGCCGGCCGCGCCGACCAGCGCTTGATCAGATCCGCGATCTTGTCGCGCGTGTCCTGCGAGAGCGGCTCGCTGGCGGCGCCGGGCGCGAAGCTCTCGGTCTCGATCCGCGCGAGCAGACCGCCCTCGTCGGCGTTGCGATCGACGGTGCGCGCATAGGCGCGGAGCGCGGAGGCGAGCGGGCCGGCGGCGTCGCGGGCCGGCGTCTTCGCGGCGCGTGCGAGCTCGTCCTCGGCGCGGCGGCGGGCGGCGCGGACCTCGGCCGCTTCCTCGCGCGACGTCTGCGTGCGCAGCTGCCACGTACGCAGCGCGAGCAGCGCGAGTGGCACGAGGTAGAGCAGCGCGGCGAGGATCCACACGACGCTGCCGCCGAGCGGCCGCTTGTCGGGATCCGACGACAGCGCGAGGTCGGCACCGACGCGCGTCAGATCTTCCGTCGGCTGGACCTTCGTCGGCGTCGTCGTCTTCTGGCTGGCGGCGACCACATCGTTTGTACTGACGACCGTGCCACCCTTCACCGACAACGCGATCGGATCGGAGTGGATCGTCTGATACGTGCCTCGTACCGGATCGAAGTAGGAGAACGCGAGCGCGGGGACCTCGGTCGTCGTCGGGCCGGTGACCTGCGCGGTGACCTTGAACGTCTTCGTCTTGCCGTCGTCGCTGAGCGTCCCCGTCGGCGGATCGGGCGGGACGGTGAAGCTCTCCTTCGGCAGCAGCGTGTCGAGGCGGGGCAGGGCAAGCGTGTCGAGGCGCTCCGCCGACTTGATCGTGATGTCGAGCTCGACGGGCTCGCCGAGCTGGACGACCGAGCGGCTCGTCGCGACCGCGATCGAGAACTGCGAGCCGACCGCACCCGAGAAGCTCGCCGGCTTGTCGGTCTCGGGCAGTGGCTTCACGTCGAGCGTGTGCGGCTGGTCGCTCGTGCGGAACTGGCGCGTCGGCGCGTTGCCGAAGAAGTCGGGGCGACCGACGGCGAGCGCGGCGACGACCGAGGCCGGCGGCACGTCGATCTTGCCCGGCTTGCGCGGCGCCGCGTAGAAGTGCAGCACGACGCGATTCCACTTCTGGCCGTTCTGTTCGATCTGATCGATCTCGTACGGCAGCTGCAGATCCTTGCTGCCCGCGTGCAGCTGGAGCGCCTTGCGCGGATCGGTCGCGGGCGGCGCGCTGATCGTGAAGTCGTCGAGCGACATCATCGGCACCGAGAACGCCTGGTCCTCGGGCTGGCTGCGGAACAGCCACGTCAGCTTCGCCTCGAACGTCTCGCCGACGAACACCGGCCGGTCGGGCAGCGTCAGCTCGAGCTTCATCGCATCGGTCGTCGGGACCTCGTCGAGATCGAGGTCGCCCGACTTCGCGATCGCGCGCTTGCTGCCCTGCGTGACCGTCACCGACGGCACGTGCACCGAGCCCGCCTTCGCAACGTCGACGCGCCACTGGAACACCCAGCGCACGACCGTCGACTGCGAGACCTGTCCGTTGATGCTCGTGATCTGGCGCGACACGCTCGGCGACACACCCGCGAACGTCACGTGCGCGCCCGCGATGTCGAGCTTCGGCGCGTCGGGTTGCGGCTGCTCGTCGAAGCCGTCGACGATCAGCTGCAGCGTGAACGGCACGCCGGCATGCGGCTGGCCGCGCTCGGCGAGCTGGAACTGCGCGGTCGGCTCCGCGGCGGCGATGCCGCACAGGGCGAGCAGGATCACGAGCACGCGCTTCATCGGTTACCAGTCCTTGTCGACCGCGTCGCCGGCCGCCTCGTGCTGCTGCTTGTCCTTCTGGCGCTGCGCGTCCATGTCGCGCGCGCGCTGACCGGCGCCGCCCTGCTGCTGCTGCTGTTGTTGTTGCTGTTGCTGCTGCTTCTGGTCTTGCTTCTGCTGGTCTTTGTCGTTCTGGTCCTGCTTCTGCTGCTTCGGCGGCTGCAGCAGGCGCAGCGCGTTCTCGAGGTGCTCGATCGCCTTGCCCTGGCTCTTGATCGACGGCTCGAGCGAGAACGACTGGTTCTTCGTCGAGACGGCCTTGTCGAGCTGACCCTTGGCGTCGGTCATGTCGCCCTGCGCGAGGCGGACTTCGGCGGTCGCGTCGGCGAGGTTCTTCGCGGACGGTGCGCTGGGCTGCTGCTGCGGCTGCTTGCCGGCGGCGTCGGCCATCTCGGCGAGCTTGTCGGCGATCGCCTTCGCAAGCTGACCGTGCTCGGTCTCGTGCGCGTCGAGGTCGGGCAGCTTCGGCGCGCGTGCGATCTCGTCCTCGGCCTGGGCGGCGCTCGTCTGGTCGCGCGTCTCGCCCTGGCGGCGGATCAGATCCTGGAGGTGCTCGACGACGTTGAAGAACAAGCGGCGCAGCTCGTCGAGCTTGGCGTCGGCGGCCTTCGCGGGCGTCAGCGGATCCTTGTTCGCCTTGACGGCCGCGTCGAGCTCGCCGATCGCTTTCTCCGCCTCGCCGCGGAGCGTCTCGGCCTGCGCGAACAGCGCCTTCGCCTGCGCGACCTGCTGCTTCTGCGCTTCGGCCTGCTGCTGCGGCGCGCCGCTTCCGGAGCCGGCGGCGTCGAGCTGCTTCTCCTGCTCGGAGACCTGCGCGAGCTGCTCGGCGAGCAGGTCCTTGATGCGTGCGATCCGCCGCAGGTTCGCGGTGAGCGCGTCCTTCGCCGTTGCGGCGCGGTCGGGGACCTTCTCGCCCTCGGGCGAGAGCAGCTGCACGAGGCGCTTCTGCGTGTCGCTCGTCAGATCGATCGTCTGCTTGAGATCGGCGAACCGCTCGATCGCCTCGCCGAGCGCGACGAACGCGTCGAGCTCTGCATCCTTCGCGTCGCCGAGCTTGCCGGCGGAGAGCGCGGTGCGCGCCTTGTCCATGTCCGCGCTCGCCTCGGTCACGAACGGCAGCGCCTCCTTGTACGTGGCGAGCGCCTTCTTCTGCTCCGGCTTGAGATTCGGATCATCGGCGTGCTCGATCGCCGGTGCGACGCGCGAGCGCACCTCCTCGACCCGATCGCGCAGCCCGCCCTGCTCGTCGGCGAGCGCCGGCGGTTCCATCCACGACGGGATCAGCTGCGGCGGCTCGCTCGCGCTGCCGAGCTGGCCCGTCTTGACCGCGTTGACGGCGCTCGTCTCGTTGTAGAGCCCGCGCTGCTCGTCATCGACCTGGCGCAGCACGTCGATCGGCTGGAGCAGCTGCTCGCGCGCGCGCTTGAGCGACACGAGCGCGGCGTTGCTGCGCGCGACGGCATCCTCGGCGGCGAGGTCCTGCAGCTTGCGGCGCGCCTCCGCAATCCTCGTGCGGGCCTCGATGATGTAGATGTCCAGGTTCTTGAGCTGCGCGACGCGGCTCTGCTCCTCGGGCGAGCGCTTGTCCTCGGGCTTCTTGCCGATCGAGTCGATCTCGTCGTCGGCGATGTCGCCGATCGTGCCGACCTCCGCGACGATGCCGCGCTCCTGATCCGCGAGCTGCGTCAGCGCGCCTTGCTGTGCGAGCGGATCGGCGCCGCCGGCCTCCTTGATCTGCACCCACGCGCCGCGCGCGCCCTCGAGGATCTTGCGCTGATCCGCGATCGCCTTGTCGAGGCGTGCTTCGAGCTTGCCCTCGGCGCGGCGCAGCTCGTCGGCGATCGCCTGAGCACGTGCACGCACGGTCGCGAGGTTCGCCTCGGCGTCGCCGTCCTTGCGCAGCTTCACCGCGTCGGAGAACCACGACACGCTCTGCTGCTCGAGCTCGAGCGCCTTCGCGAGGTCGCCGTCCTTGTCCTTCTTCACCTTGTCGGCGTGCGCGGCGTAGGCCATGCCGAGGTCGTACGCGGCGCGATAGCGCAGCTCGGGATCGACGCCCGCGTTGCTGCGCGCCTCGAGCAGCGCCTTCTCGGCCTCGTCGTAGTTGCCGGCTTGTAGCAGCGTGAGACCTTCGTTGTACTTCGCGCGCGCTTCGCGATGCTCGCCACGCGTGCATGCGGCGGCGACGAGCGCGATCAGGGCGAGCTTGGTCATGGCGTCCTCCGATCGGCGGAGCCGACGGCGAGCGCGGCGAGCAGGAACACGAGCGACGCGAGCACGAGCCACGGGTAACGCTCGGCGGGAATCTCGCGATACGCGCGGTCGGCGGCGGCGTGCACGATCGGCCGCACGTGCGACTCCATGATCGAGTCGAGGTCGACCGCGTTCGTGCCCGCGGGGATGTACGCACCTTCCGTCGTCAGCGCGAGCTGCTGCAGCGACTTGCCATCGAGCTTGCTGATCACCGGCTTGCCGTCGTGCATCAGCTGTGTCTTCGCGCCGGTCTGCGGATCGGTCAGCGTGATCGTCGAGCCTTGCTCGCTGCCGAGGCCGACCGCGACGATCTTGATGCCCTTGTCGCGCGCGAGCTTCGCGGCGTCCTGCGTGTACGGATCCTGATCGTCGCCGTCGGTGATCAGCACGATCAGCTTGCCGCCGTCGCCCGGCGGGAACGATCGAACGGCCGCCTTGACCGCCTCGCCGACGCGCGTGCCGCCCTTGCCGGCGCTGCGTGTGTCGACGGTCGCGAGCACCGTGTTGAAGAACGAGTGGTCGGGTGTCAGCGGGCACACCGGCGCGGCGCGACCCGCGAACGCGATCAATCCGACGCGCTGGCCCTCGAGCTTGCCGACGAGCTGCGAGATCTCGGCCTTCGCGCGCGCGAGGCGGTTCGGCGACGCGTCCTCGGCGAGCAGCGAGCGCGAGGTGTCGAGCACGAACATCACGTC
>JAFAOG010000416.1 GCA_019237945.1 Deltaproteobacteria bacterium | reverse complement strand
GGCCGGCGCCGCCGGTGTCGTCGGCGTCGCAACCGATCCAGCGGCCGACGCCCGCGCCCAAGCCGGAGCCCGCGCACAAGCCGCCCCCCGGCATGACCGACGCGGACGTCAACGCGCTGTACGCGAAGTACGTCAAGGCGAAGGAAGCGGTCGGCGAGAAGGTCGGGCCCGGTGGCTACGGCAAGCTGCTCAACACGATCAACTCGCAGGCGCCGAAGATCATGGAGCAGTACAAGGCGAAGGGCGTCGACTTCACCGTGGTCGTCAAGGACAACCAGGTGATCATCCGCGCCAAGCCGAAGCCGTAGGTATAGTGAAGGCGTGGAGTTCACGCCCGAGCAGCTCGAACGCATGCGGCAGATCGGGCTCAAGCTCGATCGCGCGGGGACGTTCTGGCACGAAGGCGTCGCGGTCAGCCATCCGCGGCTGCGCCAGGCGCTGCTGCGCTGGCTCGACGTGCGCGACGACGGCAAGGACATCGTGCGGCTCGACGACAAGCGCTACGCGTACGTCACCGTCGAGGATGCGCACCTGCGCGCGAAGTCGGCGCGCTGGGACGGCGACCGCTGCTTCGTGCTCTGGGACGACGACCAGGAAGAGGAGCTCGACTACGGGTCGTTGCGCCTCGCCGCCGACAATGCGCTGTATGCGCAGGCGCACGGGCGGCTGCGCGGGCGGATCGCAGGTGCGGCGCATCACGCTGTGACCGAGCGGATCGTCGAGGATGGATCGGGGAATTTCGCGCTCGAAGCGGCCGGCCGCGCCTGGCCACTTAAGAATCGCTGAGGGGGCTTTTCAGGGGCGCCGGCGGCGTTAGCGTTTCGGTATGCGCACGCTTCTACTGCTGTTGTTTCTCGGGTGCGCCGCCACCGAGCCGGCCCCTCAGACGCCCGCGCGCCGCGCGCTCGTCACCGATAGCTTGCCGTTCCTGGTTCCGCGCGCGCAGGTGCGTGCGTGGCACGAGCACAACGACTGGTGCCTCGCGCGCCAGTGGCCGCAGAGTGACGAGTTTGTCGTTTGCAATCGTCAGCCGTACCTGAATTCGCGCACACCGCCGCAGCACACGTTCGTCCGTTACGACGCGGCCCAGCGCAGCATCTCGTACGCGACGTTCGCGCCGGTGCCGTGCCGGATGTACGGGCGCTGCGACGGCGTGTACGGGCGCACATGGTGGCGCGACGATCACGACTTCGTCGATCACGAGCAGGGACTGCTCGACAACCTCGCGCAGCGCGGCCGCAACGAGCCGCCCGAGGAGACCGCGCCGCCCGAGATGCAGACCGACGACTTCCGCGCGCTCGCGCAGGAGCTCGATACGCGCTTCGGTGCACGGACGTGGGCCGACGCGCATGGCTATGGCGCGACGTGGGCAACGCGGACCGCGGAGATCGGATTGTTCGTCGCCGGAAAGGGCGGATGGGTCGTCGAGACCCACGAGCTCAGGCCGGCGGTTGTGTCGGCTGCACCTGGTGCGACTTGATGATCGCCAGGATCTCGTCGTCGGTGAGCACGCGGTTGCCGCGCTTCGCGGCGCCGAGCACGCTCGCCACGAGCTCCTTCGTCGGCTCGTAGCCGCGCTTCTTGAGCCAGTAGATCACGTTGCTCTCGCCCGAGTAGTGACCGACCTCGATCTCCTGCTCCTTGCCGAACAGGCCGGCGGGCACGCCGGAGTAGATGCGGTCGGCGAGCCACGCGTGGCCCTTCTTCTCGGCCTTGATGATCGCGGCGGCGTGCACGCCGGTCGCGGTGCGGAAGGCATCGGTGCCGACGAGCGGGTACTGCGGATGGATCGGCACGCGCGTCGCTTGTGACACGAGCTTGCACCAGAGCACGAGCTTCGTGAGGTCGTGCTCGGGCAGCTCGCCGAGCAGCTTGAGGTTCAGCAGGATCTGATCGAGCGCCGCGTTGCCGACGCGCTCGCCGATGCCCATCGCCGTGCCGTGGATGCGGTCCGCGCCGTACTCGATCGCGAAGATCGAGTTGACGACCCCGAAGCCGCGATCGTTGTGTCCGTGCCAGTCGATGCCGACGTCGGGGCGGCCGAGGCCGTCGAGCACGTTGCGCGTGAACTTGAGGAGGTTCTTGATGCCGTCGGGCGTTGCGTGGCCGACGGTGTCGCACACGATCAGCCGGTGCGCGCCGTGCTCGACCGCGTTCGTGAACAGCTTCGTCAGCACCTCGGGGCGCGAGCGCGTCGTGTCCTCGGTGACGTAGGCGATCGGCAGGTTGTACTTGCGCGCGAGATCGATCGCGTCGGCGGAGAGCTTCATCATCCGCTGGAGGTCCCAGTCCTCCGCGTACTGACGGATCGGCGAGCTGCCGATGAACGCGAGCACCTCGATCTCGATGCCGACCTTCTGCGAGATATCGATCACGGCCTGGACGTCGTTGACGTGCGTGCGCGCAGCGCACGATGCCTTCACGCGCAGCTTCGCATCGCGGATGTGCTCGGCGATCACCGTGACGTCCTCGACGGCGCGCTTGCCGGCGCCGGGGAGGCCGATGTCCATCGTGTCGATGCCGAGGTCGTTCGCGAGGTCGACGAGCCGGAGCTTGTCGTCGATCGACGGATCGACAACCGACGGAGACTGGATGCCGTCGCGCAGCGTCTCGTCGAGGAACTGGATGCGCTTCTTCGGCGACAGCTTCGCCACCTTCTCGGTGGAGTTCCAGTCGTAGATCAGATCGTTGTCTTCCATCGGATACCTCACATCACGGAGTGCAGGATCAGGATCAAGACGGCGGTCGCGGCGATGATCACCGCGAGCATGAGGAACCAGCCGAGCACGAGCGCGGCGCCGGCGAGCCCGATGCCGCCGAGCCACAGCGGGTAGGCGCGCTCGCGGCGGGCGATCGAGGCGGTGGCGGCGATCGCGGTGGCGACGAAGCCCGGCACGCTGATGCGCGGATCGGGCGTCGACCACAGCGGTTCCTGCGTGATCGCGACGACGAGGAACGCGACCGCGCCGAGCGCGAGCGCGACGACACCGGCGACATGGCGCGCGAGCCAGTCACCGTCCGGCCGCAAGTGCTCCGGCTTGTCGAGGGTCACCCCCACCTTATAGCGCGTCAGCTGCCCGTCAGTGCGAGCATCCGGCGGAGCGTGACGTGGGCGGCGCTGTACGCGAACTCCACGAGATCCTTGTCGAGGTCGCCGATCTCGCGGGCGCCTGCGAAGGCGGCTGGGATGTCGCCGCAGAGCAGCAGCGCGGCGCGGTCCGCCGTGCGCGACAGCGACTTCGCCCACGCCGACAGGTTGAGCCCACCGCCCTGCCGCGACAGCAGACGCAGCGCGGCGGCGCGTGCCTGCGCCATGACCTGCGGCGTCAGGCTGGCGATCGCGGCCTGCGCGCGCGCGGCGAGCGGGTCCTCGATGCCGAGCTCGGTGCCGGCGGCATCGCGAACGATCGCGAGCACGACCGCGCGCAGCACGCGACCGGGACGCGAGGCGCCGACCGCGCGGCCGGGCCACAGAAACGTCATCGCGCGCGCGAGCTTGTAGGCGAGCTCCGGGCGCTCCGGGGCCGTCAGCGCTTCGTCGCCGGCGACGAGCACCGGTGGATCGCACGCGACGACGTGGACCTGACCGCCAAGCTCGGGCCGCGCGAACACGGCCGCCGACGGCACGCCGAGCACCGTCGCGAGCTGGTTGCGCAGCCGCGCGAATGGCACCGGCAGCTCGCCGTCGCCGACTTGCTGGCTCGCGTCGAGCTCGGCATCGGCGAGCGTCATCGGCGCGAGGGCCTGCACGGCCGGCGCGACCAGCTCGACGAGCGCGCCGAGCTCGACCGTATCGTCGCGGTGGCGCAGCACGCTCCAGTGATCGCGCGACAGCGGCACCTTCGGCAGCACGACCGACGTCGCGCGCTGCGCCTCGTAGATCGCGCGCATCGGATCATCGGCGGTGCCGAGCGCGACCATCGTCGACGCGGCGAGGAACGCGGCATCGGCATGACCCGCTTCGGCGGTCGTGCGGACGAGCTGCGCGCCGGCCTGCGGATCACCGAGGGCATCGCGCCAGCCCGCGCGGATCGGCTCGCGCGTCGCGGTGAGGCGCTCGATCCGCTCGGCGAGCACGGCGATGTCGGGATCGCGCGGCGCCAGCTTCTTCGCGTTCGCGATCGCGACCTGCGCGCTCGCCGGATCATCGAGGTGCTCGACGTAGAGCGTCGCGAGGCGCGTGTAGGCGCCGGCCTCCGGGGTGCCGCCTCGGCCGCGCAGCCGGAAGCAGGTCCGCTTGAGCACGCGCTCGAAGCGGCGCACGTCGCCCTTCGCGAGCAGCAGATCCTCGACGGCGGCGAGCGTCTGATGGCGCATCGGATCGAGATCGAGCGCGCGCTCGAGATGGAACAGCGCCGCCGCCTCGTCGACGCGCAGCGCCGCATCGATGCGGCCCTTGTAGTCGTGCGCGGCGGCGTGATCGGGGTTGATCGACAGCGCGTGGTTGAGGTGATCGCGCGCTTCGTCGGCGGCGGCGAGCTCCTGCTTGCCAGCGTTCCACACGGCCCAGCCGAGCGCGGCGTGGTAGTCGGCCTCGCCGGGAGACTTCGTCAGCACGGTGCGCAGCAGGCCGACCGCCTGGTCCCACTGCTCCTTCGCCATGTGCGCCTCGGCGTGGCGAAACGACAGCTCGGTATCGATCGCCGGCGGCACCTGCACGAGCTCGCCACCGGCCAGCTCCTTGTCGTACGCGATGCGCTTGCGCGGATCGCACAGCACGGTGCGCGCGTTCTGATAGGCGGTCCGGATCGCGGATAGCTTCGCGCGATCGCTCGTATCGGTGAGGCCCTGCGTGTTGCGCTCGAGCAGCGCGATCTTGACCTGGAACGCGGCGTCGACGTCGTCGGCCGAGGCATCGCGATCGACGAGCAGGATCGCGTAGAGGTCCGCGCCGGAGATCCGCTGGTGCTCGGCCGCGACCGCCTTGCGAGCGGCGGCGAGGCGATCTCGCTGTGCGCTCGCGGTCGCGATCTCGTGCGGCGGGACGATGCCCGAGTCCTCGTCCTCGAAGTCGAGCGGGACGGCGCCGTCGACGCTCGACTCCTCAGTCTCGAACAGGACGTCGTAGAGGCCGGAGTCCGCCGCATCGAGGTGCTGGCGCTCACGCGTCCGCGTGCGAGGCGGCGCCGGCGAGACACCCGCGAGCGTGTGCTTCGGGATCTCCGCCGCGCCGAGCCCGACCTGCACGACCTTGGAGACGATCGCATCGCACATCAGCATCGCGTCGACGGCGAGCCTCGCCTGCGCGCGATCGCCGAACGCCTTCTCGATCTCGCCCATCGGCGCGCCCGCCGACAGGATCGCCATGCCGCGCTCGCCGAACGCCTTGCGCAGATCGTGGCGCAGCCGCTTGCCGCGCTCGGTCAGCTCGAAGCTCATGCCGTCGAGTCGCTGCAGCTTCGTCAGGTCCTCGACCGCGGTCTCGCGCAGGCCGTCGATCACGACGTCGATCATGCGCAGCTGCATGCCCTCGACCGCCTCGGAAGAATCGTCGAACCGCCACGCGCCCTGCGGCCAGCGCAGCGCTTGCACCAGCTTGTGACGCGCCTGGCGGCCGAGCTGATCGATCAGCTGCTGGATCGAGAGCACGCCGAGCGCGACCAGCGCCTCGCCGAGCTTGCCGCCGACCGTCGTCGCGCGCTCGACGGCCCGCTTGTGCTCGTCCTCCGTGATCACGCCGCTGTTGACGAGGAAGTGACCGAGCG
>JAFAOG010000599.1 GCA_019237945.1 Deltaproteobacteria bacterium | reverse complement strand
TAGCCGCCGCCGCCACCGCCGGTCGCGCCCGCTGCGCCACCGCCGCCGAACCCGCCGCTGCGGCCGACCGAGCCACCGACGCCACCGGCGCCGCCGTTGACGAACGCGGTACCCGGCTCGTTCGCCGTGCCGTACGACGACACGCTGCCATCGGACGCGCCGATGCCGTTGCCCGAGTAACCGCCGCCGCCGGTGCCGACGTGGAAGCCGTTCGCATTCGAGATCGTGCCGCCGCCGCCGCCGTTCGCACCGCCCGCGCCGGCCGTGCCGGGAGGCGTCTGGCCCGCCGTCGTCGTCTGGCCCGGACCGCCGTTGCCGACGCCGACGCCGCTGCGACCCGACGCACCACCGCCGCCACCGGCGATCTCGAGGATCGTCGTGCCCGCGACGACGAACGTGCCGCCGCCGCCCGTGCCGCCGCGCTGCGCGTAGATCGACGTCGGCGGGTTCGCGTTGTAGTCGACGCCGCGGCCCCCGACGAGGATGCTCACTGCCTGGCCGGGCGTGACCGTGAAGTCACCGGTCGCCGTCGCGCCGAGGCCACCGGCGCCGCCCTCCGCGTTGCCGCCCTGCGCGCCCGACGCGACGATGTGCAGCGACGTCACGCACGTCGGCACGCTGAACGTCTGCATCGCGCCGGTCGCGTTGAACGTCATCGTGCCGTGCGGCAGATCGTGCTTGCAGCCCATCACCATGTCGCAGCTGTCGACGGTGCAGGCGTTGCTGTCGTCGCACGTGTTCGTCATGTGCATGCAGCCGGTCGCGGGCACGCACATGTCGATCGTGCACATGTTCTGATCGTCGCAGCCGCCCTGCACGCACATCGGCGCGGCGTCGGGCATATGCGAATTCGAGCCGCTCGCGTCGGGCGTGCCCTGCTGCTGCGATGGCGTTCCCGCAGTCGCACAGCCGGCGAGCACGACAAACGCGACGGAGGCCCTCATCACACCTAGTGTAGTGCTAATCGACGGCCGCCGGCACCACCGCGAACGTTGCCGCGCCGCTGGCGAACTTAGGCCGCGTACCGCCGCTGATGGCCGTCGCGCGGACCGTCACGCCGGGCGCCCAGGCGCGTGCGATCGCGACCTCGAGGCCCTCGGCGGTCGACCCGAGATGGATGACGCGCGCGTCGACGACGCCGGCATGCTCGATCGTCAAGAGGATCGTCGGCTCGGGCAGGTCGGCGGCGAGCGCGATGCGGGCGGTGTCGCCGGGCCGGTAGCTCGCGCGGTCCAGGGCGATGCCGTCGCCCGCGTAGCCGGTCGTGCCTTCGCCGGTCGCCCACAGGTCGATCGTGACGGGCAGTGCGTCGTCGGCCGCGATCCGCACGCGATAGAGGCCAGGCGTCGGCGGCATCACCTGCTCGAGCGTGCGGCCGCGGTGGATCGCGAGCTCGCGGTCATCGATCGGGGTCTCGGCGTCGTCGCAGCCCGACGGCGTGCACGTGCGCGTGACGCGCGTCATCGTGATGCGCCCTTCCGTATCGCGGCGCACGCCGCTCGGCGACAGCGCGACGAGCTCGAGCTCGAACGGCGAACCGGCGGGCTGGACGCGCGAGTCGGTGCGCGCGCCGAGGTACATCGCGGTCGAGTGGGCGGTGACCTGCGCGGTCGCAGTTGCCGTGCGATCGCCGGCGTCGCGCACGGTCGCGGTGAGGATGTAATCGACGGGGACGTCGGGCTGCGGCTGCGGATCGCGCGTGACGATCGAGAGCCGGCCCTGGGCGTCGGTCGTGCCGGTGCCGTCGGCGGTCACCTCGCCGGCATCGGCGCGCGTGCCGAACGCGAAGTCATCGAACGTCACGGCGTGGCGGCGCGTGCGCAGCGTCCACTCGACGCGCGCGTGGGCGACCGGCGACGTCACCTCGAACGCGAGCTGCGCGCCCGGCACGGGGGCGGCGACGTGCGGCTCGACGGTGAGCTTGAATGCAGAGGCGGGCGCCGGATCGGCGGGCGCGGGCGCGGTGGGGAGCTCGGCGAGCGGCGCGCCGGTGTTCCAGCCGGTCTCCGCTACGGCGAGGTCGCTGCCCTTGTCGACGATCGCGAGCGCGAACGGCGTCGCGACCTTGACGAGGCCATCGCCGTTCGTCAAGTCGGCGTGCACGGTGGCGCCCTCGCGCGTGACGAGCGTGACGCGCGCGCCGGCGACCGGCAGGCCCGTCGAGAGCGACGTCACCCACACGAGGTTTTCCTGCACGAGCACGCCGAGGTCCGTCGCGTTCGCGATCACACGCTCGCCCCCGAGGGCATCGCCGTGGATGGTCGCGAGGAACACGCCGCGTGCGCCGGCGGGCTGACCGCACGCCTCGGCCGGATCGACCGTCGTGCGCTGCCACGTCGAGTGCGCGGCGAGCGTGTAGAGGCGCGCGTGCGTCGGCAGGTCGGCGCCGGCGAGGACGCTCGCGAGCTTGTCGCGCGGGATGCTCGCGCAATCGACCGTGAAGCTCGCGACGTCGCGCGACCACACGCTGAGGCCATCGCTGCCGACGACCTGCAGCCCCGATGCGATCGCGAGCCGCGGCCGCGCGTTGCCGGTTGCCAGCGAGACGAGTGCGGGCGCCGCGATGCGCTGACCGTAGCGATCGGTGAGCCCGGCGACGTGCAGCTGGTACGTCGTGTTCGCGTCGAGGTCGGTCGTCACCGTGTACGTCGTGCCGCCCGCGTCGAGCGTGCCGCGGTCGAGGCCGCTGATCGCCGGCTCGGCGGAAACGGCGGCGCGCACGTCGGCGAGCTCGACCGGCGTCGTGAACTGGAACGTCAGCGCGACCTCGTCGGGCGCGACCGGCCCCTGCGGCGAGAACCGCGCGAGCTCGAGCGGCGGCCGCGCGCGCACCGCGAGCGCATACGGACGCATCGGCGCCGTGCCGCCGGCGCCGGTGAGGCCATCGCAGGTCAGCGTGTAGTGTGCGCCGGGCGCGAGTCGCTCGGCGGGGGCGAGCGCGATCGTCGGCGCGGTCGCATCGTCGTGGGCGACGAGCGCGATCGCATGATCGCCCGCGAGCCGGCAGTGGGCCGCGACATCGCGCGCGCGCACCGGCTGATCGAACGACAGCGGGACATCGGCATCGGGCGCAAGCGCGTCGGGATCCGCGCCCCACACGCCGAGCGCGGTCAGCGGCTGGTGGACGAACGAGAAGTGGAACGCGTGCGTGCGGGCGCCGAGCTCGCCGGCGAGCGCGACCTCGTAGCGCGTCGAGGGTGCGAGTGGCTCGAGCGGCTCGATCACGAGCGTCATGTCGTCGCGCCAGGAGCTGCGATAGGCGAACGCGGGCGAGACGTGCGCGTCGATGGGCCCGCCGACCGGCTGATCGAAGCGGATCTCGATCGGCGACGTCGACGTCATCGCCGCCTCCGGCGCAAACCCGACGACGCGCAGGTCCGACCGAGAGCCCGAGGCGCCGCACGCTGCAACGAGGCCGAGGAGTACTGCCGTCCGCATGCCGCCTGCGAAGTGCAGCCGCGATGCCGGACGCAAGCCGTGAGGTTTCGCGCATCTACGCGCGGCGTGGATGGCGTGACACGCGGAATGTCCTGGCGCGGCGGCGCGTTAGATCGGCACGCGAAGCCGGACGTGTAATGTCGCAAGGCATGGTGCGTCCTGCGCTCGTCCTCGCCGTCCTCGCGTGCGCGCTCCCTGCGCATGCCGCGGAGCTGCGCGGGCACATGGGCATGGTCGCGCAAGGCGGTGGCGCGCTGCCGATGACCGCGAGCACGGTCGACGTCTCGGTGCACGGGCCGATCGTCGAGGCCGTGATCACGCAGACGTTTCGCAACGACGCCGATCAGCCGACCGAGGCGACGTACATCTTCCCGCTGCCGCCCGATGCCGCGGTCAGTGCGCTCGAGATGAAGATCGGCGCGACGACGATCCACGGCGCGATCTAGCCGCGCCAGCGCGCCGCCGAACGCTACGAGCGGGCGCTCGCGAAGGGCGCACCGGCCGCGCTGCTCGATCAGGAGCGGCCCGACGTGTTCACGCAGAGCGTCGCCGCGATCCCGGCGCGCGGCGTCGTCGAGGTCACGCTGCGCTACGACACCGTCGCGCATTATACGCGCGGGCAGTGGGAGCTCGCGCTGCCGCTCGTCGTCGCGCCGCGCTACGTGCCGGGCTCCGCGACCGGCCGTCCCGTCAGCGGCGCAGGACACGCCCCGGATACCGATCGCGCGCCCGACGCGTCGCACGTCACGCCGCCGGGGTCGCCCGATGCGGGAGGCGCGACGACGATCCATCTCCACTTCGATGGCGAGATCGCGGACCTCGGCTCGCCGACCCACGCGCTCGAAGGCACGACGCTCGTCGATCCGCACAGCGATCACGATGCGGTGATCCGGTGGCGCGCGAAGCTGCCGCAGGCGGCGTTCGTCGAGGCCGATGGATTTGCGGCGGTCGTCGTCGAGGCCGCGCCGGCGCCGGCCGCCGCGCCCCCGGCGCACGCGACGATCATCGTCGACAAATCGGCGACGACGCGCGGCGATGCGGACCTCGTCGCCCGCCCGCTCGTCCGCGCGCTCGGCGGCGGTGCGCAGGAGATCGACATCGATCTGACGCGCGAGCTCCAGCAGCTGCACTCGCGCGATGCGATCGTGCTCGTCAGTGACGGCCTCGTCGCCGACGATGCGGCTGCGATCGCGGCGGCGAAGAAGCTCGCGGTTCCCGTGCATGTCGTCGGCATCGGGCCCGCGCCGAACCGCAGCTTGCTCGGCGCGATCGCGGCGCAGACCGGCGGCACGCTGCGCTTCGTCGTGCCCGGCGACCCGCTCGATCAGATCGCGCGCGACGTGCTCGCCGATGTCGCGTCGCCGCCGCCGCCGCTGTCGATCAACTGGGGCACGCTCGGCGCGAGCGATGTCGTCCCCGCGACGATGCCGCGCGTCGGCGCCGGCCAGGCCGAGCTCGTGCTCGCACGCGTGCGCCGCGGGGCGACTGGCAATGCGCGCGTGCGCGGCGACGTGTTCGGGTTTACCGAGGTGCCGGCGGAAAAGCCGCTCGACGGCCAGCTGACGAACGTGGGCCCGCTCGGCCGACGCTGGGCGCGCAACAAGCTCGATGATCTGATCGCGATCGGCAACGGGCGCGCGATCGCGGAGCACGCGATGCGCTACGGCCTGGTGTCGCCGCAGACGTCGATGGTCGCGATCGGCGACACGACGATCGCCGAAGGCGGCGTCAAGCACACCGTGCCGGTGCCGGTGTCGGTGCCCGCGGGCATGCGCTGGCAGCTCGTCGAGCACGCGACGCACGTCGAGATGGACAAGAAGAAGACCGAGCATCGCCCGGCGGGCGCCGACGACAACGAGGATCGCCCGCGCAAGAAGACCGCGAGCAAGTCCGCGCCGCGCGAGGACGAGGACGCGGAGAAGGACAACGCCGACACGGGCAGCACGGCCGGTGGCGAGAGCATCCAGCTCACGCCGTCGGCGCCGGTCGCCGACATCGGCGTCGAGGGCGTCGCGGAGGAGACGTCCGTCCGAGGCTTCCGCCGGCTGCGGCTGTCGGCGGCGCTCGGCGGCGGCGTCCACATCGTCAACGGCAACACCGACGCGCTCGGCGGCTTTGCGCTGCGCGCCGAGACCGGCTACCGCACGCTCGTCGGTGGCGAGGCGTCGCTGTGGCTCGTCGGCGGGCTTCACGGCGAGGGCTCGCTGCTCGCGACGGTCGCGCGCCGCGGCATCATGCGCACGCGTCTCGAGCTCGGCGGCGGCGCCGGCCTGCGAATCACGGGCGCGAACGTCGGGCCCGCGTTCAGCCTGTCGCTGCGCGTGCCGCTCGTCCACACGACCCGCCTGTACCTGCGCTACGACGGCGCGCTGT
This sequence comes from Deltaproteobacteria bacterium, assembly GCA_019237945.1. Taxonomy (GTDB): domain Bacteria; phylum Myxococcota_A; class Polyangia; order Haliangiales; family Haliangiaceae; genus JABFXX01. Next base: position 5,494 of record JAFAOG010000599.1, on the reverse strand, counting down.
TGCTCCACAACTCGACGTTCGACGGCGAGAACGCCACGTCGCTCGGCGTCGAGGCGAGCTTCTAGTACAGTCGCTTCGTGCGGCACATCCGGCTCGTCGTCGAGTACGACGGCACCGAGCTCCACGGCTGGCAGCGCCAGGCCGGACAACCGACCGTGCAGCAGCACCTCGAGGAGGCGCTCGCGCAGCTGCTGCAGCACGAGGTGCAAGTCGCGGGCGCATCGCGCACCGATGCCGGTGTGCATGCGCGCGGGCAGGTCGCGCTGTTCACGACCGACAAGCCGATCCCGCTGCACGGCATCCGCCGCGGCCTCAACTCGCTGCTGCCCGAGTCGATCGCGATCCGCGCGGCGAGCGAGGCCGACGAGTCGTGGCATCCGCGCCACTCGGCGACCGGCAAGCACTACCGCTACACGATCCTGACGTCGCCCGATCGGTCGCCGCGCTGGCGCACACGCGCATGGCATCACCCCGAGCCGCTCGAGGTCCACGCGATGATCGCGGCGGCGCGCGCACTCCACGGCGAGCACGACTTCGCGGCGTTCCGCGCGGCGGGCTGCACGGCGAAGACCACGATGCGGCGCGTCGACAGCATCACGTTCACGCGCATTGGCGAGCTACTCGAGGTCGATGTCCGCGGAAACGCGTTCTTGCGGATGATGGTGCGCATCCTCGTCGGGACGCTGGCCGAGGTCGGGACCGGTCGCCTGGCCGTGGCGCAAGTGGCCGAGATCCTTGCCGCGAAGGACCGCACGAAGGCGGGCAAGACCGCGCCGGCCCACGGCCTGGAGCTGTTGGCGGTCCACTACGACGGCACCCGGGTCCCGCGCATGTAAGATGTTGCCGCGACACGCGTTGAGGGAGTGTCCGTGGCCCCCGAACCTGCCACCGCGATCGAGCTCGAACAGGAGCAGCGCCAGGTCGAGGAAGCCCAAGCCGGAAACCTCGACGCGATGCGACCGATCCTCGAACGTTATGTGCAGCCACTCTACGGCACGGTGATCCTGCCGCGCCTGGGCGATGCTGCGACCGCGGAAGATGTTCTGCGCGACACGCTCGCGACCGCGGTCGAGAAGATCAGCCGCTTCACCTGGCAGGGCAAGTCGATCTATCCGTGGCTGCGGCAGATCGCGATCAACAAGGTCTACGACGTCCATCGGCAGAGCAAGCGCAGCCGCAAGCTCGCCGATGCGATGGTCCACGAGGTCCCGCACGAGACCGACCCCGACTCGCACGCCGATGCGCAGCTGATCGCCGATCAGGAACGCGCCGCGCATCGCACCCGCATCGATGATGCGATGGGCCAGCTCGCCGAGCGCTATCGCACCGCGATCGAGCTGCGGCTCGTCCAGGAGCTGTCGCGCGAGGAATGCGCGAAGCGGCTCGGCGTCACCGTCGGCACGTTCGACGTCCTGCTGTTTCGCGCGGTGCGCTCTTTCCGCAAGCACTTCGGAGAACCCGATGTCCACGAGTGACGACAACGACTTCTTGACCGGACCCGTGCCCGAGCCCGAGGCGGAAGCGACGCCGGCCGAGCGCGCACACGCGAAGACGTTCGCCGACCTCGTCGACAAGACGCTCGCCGGCCGCACGCCCCCCGCGATGAGCGCTGACGACCGCGCGCTGCTCGAGGTCGCGACGGTGATTCGCGCGGCGAGCGGCAAGGTCGAGCTGCCGGCGCAGACAAAGCGCTCGCTCGTCGAGGATGCGCTCAAGCAGGCGATCGGTGGCGCGGGCCGGAGCACGGTCGTGCCGATCTCGCGCGCTCGCCGGCGCTGGCTGCCGTGGACGGTCGCCTCCGTGTCGTCGGCGGTTGCCGCCGCTGCGATCGCGCTGCTGATCGTGCGCACGCCGCCGCGCACCGTGACGACTGGCGCGGCCCTGCTGCCGCTACCGATCGACCAGCGCTCGCGGCCCACGGATTCGCTGTTCGGGCCGATCGCGCGCGACCACGCGGGTGACGCGACGACGCGCATCGATACGATCTTTGCCGACCGCCTCGACGGCTACCGTGACCGCGAGCTCGGACGGGGAGGGAAGCCATGAAGTACATCATCCTCGCCGTGCTGCTGATCACGGCGTGCTCGTGCAATTCCTCGAGCGAGCCGCCCCCGACGACGAAAACGGCCGAGCCCGCCGACGCGATCGATCAGAATTTGATGATCGCGCTGTCGAAGGCGAAGAATTTTCATCACAAGGCGAAGGTCTACATGAGCGATGGAAACACCGCTGCTGCCATCGCCTCTGTCCGCGAGATCCTGTCGCTGCAGTTCCCGCCGAACGCCCCCGAAGCCGACGACGTCCGCAACGACGCGCGCGCGCTGCTCGCCAAGCTCCTGCTCGGTCAGGGCAACCTGGACGAGGCGATGACCGTGGTCACCGAAGGCATCGCGCAGAGCCAGCGCAAGAGCTTCTTCGTCGCGAACCTGTACACGGTCAAGGGCGAGATCCACGAGGCGCGCGCGGCGCAGCTCGCGGACGACAAGGCGAAGGCGACGGCGGAGAAGCACGCGGCGATCGAGGCGTACGACGCGTCGAACGCGATCGACACCGAGCTGCAGAAGCAGCTGATGGAGAGCAAATGAGGGGCGTGGCGCTCGGCGTCGCGCTGGGCCTCGTGATCTCGATCGTCGTGTCGTGTGGTGGCGCCCCGCCGTCTCCCGATCTCAACGAGAAGCTCCGCAAGGAGAACGAGATCACCGCGCTGTGGACGCAGATCCGCGAGTTCCGTCGCGATGCGAAGATGCCGCTCGATCCGCCGCGCTCGCTGCAGATGCAGTTCCGCGCGTCGCCGGTCGATGCGGTGAAGCGCGTGTGTACCGACGGTCACGAGGTCCCGAAGACGTGCGACGACGTCTGCGACCTCTCGGATGCGATCTGCGATAACGCCGAGGCGATCTGCGGGATCGCCGCCGACCTCGGCAAGGACGACACGTTCGCGCAGGACAAGTGCGCGTCCGCGAAGGCCAGCTGCCGCGAGGCGAAGCAGCGCTGCTGTGACTGCAGCGGAGGAGTGCAATGAGAGGCCTGCCGGGCATCGTGCTCGGCGTCTCGGCTGCGCTCGTCGTCGCGTGCTCCTCCGGGAAGCGCGCGGCGATGGAGCCGGTCGCGCCGACCGCGAACAGCGCGCACGGAGCTGCCGAACCGATGGTGCCCCCGACGCAGGATCCGCGCGGCCAGATCCAGTGGTACAGCGACCAGATCGAGGCGCAGCGCAAGCAGATCGGCATGCCCGAGGCCGTGATGCAGCAGATGACGGCGCAGCCGGAATCCTCGCCGCCGCACGCCGCGCAGGACAACGCGTGTCACGCGGGCGAGAGCGAGTCGTGCCACAGCGTGTGCACGCTCTCCGATTCGATCTGCGACAACGCAGACAAGATCTGCAAGATCAGCGACGACCTCGGCGACGATGAGTGGGCCGCCGGCAAGTGCACGAGCGCGCGGTCGACCTGCACGGACGCGCACAAGCGCTGCTGCACCTGCAGCTGAGACTCACTGCGGGTAGCTGACGGCTACTTGCCGCCGCCGCAGGGACCGGTGCCGCCGCCGCTGGTCTCGACGTGAGGCTGCGCGGGCGATGGCTCGGGCGACGACATGATCAGCGCGAGCACGACGAGCGCGGTGCGCTTGAGGCCCGGCGTCGACGCGCCGTCGATGCGCATCGGCTTGCCCATGTCGTTGCCGCCCTGGAGGATGCCCTTGTCGTCGATCGTGATCTTCTTGTCGGCGACGACGAGCGTCTCGCCTTCGAGGTGAAACGGCGCCGTCGAGCCGTCCTGCGTGACGATCGATCCGTCGGGCTTGATCTCCGCGTGCTTCTTGCCGTCGATCGCGGTGATCGTGCCGTCGGGCGTCAGCGCGCCGACGTCCTGCCAGCGCTCGACCGGCGGCTTGCCCGGCTCGCCGTGCACGAGCTTGACCTCGAGGTGCCCGTTCGCGTGCAGCTGCATGCCGAGCTCGTCGCCCTGATAGAACTTGAGCTCGCCGAGCTCCCACGGGCCCGTCGGCGTCGGGGCGGCCGCGGACCCCATCGGGGTCGGCTCGACGGGCGCCGGCTTGTGTCCACCACCGCACGCCGCGAGCGAGAGCGCGGCGACCACATTGAGCAGTTTGTTCATCCGGTGCTTGTAACACTCAATCGGCGCCGAGATATCGTCGCGCAGTGCATGTCCTGCGCGCGTCCGTGCTGCTCGCCGCTGCGTGCGGCGTGGCGCGCGCGGATGGCCTCGTGATCGGCGGCGGGTCGCCGCGATCGATCGGGCGCGCAGGGGTCGGCACGGCATCGGATGACTCCGGCGGCGCGCTGCTCGTCAATCCGGCCGCGATGGCGCGGCGAGGCACGACGCGCGTCCAGCTCGGCGCATCTGCCGTCGACGACGCGATCGACTGGCGCGAGGCGATCGACGCTCCGCCGGCGCGCGATCAGAGCGGCTCGACGGTGCTGCCGTTCGCGGCGATCGAGTCGGGATTCGGTGACTGGGTGCTCGGCATGGCCGCGATGACGAGCGCCGCGGGCGAGCGCACGTTCGTCCCGCCGGGGCGCAATCCGCCGGCGAGCTTCGGCGCGATGTTCGACGATCGCTACAGCGGGCTCGCGGGCTCGTATCGCCGCGACACGGTGACGGCGGGTGTCGCGCGCCGGCTCGGCGATGCGATCGCGATCGGCGGGTCCATCGGCGTGTCGCGCGTCGAGATCGGCGAGACCCGCGCGTTGTGGGCGAACCACGCGCTCGCGCCGGTCGGCGACGCGAATCACGATGTCGTGCTCGCGCTCGACGGCATCGACTGGTTCTCGCCCAGCGCGGTCGCCGGCGTGCTGATCGCACCGCCCGACGAGCACGTCGAGCTCGCCGCGTCGGTGGGCTGGACGAGCGATGCGCACGTAGCGGGCAATGCGGCGGCGTCGCGGTGGGCCGTCGATCAAGGCACGACGCCCGGCGTGACGATCACGTCGCCGACGGGCCGCGCGGGCCTCGACGTTCGCCAGCCGATCACCGTGCGCACCGGCGTGCGCTGGCTCGCCGATCGCTGGATCGCGGAGGTCGGCGGCGATCTGTGGATCTATCCGTCGCAGGCCGACGAGACGACGTGGCGCATCGACGGCGTGCGCGTCACCGACAGCGCGAACGTCGCGACCGACATCACGCGCGTCCCCTCGCGGCTCTCGACCCGCTCGCACGGCGCGGTGCGCGGCGCGCTCGACGTCGAGCTGATCGAAGGCTTTCTGTGGGCGACCGCGGGCTACGCGTACACGACGTCGTCGACGAGCACCGCCCATCTCTCGACGACGTTCGGCGAGCTCGGCGGCCACACCGGCGCGCTCGGCCTCGAGATCACGGCCGGCGGCTTCACCGTCTCGCTCGGCTGGGCGCGCCAGTGGTCGCGGCATCGCAACCAGGCCGGCTCGGTGTGGAGGCACGACAACCCGTTCACCGGCGGCAGCGATAGCGCGATCCCCGCGGGTCGCTTCGATGGCTCGAGTGACGTCGTCGGG
>JAFAOG010000325.1 GCA_019237945.1 Deltaproteobacteria bacterium | reverse complement strand
CGCCATCCTCGAAGTACTTGTCGCCATCGCGGAGATCGTCCTCGACGGCTGCGTACGCCGAGCTGGCGACGATGACGATTGCTGCTGCGGCTAGGAGTCTCAATGCATCCTCCCGACGACCATCGTGATGTCGTCTTTGCGGGCGGTATCGCCGAAGTACTGGCCGGCGTCCGTGATGATCGCGTCGCGCATCTCGCCGGCATCGAGCGACGACGCCTTGCGGACACTCGCGCGGAACCGCTTCTCGCCGTATTCCTCGCCGGCGGTGTTCTCGCACTCGACGATGCCGTCCGTGTACCAGACGAGCACGTCGCCCGGCATCAGGTCGGTCGTCTTGGCCTCGTAGCGCGAGTCGCGGTCGTCGCCGAGGCGATTGCCGCGAATCATCAGCGAGCCGAACTCGCCCTTGTTGCCCTCGCCGGTGCGGAACAGGTAGGGGAAGTTGTGGCCGGCGTTCGCGTACGTGATCGTGCGCGCCTTCGTGTCGACGATCGACGCGAAGCACGTCATCACGAACCGGCGCTGCGCGCTCTCGAAGATCGCGTGGTTCATCAGCTCGAGCAGCCGGGTTACAGTCACGTCGTCATCGTGGACGTAGCGCGCGACGTCGCACGACGCCTTTGCGGCCGCGGTGATCATCGCGCTGGGGACGCCGTGGCCGGTGACGTCGCCGATCACGATCAGGATCTTGCCGCCGGCGAGCTCGGCCCACGTCCACCAGTCACCACCGGTCTGCGCGGCCGGCTGATAGAAGCCGGCGAACGTCAGCGTGCCCTTCTTCACCGGCGCGTCGCTCGGCACCAGCGTTTCCTGGATCGCCTTGGCGACCTCGAGCTCCTGCTCGATCTTCGCCTTCTCCGCCGTCTGCTGCAGCAGGATCGCGATCTGGTCGGCCATGAAGTTGAAGTTCTCGCCGAGCAGACCGATCTCGTCGCCGCTCGTCACCTCGACACGCGCATCGAGATCGCCGCGGGCGATCTGGTCGGCCTTCCACGTCAGCGCGCGGATCGGGCGGCTGATCGAGAGGCCCTGGAAGATCGCGAGCAGCGTACCGATCAGCACGAACAACGCACCGACGGCGCCGGTGTACAAGGCGGTCTTCGTCGAGGCGGCCGCCTTCTGGTCGGCGGCTTCCTGGGTGAACCAGTCGACCGGCGCCATGTCGTAGCCGAGCACGACGTAGCCCTGACGGGCCTGCGGCGGGTCGGTCGCCAGCGCGCCGGCAGCCGTGGGCGCCTCGCCGACGAACACCGGGAACGCGAACACGGCGACCTTCGCGCCGGCGCTCGTGACGTCGGCCTGGACGAGCGCCTCGCCCTTCTTCGCCGCCTTCCACGCCGCGAGCGACTTCTGCCACGCCTCGACCGCGACCGGTCCGAACGTGGGGCTCATCGGCTGGTGATTGCCCGGCTTGCAGTCGAGCTTTGCGCCCTCCGTGCAGGCCGCGATCACGTTCTGGTTCGGATCGAGCACGATCGCGAGCGCCAGGCCGAGGTCCTTCTTGCCGTTGCGGGCGTCCTTCGTATCGCCGGCGACGGTGGACTGCACGACGGCCTGGATATCGGCATCGCGGCCGTGGTCGATCAGAAGCTGTTCCATTGCCCGGGCGAACAGCGGCGTACCGAGCTCCCCTAGGGTAATGCGCCCCTGCGTGAAGTCCTGAATACGTTCGTTCGCCGATTTATCCAGCTCTCGTCGCACGTTGACGACATTGAGAAAACCAGAACCAACGACGGTGACCACGATCAGTAAAGTCGTGGTCAAGATCATCTTGACCGAGATGCTCGGCCCGCCCCTCTTGGCCATGCCCCCCGAGAGTATCCCAGCGGTGCTAGCATTGCCATGTGGACGCGCTCTCGGGTTTCTTGACGGAGTTCAAAAGGGTCTCGAACGCGATCGTCGACAGCTATTTCATCGTCGACACGGAGCGCCGGATCGTCGATTTCAACCGCGCGTTCTTCGCGCTCCTGCCCCGATCGGTCGCCCGCGGCCTCAAGGGCAAGCACTGCTACGAGGTCCTCGAGCTCAACATCTGCAAGGACGCCTGCATCGCCCAGCAGTGCTGGGCCGATAACCGGCACGTCCGCCTCGACGAGATCTCGGGAAACGTCGCAGGCGAGGCGCAGCGTCTGCGTTTCATCCTTTCCGCGGTGCCGATCACCGACGAGGCCGGCCACAACGTCGGCGCGCTCGAGATCCAGCGCAACGTCACCGACGAGGCCGTCGTCCAGGTGAAGTATCAGGAGATGCTCGAGACCGAGGCCCGCGAGCGCGAGCGCCTGGCGAACCAGGTTCGTATGCGCACCAAAGAGCTCCTCGAGACGAACCAGCTCTTATTGAAGACCCAGAAAGAGCTGCTCGCCTACAAGAAGGGCCTGACCGTTTGATCCGTGCCGGCGTTGTCGCCGGCGCCGTATGTATGGGGTGCGCCCACACCCCCGATCTGCCGGTGCGTCCAGATGTCGCGCCGCTCGCGGGCTCGACCGCCGAGGAATTCGTCGCGCGCGATGGGACGCACTTATACATGCGCCACTGGCCGGCAGTCGGCGACGAGCGCGGCGTGCTCGTCATCATGCACGGCCTCAAGGACTACTCGGCGCGCTACGCCGCGTTCGCCGGCGAGCTGACCGCGCGCGGCTACAGCGTGTGGGCATTCGATCTGCGCGGCCACGGGCAGAGCGCGGGTCCGCGGGTCGCGCCGCGCAACTGGACCGACTACGTCGACGACCTCGATCGCTTCCTCGCGAAGGTCGAGAAAGCGGAGCCCGGCAAGCCGATCTTTCTGTTCGGCCACTCGATGGGCGGCGCGATCGCGGCGCGCACCGCGGAGGTTCACGAGCCGGCGCTTGCGGGCCTCGTGCTCTCGGGCCCGGCGCTCGCGATCGATGCGCCTCCGTTGCTGCTTGCCGCCACGCGGATGAGCGGCGCGCTGATGCCGCAGTTCCCGGCGTTGAAGCTCGACAACCACAGCTTCTCCTCCGATCCAGCCGCGGGCGCCGCAATGGATCGCGATCCGCTCGTATCGCAGCCACCCGCGCCGGCGAAGACCGCGGCCGGCCTCGTCGATGGCATCGGCTGGATCTGGATGGAGCTGCCGAAGCTGCAGATGCCGCTGCTCGCGCTGCACGGCACGGCCGACAAGCTGACCGCGCCCGCGGGCTCGCGGATGTTCATCGAGCAGGCGAGCGCGCGCGACAAGACGCTGCGGATCTATCCCGGCCTCTATCACGATCTCGTGCACGAGCCGGCCGGCAAGCAGGTCCGCGACGACATCCTCGCGTGGCTCGACGCGCACACCGGCGGCCCCGCGGTTCCCGCGCCGCCGATCTATGCCGGAACGCTCGCCGGTGATCCGCGCGGCTGGACGCAGGCGGTCGAGCTCGCGGGCGGCGTGTCGCGCAACCTCGACAACCAGTCGCTGCATTTCGGCGGCGATCTCGCGGTGTCGATCGCGCGTCCGCGTCCGCTCGGCGTGCACGTCGCGCTGACTGCACGCTGGGCCGACAAGCACTACGCGATCGATGCCAGGCCGCTCGGCGCGGCGGTTCGCCTCGGCTCGACGATGATCGGTTTGTCGGTGGGCGTGTCGCTGCTCAGTGGCGTGTCGTCGATGAAGCTCGGCTACGCGGCGGGCCTGTGGATCGAGCAACCGCTCGGCATCGCGCATCTCGGCGTGCGCGCCGACTACGAGCACGCGTTCGACACGATCGAGCGCAACGCGGGCTGGCTCGTCGGAACTCTACGCTTCGGTAGTGATCGCACCTACTGGCCCCACACGCGCGCAGGCGTTGGACCGATCATCACCGGCGGCTACGAATGTGCGTTCGCTGACATCTGCAGCACTGTGATTCTCGGCGGAATCGAGCTGTACGGCGTCGACTGAACAGCCTACACGCGCTCGTGATATTCCTGGCGCGTGGACGTCGAGATCGGTGAGGTGGTCGAAGGGCGATACAAGATCGTCCGCGCGATCGCATCCGGCGGCATGGGCACGGTGTTCCTCGCCGAGCACTGGCTGATCAAGCGCCGCTTCGCGCTCAAGATCTTGCGCGGCGAGTACGCCGCCGACGCGACGATGATCCGCCGCTTCATGAACGAGGCGCTCGCCGCCGGCACGCTCGGCCATCCGAACATCGTCGAAGCGACGGACATGGGCTTCACGAAGACCGACACGCCGTACATCGTGTTCGAGTTCCTCGAGGGCGCATCGCTCGCATCGGAGATCGACCGCAAGGGCAAGGTCTCCGTGCCGCGCGCGCTGCGCATCGCCTACCAGATCGCGTCCGCGCTCGAGGCCGCGCACCAGGCCGACATCATCCATCGCGACCTCAAGTCCGAGAACGTCCTGCTCGTCCGCAAGCTCGACATCGAGGACCACGTCAAGGTGATCGACTTCGGCATCTCGCGCATCCTCACGGCGAGCGATCGCACCGCGGTCGGCAACACGGTCACCGGCACGCCCGAGTACATGGCGCCCGAGCAGATCCTCACGCCCGACACCGTCGATCGCCGCTGCGACGTCTACGCGCTCGGCGTCGTGCTCTACGAGATGCTCGCCGGCCACCTCCCGTTCACGCCGCCGGTCGGCTCGACGCTCCCGCTCGACATCGACACCGCGCACGCGCTGTTGACCCGCATCCTCACCGAGCGACCCGCGCCGTTCAAACGCGCCGACGCGCCGCCGGGCCTCGTCGAGATGGTCGTCGACAAGCTGCTCGCGAAAGAACCGGCCGAGCGCTACCAGTCGATGAAACAGGTGCAGCGCGCGCTCGAGGCGTTCGCGTCCGTCCTCCCGCAGCGCGACACGCCGGCGCCGACGCTCGATCGCGGCGAGCCGATGAACCTCGATCAGCTCGCGGCCGAAGTCCGTCAGCTCGGCTCGCGCTGGTCGCTCGAAGACGGCGTGCTCACGCTCGACATCTATCACCGCGAGCTCTCCCGCCTCGCCGCCGCCGCCGAGCGCGCCGCCGCGATGGCCGACGTTCTCGCCGCGCGCCCGCGCATCGCGATCGAGCATCCGCACCTGCGCCTGACGATCCCCGAGCCGCAGCGCGTGACGTCGCTCGTGCTCGCCAAGCGCGTCGAGCAGTGGCTGCGCGAACACTGGTAGGCTCGCGCGCATGGCAACGTCCGTGCGCCCGTTCTTGATGTTCGAAGGTCAGGCAGAGGAAGCGATGCGCTTCTACACGTCGCTGTTTCCCGGCGCCGAGATGACGGTCGCCGCGCGCTACCCCGAGACCAGCAAGGTGATGCGCGGCTCGTTCCGCATCGCAGGCCAGGAGGTGCAGGTCACCGACAGCCCGGTCCATCACGCGTTCACGTTCACGCCGGCCGCCTCGCTGTTCGTCGAGTGCGAGTCCGAAGCCGAGCTGCGCCGCCTCGCGGAGGCGCTGGGCGCGCAGACGCTGATGCCGGTCGCGAGCTACGGCTTCTCGCAGCTGTTCGCGTGGGTCGCCGACAAGTACGGCGTCTCGTGGCAGCTGAATCTTGCATAATTGCGGCACGTTGGGCGCATTGACTTGACGCGTCACGATCGGCGCGTTAGTTACACGCGCGTGAAGGCTGCGGAGGATTGTCGACCGATGGGGACGCGCCCGGAGAAGCTTCCGGCGGCGCGGCGACCCAAGCCGAGCGACCTCGACGCGCTGCTGCGAGTGGACTGGGTCGACGAGCTGTTCCAGGCCGTCGATACGCGGCGCCGCTAGACGCGCCAGATCCGCTGCGCGTAGTCGCGGATCGAGCGGTCCGAGCTGAAGCGGCCCGCGCGCGCCGTGTTGAGGATCGACATCCGCGTCCACGCCTTCGGATCGCGCCACGCGGCGGCGACGCGGTCCTGCGCGTGCGCGTACGCGCGGAAATCGGCGAGCACGAGGAACGCATCGCGGTGGTAGAGGTCGTCGAGCAGCGGGCGGAACAGCTCGCGGTCGCCGTTCGAGAACGCGCCGTCTTCGATCATGCGGAGCGCGTGGGCGAGCTCGGGATCCAGCGACGCGCGCGGGTCGTAGCCGGCTCGCTTCTTCGCGAGGACCTCTTCGGCGGTCAGGCCGAACAGGAAGAAGTTCTCGGCGCCGACGGCCTCGCGGATCTCGACGTTCGCTCCGTCGAGCGTGCCGATCGTCAGCGCGCCGTTGAGCGTGAACTTCATGTTGCCCGTGCCCGAAGCTTCCATGCCCGCGGTCGAGATCTGCTCGCTGAGGTCGGCGGCCGGGTAGATGCGCTGCGCGACCTTGACCGAGAAGTCGGGGACGAACAGGAGCTGGAGGCCGCGCGGGTTGGCGGCGACCGCGGCGGCGATGCCCGTCGCGAGGCGGATGATCAGCTTGGCCTTGTAGTAGCCGGGGGCGGCCTTGCCGGCGAGCAGGATCGTGCGCGGGACATCGGTGCCGCGCTGCCAGAGCGCGATCGCGTGCAACAGATTCAGGTGCTGGCGCTTGTACTCGTGGATGCGCTTGCACTGCGCGTCGAGGAGCGAGTGCGCGTCGAATCCGCCCAGCGCGAGCTTGTTCGCGAGCTTGATCGCGCGCCACTGCTCGGCGAACGCGGCGTCGTCGGCGAACGGCTCGAGGTCGCGGAGGCGCTCGAGGTCGGTGATCCAGGCGTCGCCGATCGCATCGCTGATCAGGGAGGCGAGGCCGGGGTTCGCGAGCGCGACGAAGCGGCGCGGGGTCACGCCGTTGGTCACGTTGGTGAAGCGCTCGGGATACATCGCGGCGAAGTCGGCGAGCACGGTTTCGCGCAGCAGGCGCGAGTGCAGCTCGGCGACGCCGTTGATGTGGTGCGAGGCGACCGTCGCGAGGTAGGCCATGCGGACGGTGCGGTCGCCGTCCTCGCCGATCAGCGACATCCGGCGGGCGCGTGCCTCGTCGCCGGGGAAGCGGGTGCGGACGTCGTCGAGGAAGCGGCGATTGATCTCGAAGATGATGTCGAGGTGGCGCGGCAGCAGGCGCTGCATCAGCGGCAGCGGCCAGGTCTCGAGCGCCTCCGGCATCAGCGTGTGGTTCGTGTACGCGAACGTCTTCTGCGTGATGCCCCAGGCGGCTTCCCAGGGCAGGCCGTGGACGTCCATCAGCAGGCGCATCAGCTCGGGGATCGCGAGCGTGGGGTGGGTGTCGTTGAGCTGGATCGCGGCGACGTCGGGCAGCTGCTGGAGGGTCGCGCCCGCGCGCAGCAGGATGCGCAGCGTGTCTTGCAGCGCGCAGCTGACGAAGAAGTACTGCTGCTCGAGGCGAAGCTGCTTGCCGGCGGGCGAGGTGTCGTTGGGGTAGAGGACCTTGGTCAGGTTCTCGCTGCGGATCTTCTCGTCGACCGCGCGCCAGTACTCGCCGACCTGGAATGCGTCGAGGTCGAACTCCTCGCTCGCGACGGCGGACCACAGGCGCAGGAAGTTCGTGGTCGGCGTCGCGTAGCCGGCGACCGGGACGTCGTAGGGGACGCCCTTGACGAAGCGCTCCGGGACCCAGCGCGTGCCCTCGACGTGCCCGCCGAAGCCGATCGTCATCTCGTTCTCGTAGCGGCGGATCTCCCACGGGTTGCCGCGGCGCAGCCAGCGGTCGGTGTGCTCGACCTGCCAGCCGTCGCGGATGTCCTGATCGAAGATGCCGAACTCGTAGCGGATGCCGTGGCCGACGGCGGGGATGTTGAGCGTCGCGAGCGAGTCCATGAAGCACGCCGCGAGGCGCCCGAGGCCGCCGTTGCCGAGGCCGGGCTCTTCTTCGTGCGCGACGATCTCCTCGAGCGACGAGCCGAGCTTGCGCATCGCACCGCGCGCCTCGTCGGTGAGGCCGAGCGCCATGAGATTCGAGCCGAGCTGCGGGCCGATCAGATACTCGGCGGAGAGATAGATCACCGTGCGCTTCTTGCGCTCGAGGATGTCGCGCGCGGAGGCGACCCAGCGATGGAGCAGGCGATCGCGCACCGCGTACGACAGCGCGAGGTAGAGGTCGTTCGTCGTCGCGACGCCCGGAAACTTCGCCAGCTCCGTGTGGAGCTTGTCGAGAACAGCGTCGGCGAGCGTGGTCATCGCAGGGCTCTCAGTCGCTTGAGGGTGGTCAGCAGGGTCTCGCGCGTGATCAGATCGAGGACGTCCATCACGCCGTCCTCGACGCGGAACAGCATGCGGTGATGGATCCCGACGCGCGCCATCAGCACCGGGCGCGCCATGTCCTTCGCCTGCTTGACCGAGCGCCAGGCGAAGCCATCGCCCGACGCGAGGATGCCGACCGTGCGCACCGCCTCGGCGGCGACCGGTGCGGGGACATCGGTGAGCGCGTCGGAGAACTTGCGGTCGAAGCGCGGCAGCGTGATGCCGCGGCTGCCGAGCGGGAGGTCGTCGCCCTCGTCGGGGGTGTCTTCCTCGTTCGGCGGCGGCGGCTTGCGCACGGCCTCGCGCTCCGCATCGAGCTTCGCGAGCTGCTTGCGGAGCTCGGCGCGCTCGGCGTTGCCCTCGCGGATCAGGCCTTCGAGCTCGCGGACGCGCGCTTCGATCGCGGATTCGGTCGGCGCGGCGCGCACGAGCTCGGCCGCGGGACGCGTGCGCAGATCGGCCAGCTCCGTGCGCAGCGCATCGATCGTGCGCTCGAGCTCGCTGATCTTGGCGCGCGCGCTCGCGAGCTCGTCGTCGCCCTTCGCCGGCTCGGGACGCGTGCGCTTCGTCTTGATCCGCAGCGCGTCGAGCACGTCCCACGCGGGGTCGGTCGGCGGCAGCCCGAGCTTGTCGCGCGCGTCCTCGACGTACTCGAGCAGCAGATCCGCATCGTCGACGTGGAGCGTGCCGATGCACGCGCGCGCGATGTAGATGCCGAGCAGCGGCTCGGCGCGCAGCAGCGAGTAGGCGAGGTCGACGTCGTCGAGCTTGTCGGCGGAACCGGCGGTCTGGCGCAGCCGCGCGAGCACGGCTTGCCACGGATCCTTGCCGTCCCGGATCGCGAGCTCGAGGTCGTAGAACCGCTTGTCGATCATCGCGTCGACGAGCGGGCGCGCGCGCTCGACCTCGCCGACGGTCAGCAGCGCATGCACGAGCTCCTCGCAGTCGTCGTCGGGCTTCTCGGGGTTGCGGGCGAGCGCGATCGCGAGGCACTGCTCGGCGCGGTCGAACGCGCGGAGGTCGGTGAACCGGCGCATCGCGACGCGCAGCGGCTTCTCCTGCAGCTTCGTGACGTCGACGCGCGCCAGGTCCCGCGGCGCGAGCGCCTGGACGTGCTCGGCGTCCATGCGGCCGGCGTCCTTGCCGAGGAAGTCGTCCCACGACACGCCGGGGATCGGCGATGGCGTCGCGACCGGCTTGTCGGCGCAGCACTTCTTGTACTTGAGGCCCGACCCGCACGAGCACGGATCGTTGCGGCCGGGCTGCTTCGCGCCGCGCACCGTGAAGCCGCCGACCGTGCTCTCGACCTCCGCAGGCAGCGAGGCGATCGCCTTGTCGACGGTCGCGTGCATCGCCGAATCATCCTGCGCGACCTGCTTCTTGTACTCGGTCGCGAACGTCGCGATCGGCTTGCACGCGGCGGCGACATTCGCGTCGTCGACCGATGCGGCCACCGTCGCGAGCAGCCCGTAGCCCTCGGCCGTCATCGACCGCGCGGCGAGCCGGCGCAGCTCCGGCTTGATCCGGTCGACGGGCGCGCCGGCCTTCCACGCCGCGTAGAGGGCGATCGCCTCGAGCTCGCTGGCATCCTTGGTCGGCGGGAACACGCGGCTCTCGACGACGCCGAGCAGCGCCGCCTTGTCGGGAGCGATCGCGACCAGGGCGAGCGCGACCGCTGGGAGCTCGATGCCGGGCAGGATTCGCCCGACCAGCGCGGTCGGCACCGCCTGCGTGCGCGCCCGGGCCAGCGCCAGCATCGCGGCCTGCTCGTGGTCGAGCGCGGCGAGCGCGGCCTCGATCGCGGCCTCGTCGGGCGTACCCGCGGCGTCGATCTGCGCCCGGGAGATCCGCTCCCCCGCGAGGACCCGATTCTCAGGCATTCCGCACCTCTTATACCGATTTCTTGCGACTGACGTGCCCGTTGCGGCTCTGGTGCGCATGAACGACGACACCACCGACCCGATGTCCAAGGTCCTGGCGTGGCTGGGCTATGCCTCGCTGGGCCTGGCCGCCTTCCTCAACGCCATCCTCGGCGGCACGATCCTGGTCTGCGGCCACCTGGTCGGCGCGTTCGGGGAGGCCGGCGAGCGCCTGCACGACGACGACCTCGCGAACACCGCGAATCACGCGGCGCTGATCGCGAAGCTGATCGCGGTCGGGTTTGGCGTGATGGCGGCGACCGAGTACGGCGCGGCGCACTTCCTCAAGAAGCGCATTCGCACGCTGTTCATCCCGATCGCGTGCGGGCTGACGGTCGTCGGCGAGCTGGCGTTCTCGCTGTGGACGAAGCACTTCAACGCGATCGACGCGATCATCATCGCGTGCGTCGCGTTCGCCACCTGGGTGTGGTGGAAGCTGCCGCGGACTACTTCGTAAGCACGACGTACGCGAGCACGGCGATCGCGGCGATCAGCACGCCGATCAGCGCGAACACCAGCGTGTTGCTCTTGCCGGGCGCCGCGAGCTGATTGCTCGACGGTTGCGACATCCGCATCGACAGCGCCGGGTTCATGTTCGGCGAGCTCGGCTGCTTGCCGGTCAACAGCGGGTTGCTCGGCGGCTTGCTCGGAGCCTTCGTCGGCAGGCGCGGGCCGCTCGACGTGGTCTTGCCGCTGCTGGTCGACGGCATCGTGCTCGTCTTCTGGATCGACGGCAGCGACGGCACGCTCGGCGCGCTCGACGCGGGGCCACCGAGGTTCGGCTGGCTCGCGCGCGACTTGACCTTGTTCTTGCCCTGATCGGAGCCGCGCGCCATCTCCTGCATCGCGCCGTTGATCTGCTCGGGCTCGGCGAGCTTCTTCTGGTTCGCGAGGAACGCGAAGTAGCTGTCGGGCATGTCGTCGAAGTCCATGACGAGGTCGCACTCGTCACAGCGACACGTGGGCGGCTCGTGCGGAGGCGGCCCCATGTCGCTCGCTTCGACGAGCAAGACCTTCTCCTCGTCGCACTCCGGGCAGAAGTACGGGACGTAGAAGCTCTTGACGACGCCGCTGCCGGTGAAGTTGTTGACCAGGTTGATCTGGGCAACGATCGCCGGCGAGCACTCGACGAGGACGGACCGCGTGCCGTTCGTCTCGAGCTTGCTGAGCCAGTTGACCCAGTCGCGCACGCCGCACGAGTTGATGCGTTCGATCTCGCCGAGGTCGATCACGGCCGTGCCGGCCGGAATCTTGTCGACGAGATCGTTGAGCTCGTTGTCTTCGTCGATGACGCCGCCGAGCTTCACGTAGCTCACGTCACCACGATGCTGCACCGACGCCTGGAACTTTTGGCTCATAACGTAAGGACGGTAGTGACTGTTACATCACCCGTCAGTCCACGACTGTAGCCTGACCGGCGCCCGCGATCCAGTGAGGTTCAGTAATCCACCTGACTACATGACTAGATGGGCAGGGCGAGCAGGTCGCGAATCAGCTGGTAGTTGTCGGAGAGGTAGAAGCGGACGAGATCGGGGCCGCCGAGGACCGCGCCGAGCGCCGTCGTGTCGTCGTGGGTAGCGATCGCCTCACCCGCGAGCCGCGCGACCATCCAGATGGCGGCCGCAAAATCATCCGACGCGACGAGGCCCGCGCGCTTGGCACCCGCGAGCATCGCGTCCATCCAGGCGCCCGGGTCGAGATCGCGCGTACCGGCGTGCCGCTCGAGCACCTTCGCCGCGCGCGGCCCGGCGTTGTGGAACAGCTCCGCGGCGACGCCCTGCGGCTCCGCTCCCGACAGCAGCTCGCGCAGCACCTGCCCGATCTCCCGGCGGTTGCGCGCGCCGAGCTGCAGCAGCACCGCGTAGCGGCCGCGGATCGCCTCGTAGGCGTAGCCGAACAGGAAGCGCAGCGGTCCGTCCTTCTCGGTCAGCAGCGAGCGGTCGACGACGAGGATCTGGCTCGGGTGGGCCGTCGCGTAGAACAGGCCGGGGACCTTGTCGCCGATGTAGACCTCGGGATCGACCTGGAACAGCGTCGCGACCTCGGTCGACAGCTGCGTGATCCGCGAATCGTTGAGCGCGGCGAGCGGCACGAGGTTCTCGCCGAGCGTCGGCTGCGGGACGAGCGACGTCAGCTCCTCGGCGAACACGTTCCACACCTCGCCGAGCGGCTCGCGCGCAGCCGTCGTCGTCAGCAGGCGCTCGCGGTTGTTGTCGTCGAGGCCGCGGCGCGGCGGCGCGCTGGCGCGGGTCGCGCGCAGGCGAGCGACGGTCTGGCGGTCGGTCTCCTCGGCGAAGCCGAGCAGCTCGAGCGCGGTGAGCACGCGGGTCGCACGCTCGGTGTCGCCGGTGCGCGAGTAGAACGACGCGAGCAAACGGTAGGCGGGCGCGTGGTGGATGTCGCGGTCGAGGACCTTGCGGAGCTCGCCGATCGCGCGGCCCGGATCGTCGACGGCGTAGATCTCGGCCAGCGCGACGCGATCGCTTGCCCCGTCGGGCTCGACGTTGAGGATGCCGCGGTACGCCTCGATCGCAGCCGGGCGATCGCCGGAAGCGAGCAGGATGCGCGCGAGGCCCCGCTGCAGCGGCACGGCGGCGCGCGGACCACCCTGGCCCATCGCGGCGTGCGCGGCCTCGATCAGCAGGGCCTCGGCCTGGCGCTGGTCGCCACCATCGGCAGCGCGGCGCGCGAGCACGAGGGCAGGGGGCGCGTAGCCCGGGTCGTACTCGATCGCGCGGCGGTACTGCGGTGCGGCGGCGCGCTGGTCGCCGGCGGCGTCGAGGATGCGGCCCTTGTAGTAGTAGTAGCGCGCGAGCGCCTCGGGGATCAGCGCCTGGCCGGCCGCGGTGGCGAGCTCGATGACGCGATCGATCGAGGCGCGCGCGTCGTTGTAGCGCCCGACGAGGAACTGCTGCTGCGCGAGCAGGTAGTACGCGTCCTGGTGCGACGGCTCGGTCTGGATCACGTGCTTGAGCACCGCGATCGCGCGCTGCGCGTCCATCTCGCCGTCGGCGTGGATCGATGCCTGGCGCATCAGCGCGGCGAGCCGGTCCTGCGCGTTCGCGCCCGCGTCGACAAACTGCTGGATCGCCGCGATCGACTCCTTCCAGCTGCGCATGCTCGCGTGGAAGTCGACGAGCGCATTGAGCACGACGAGGTCGGTCGGCGCGAGCTGCAGCGCCTCGTGGTAGTAGCGCGCGGCGCCGTCGAGATCGCCCTCGCGCTCGACGAGCGATGCCCGGCCGACGTGGACGCGCGCGAGCAGCGCGTTCGCATCGTCACGCTTCTTGTAGACCTTCTCGAGCTCCTTGAACGTCGTGTCGAAGTCCCAGACTTCGGGCTGCTCGCGGGCGAGTGCGTTGAGATCGTCGAGGGCGACCGTGTTGATCGGCCGGACCTCGAGCGCGGTGATCAGCGAGTCGGCGGCGGCGCGGGGATCGCCGGTGTGGCGCGCGACGACGCCACGCTTGCGATAGAACTCGCTGCGCGTCGCCGGATCTCCGTCGCGCATCGCCTTCTGTGCGAGCGCCGCGCCGATCGGCTGGGCCTTGTCCCACTCCGCGCGATCGAAGTGGTACTCGAACAGCGCCTGGTTCGCGGGCAAGCAGTCCGGATCGACGGCGAGCGCGCTGTCGTAGTACTGCATCGCGCGCTCGGGATCGTTGAGCTGCTTCTCGTAGATGCGGCCGATCTGCGCGAACACGCCGGCGCGCTCCTTGTCCTCGGCCCACAGCTTGACCTCGAGCTCGAGCGTCTCGATGACGCGCGGCCACTCCTCGCGGCGGCGGTAGAGATCGCGCAGGCCGTGGACGGCGGGGAGGCAGTTCGGCGTCGTCTTGATCGCGGCGTCGTAGTAGCGGATCGCGTCCATCTCGCGACCGAACTTCGCTTCCATGACCGAGCCGCACTTGAAGTAGAGCAGCGCCTTCGTGTTGCGGTCGTTCGTCAGCTTGATCAGCTTGCGCGTGACGTCGATGAACTCCGCCCACTGCTCCGTCGACTCGTAGATGCGGCCGAGCGCGTCGAGCGCCTCGCGGTTCTCCGGCTGGAGCTCGAGGATCTTCTGGTAGTGCTCGGTCGCGGTGTCGACGTCGCGGGCGCCTTCTTCCGACACGCGCGCGATGCGCTTGAGGATCTCGACGGTGTCGCTCTGCTTGGCGTGCTGGAGCTTCATCTTCAGCACGTCGATCAGGCCCGACTTGTCCTGCGTATCCTCGTAGTACGCCTCGAGCGTCGCCTGCGCGATCGAGTCCGTCGGATCGACGGTGAGCAGCTTGCGGTGGGGCCGCATGCTCTGGCGCGGGTCGCGCAGCTGATCCTTCGCGAGCTTCGCGGCGTTGCGCAGCGCCTCCGCCTTGCGCGCCGGATCCTTCTGCGTCTCGGCGCGACGCTCCCACGCCTGCAGCAGCGGCGTGAAGTCGCCGCGCGTGCGGCAGATGTCCTCGAGCGACTTGATCGCGTTCTGCGGTGCCGAGTCGACCTCGACGACCTTCTGGAACGACTGGATCGCGGCGTCGATCTGGCCGAGGAAGCTCAGCTGGACGTTGCCGCGGCGCGAGTACAGATCGCCGAGCCGGTACGCGCGTGACGCGCCACTCTCGACGTGCGCGATCGCGATCTCGTACAGCTGCATCGCCGCCGCCCACCGCTCGGACTTGTAGCAGACGCGCTCCATCGACGTGAACACGTCGCGGTTCGTCGGGTCGAGCCGGAACGCGCTCGTGTAGGCCGCGATCGAGCCCTCGATGTCGCCGCGGTTCGCACGCAGGCTGCCGACGCGCGACAGCAGCTTCGCCTTCTCGACGGGCTCCGTGATCGTCTCCGCGCGCGCCTCGAGGATGTGGGCCAGCTCGCGCTCGCGGCCGAGCGCCTCGTACAGCATCTCGAGCCGCGCCGTCGCGACTGCGTTCTTCGGATCGCGCTCGAGCACCGACTCGTACGCGGTCACCGCATCGGACTGGCGGTTGAGCTTGTCGGCGCGCAGCTCGCCGAGCTCGAGCAGGATCTCGACCTGGCGCTTGGTCTGCTCGGGCGGCACGACCTTGAGCTCGCGCTCGAGCACGCTCGCCATCTCGAGCCAGCGTTCGGTCGTGCGCAACAGGCGCAGCAGGTCCTTGAGCCGGCCCTCGTCGGGCTGCGCGGCTTGCGCGATCACGAGCATGCGGATCGCGGAGTCGGCATCGCCGAGCTCTTCCTCGTACAGCTTTGCGAGCTCGCTCGCGCGCTGAGCCTTCTCGACCGTCGAGCCGGCGTTCTCGAGCTGGCGGCGGCGGACCTCGGCGAGCTCCGACCACTCCGCGATCTTCGTCAGCGCCTCGGCGAGCGTCTCGAGGTTCTTCGCGGTCTGCGGTGCGCCGCGGAAGGCGCGCGCGAGCTCGTCCCACATCCCGAGCGTGCGCGCGGGACCTTCGATGCCGGCGAGCGCCTCGGTCTGATCCGGCTCGATCGACAGCACCTCGAGGTACGCCGCGACGACCGCCTCGGGCTCGCGCGCGAGCGCCGTCAACAGCTGCGCGATCTCCATCTGCAGCTGCGTGCGGCGAGCGAGCGGCGGATCGAGCGTCAGCTCCTCGCGGGCGAGCTGCAACGCGCGGTCGTTGCGCCCGGCGCTGCGGTGGATGCGCGCCTGCTCGCGCAGCACGTCGGACTTGCGCGTGCCGGTCTCCGCCGCGCGATCGAGCGCCGCGAGCGCCGCGTTGGTATCGCCGCGCCGCTCCTCGCGCACCGCGACGTCGAGCCACAGCTCGGCGCGCCGCTCGGCATTCGCGGCGAGCGCGATCGCCTTCTTGCGCAGCTCGATCGACTTCGCCCACGCGGAGTCGCGGTCGTACAGCTTCGCGAGCGCGATCATCGCGTCGTCGTCGTCGGGGCGCTCCGCGATCATGCGCTCGAGCGCCACGCGCGCACCGGCGTGATCGCCGAGGTGCTCGTCGAGCAGCTCCGCATACTCGCGTGCCGCCGCCGCCCGCGCCTCGCGGCTCGTCAGCGACGTCGACAGCTCGGCGAGCACGCGCGCGAGGAAGTCATAGCGCTTGCTCGCGCGATACACCGCCGCCAGCGCGGCGCGACAGAACGCATCCTTCGGATCGAGGTCCGCCGCGTGCTGCAGCGACT
>JAFAOG010000070.1 GCA_019237945.1 Deltaproteobacteria bacterium | reverse complement strand
CTCGCGCGAGCTCCGCAACGCAGGCGCGGATGTGACTGCGCTCGCCTCGCTCCGCAGTGGGCCGGCGCCGATGGTGACGGACCTGCGCTTCGCGCTCGAAGCGATGACGCACATGATGCGAACGAACAGCGACGCGCTGCGCATCGTCACGAGTCGCACGTCGATCTTGCAAAGACGATTGCCACGGTGAAGGGATTGCCACGCAATGCGGCGTACATGCTGCCGGCGGCCGCGCCCGTCGACGAGGACGACGACGAGGAGGAGGACGCTCCGCCGCCCGCGAAGCCCCCGCACCTCGTCGAGCTGCTCATGCCGCTCGCTCAGGAAGTGGCGAAGATCGTGCCGGCACTCGTCGCCGGCAAGATGATGGGCGGTGCTGCGAGCCCGCCCACCGTCGCAGCATCGACGGCCGAAGCACCGGCGACGGTTGTGCCGGACAGCGACGAGGATCTCGCGAACCGACCGAGCTGGGAGGCGCGTGATCTCTACGATCTGAGATACGCGGGCCGCAAGGCTGAGGCGAAGCGTGCGGCGAAGGCGAAGGCCGGTAGCGCGCCTTCGATGAAGGCGTTGCAGGAGCGGATCATGGCAGATACGGCGCTGCTGCCGAAGCTGCTCGCGATCAAGGCGCAGCTCTCTGCCGACGAGATCGAGACGCTGCTGGGCACGGTCGCCGTTACGACCGAGGCCGAGCAGACGAAGTTCCTCGACGCGATCAAAGCACTTCCCGTCGAAGAAGGGGTCGTTGTGTGCCGTGACGTCATCACTGCGATTCGCGACCAGCGAGTCGGATAGCCAAGGAAAAGGAACATGTCGAACACGAAGAGCAAGTGGCAGACCGCGCTCGCGAATCACGCCGAGCACCTCGAATACCAGGCGAACACCGCGCGGCTAGCCGCGATGGCCGAGACACCGCTCGACGCGATTGCCGTCGCATGGGACGTCGCGATGGCGACGAGTCACAAAGTAGCCGCGCGCGTCGCACGCGAGAACGGCAGGACGACGCCGCAACCGCCGCCGCCCGTCTCGAGATTGCTCACGGGCTTCGCCGAGAAGCTGCGCGAGAAGCTCGCGGCCGTCGCCGCGGAGCTGCACCAGAGCGAGCGCGTTCGGTTGGCAGCGATCGCGCCGGGCGTCCTGGCGAGCATCGAGACGAATGATCCGCCGATCGTCGGCACGATCGCCGGCCTCATCCAACTTCCACCGGGTTGGATCGCGCTGTGGCTGCGCGCGCACCTGGACGAGATCGAGGCGAGGTTCGCGTCGTGACGCGGGCGAGAGCCGCAGCGCACAAGCAAGCCGAGCCCGCGCTCGCGATCGTCGCGAATGATGAGCTTCCGCAGTCGCGCGAGTTGATGGACCGCATCGCGGCGGAGGTGTTTCGCGGCGTCGTAACGGCGATCCAGGGCGTTCTGCGCGGCGAGACGTCGGCTCCTGCGACACCGTCGGCGGAGAGCGACGTCATGAACGCTGACGAGGTCGCCGCGTTTCTCGGCGTTGATCGCACCACGGTGTACGACTTTGCCGGCCGCGGTGAGATCCCGCATCAGCGTCTCGGAAAGCGGTTGCTGTTCCGTCGCGGCGCGCTCGTGTCGTGGCTAGACTCTTCGCTGTGCAAGGCCACGTCGACTCGGAAAGGCTAGCTATGCCGATTCGACGTACGAAAGACGGGCGTTGGCGTTATCGCCACGTGGTCCAGAAACCGGACGGAACACGGGAGCGCATCAATGGCTCCGCACCCACTCACATCAACACCAAGGTCGCCGCGGAGCGCGCCATGCTCGATCACATCGAGCGCGTGCTGCATCCGGAACGCGTGCCGACGAGGAAGGAGATGCCGACGTTTGCGGAGTGGTTCAAAGGACGGTTCTGGAAGGAGTGGGTGATCGGCCGCAAGAACAAACCGACCGAGGTTCGTTCGAAGGACATCATCTACAAGAACCATCTCAAGCCGCGCTTTGGTGAGATGCCGCTCGACGAGATCACGACGAGCGAGGTCGCGCAGTTTCGTGCAGACCTCGTCGCTCAGGAGCTCAGCGAGAAGCGCATCAACAACGTCCTCGCTGTGCTGTCGAAGCCGCTGAAGTACGCGGTCGACTGCGAGGTGATCGCCAAGGCTCCACGGATCGGGATGTTCAAGGTCGAGCGGCCGGAGATCGTCGCGTGGGACTTCGAGCAGTACGCTCGTCTCCTGCGCGCTGCGAAGGCCGAGGGTGAAGACTGGTACGCCGCGGTTTGTTTGTGCGGCGAGGCCGGGCTTCGCGTCGGTGAGGTCAAGGCGCTGCGTTGGCGTGAAGACGTCGACATGGTCGCCAAGACGATCACGATCAACCTCCAGACCCGGAACAAGCAGACGACGACGCCGAAAGGCCGTACGCGCCGCACGGTGCCGATGACGACGTCGCTCCACGAATGCCTCAAGCGGATGTCCACCATCCGCGAGGGATTGGTGGTGCGGAATCTCGACGGCTCCGCGAAGGGCGACGGCCAGTCCGACTGGGTGATCGCGCGCATCTGCCGGAGGGCATCGCTTCCGGTTCGCTACTGGCATGTCCTACGTCACACGTTCGGTACTCACGCCGCGCTGTTCGGCGTGAATCCCTGGCGGCTGCAGACGTGGATGGGCCACAAGCGGATCGACGAGACGATGCTCTACGTGCACGTCGCGGAAGCGCACGCGCGCGAATGGCCCGAGCCGGTGCACGAGGCTGCGCTGAGCGAGATCGATCCGGACCGCCGGATCGTCGCGATGCTCGGAGCTCGTGGCAAAACCGTGGCAAAACCTTCGAGCACCGAAAACGAAAACGCAGCCATTTCGGCTGCGTAAGTCGTGCGCGAGGGGGGACTCGAACCCCCACGGTGTTACCCGCTAGCACCTCAAGCTAGTGCGTCTACCAATTCCGCCACCCGCGCAATATGTAAAGAACCGAGGGCTGGTTAGGTACCGTCTGGTGTGGCGGCTGTCAAGGCTTGACCCTGACGCGACGTGAGGCCGCACGGTCTGGG
>JAFAOG010000055.1 GCA_019237945.1 Deltaproteobacteria bacterium | reverse complement strand
CCCGACTTGCGCACGATCCGCTCGCCGTCGCGCATCGCGAGCGCGCCGAGGAGCCCTGGCTGAAACGCCTCGATCTGCGCGCACGGATTCCGCAGCCCGGTGATCGAGAGCAACGCACTCTCCCCGAGCCGCAGCAACGTTCCGGTCGGCAACCCGAGCAGATCCACGCCCGCCGTCGTCACGTTCTCGCCGAGGTCTCCCGGCGCCACCGAAAACCCCTGCGCCGCGAGCTCGGCGAACAGCTCCTCGTGCATCAGGTGCACTTGCCGCAGGTTCGGCAGCATCGGATCGATCTTCACGCGCGACCGATGCTTCACCGTGCTGCCCGCATGCGCATCGCCCTCGATCCCGATCCCGGCGACGAGCCGGATCTCGTCGACCGCGCGCTTGGAGAACGTATGCCCCGGGCTGATATGAACCGCGCGAACGACCGCCATACGCGCCGAGTCTACACGTCGTGATACGGCTTGCCGTCCTCGGCGGCGCGCACCGCCTTCGCGATCTGGCGATCGCCGCCGCATCCGCATCCTGGCCGTTCATCAGGACCTCGACGTACGCGACGAGCCGACCTTCCTCCGCATACAGCTCCTCGCGCTGCGCGGGGTCCGGGTGGTCCTTGCGCAACCGCTCGACGATGCGCGCGACATGTTCGTCGGTCGTCATCGGCCCTCCGTCGCGGCCTGCGCGAGTGCCGCGAGCTGCAGCTCGCCGACGATCGCCGCCGGCGCCGCATCGCGCACGAGCAACGTCACGGGGCTGATCCGTTCCGCCGCGGGCGCCGCATCGTGCTCGCGCTTCACGTGCGCGACGAACGCGCGCATCCCGTCGACGCCCGCGCCGACCCCGCCGACGAGGAATCGCCCGCGTCGCGGCGCCGCCGCCAGATACACGCGCCCGCCGAGGATCGTGTGCAGCGCGGCGAGATGATCGGCATCGAGCAGCAGCTCGGCGGCGTACGCCCCATTCGTCGCGAGGTTCACACCGGGGAGCTGATCGAGCGACTCGTTCGACAGCTCGCCATCGAGCATCGTGATCATCGCCATGCCGCGCATCTCCTCGAGGCTGCCGCGCTCGGAGGCCGGCACGTGCACGAACGCGCCATCGCGCTCGACCATCCACGCGACCTGCGGGATCAGCTCGTGCTCGCCCATCGGGCTCTTCGGCGGATCCGCGATCAGCGGCTCGAGGAGGGCGTCGGCAGGGGCACTCCCCGCCGGTACGAGCCGAGGTACGTAGCGCAGCATTCGCAGGTCCTGAAAATGCGAAACCCGCCTGAGCAGGAGGCGGGTTTCTTTCGTAGCGGGGGCTTGAAGAGCCCGTGGCCCGGGAAGCTGTTGATTAACTTCGTGTTTTCGATCCGTCGACAAGGCCCGCCGCGCTTTCGATCGGAACGTCGGCTCGTCAACCGAAGGCCGAAGACATGATCGATCGATGGGGGGTCGAGAGGCAACTTTCGATTTCGATCTTTCTTTTTCGCGTCACGTCGAGCGACCGCATGATGCGCAGCTCGTCTTCGTTCGACGCCTGGGTGAGCGCGGTGGTCGCGGCGCCATGTAGTCGACGCTGAGCACGCCATCGGCGTCGAGGTGTCCCTCCCATGGCGTGAGCGTGCGCGCGAGGGCGAGCAGCCGCGTCGCCTCGATCCGCGCACGGTCCGTCGTGAGCACGGCGCCGGTCGATCGACTCACCCACTCCGGTGCGCCGATCATCAGCCCGTAGCGATCGATGTACGAGCGCTCGTGTTCGGCGACGCCCGCTGGAAGCAATCGCGGCCTGATACCGAAATACTTGTGGCCGATGTCCTCGACCCACAACCCCAGCTCTCGCACCTCCGTGTCCATGTAGACATCGATCGCCGTCGCGACCGCAAGGCCGTAATCGCTTCGCCGGTCAGCGCGGCGAGGAGGCGGCACAACGGCAGCAACCAGGTGATCGCAGAGAGTTTCGTTTACGAAGGCCACGAACGTGTGCATGCCCAAGACGAACACGCGCACGCAGGAAAGCCGTCTGATGTCACCGGGATAAATTCCGGGATTTGGGATCGGCCCACGGTGCGTTACTGCTTCAGACATGAAACAGCGCCAGCTTCCGCCGACGGGTGGCGGGCCACCGATCATCGCGGCCGGTGGTCGCCCGATCAGCCTTCGCAAGGATGTCGCGCCGGCCCCGATCACGCTGACGCTCTCGATCTCGCCTGAGTCCGAAGCTGCGGGCAAGGACGTCCTTCAACGTGTCCGCGACGCGTGCAACCGCGACGCGTTCGAACTCATCAGCTCGGTCGTCGTGCTCTTCCCGAACGTCACGGCGCGCACGCCGGAGTTTCATGGGCTGATGGACGAACTCGTCCAGGGCGAACGGCGCGACGTCATCGGAAAGATCTTCCGCGTGCCCGGACGACGCGGACCAAAGCCGCATAACCAATTCCATCTGATCGCGCTGATCGAACACGTCATGACGACGGAAAAGCTCGACCACGCCACCGAAGCGATCGCCCGCCTCGCCGAGGTCTTCGCCGAAGAACGCGCGAAGCCGATCACCGACCGCGAGCGAGAGCTGCTGTCGCTTCCTGGAGAGAAGCGGCTCCAGAATCTCCATACCGATCTTCACGAGCTGTTCCGGCTCTGGACCAAGGGCATCTACATCCCAGGCGAACAGCTCACCGCGCAGCCGTGGCTTCCACCCGGCTACCAGCCAGAGCAGCGACCGCTCGTCGCGACCAAGCTCTCGAACGCGATCGTTTTCCATGCACCCGAGGACGAAGTCACCGAACCCAAGAAGGAGAACTAGAATGTCTAAGTCATCTCGCGCATCGCAGAACAACCGTGCGAACCAGCTCAACCCCCAACACCCGGCGTACCAGAGCAGTCGGCAAGGAAGCGGCGACAGCCAAGCCGCCGTCGACAATCGCGCGAACCAGCTGAACCCGGAGCATGCACCTACGAATCCGGCCGCGCCGACGACGAAGTGACCGATCCGCGTGACCTCGCGATGGCGCCGCTCAACGCTTGGCACGCGGAAAGTGCTTCGCGTGAACTTCGAGGCCTGCAGCACGGCACGCTTCGGAGAACTTCCCGAACAGCCTCCACGCCGCGAGCGTCAGCGCAGGGCCGGCCATCGCGATCGTGACCCTTGTGCCACCGTTCGCGCGGCGCCGGAGCTCCTCGATCACGCGTTTGCGACTCCAGGGATGCCGAGCTGAATCGAAACCGAGGTGCTTCGCAGCGTCCCGATAGGAGCCGAAGTAGTTGGACGCGGCCTGGACGAGCCCGGGATCGTCGGCGGCGACGAACGACATGCGCAGCGACAGCCCGCGGCGCTGACGGTCGCGCAGGTGCTCCAGGATGACCTTCTTCGACCACGCGCGGCGCACGGGTGCATCGTCAGCGAGGCGTGCTGCCGCGAGCACACGCGGCCACCTTCCCCACTGTGCGATGCCGGAGCGCCACAGCCGCGGATCTTCGTGCTGCACCGCGCGCATGTACACGTGCTTCCCGGCGCGTTTGCGGGCACGCAGCTGCTGGATCACGAGCTTCTTTGACAGCGGCGCGTGCGAGCGGCGCACCGGCCAGTCCTTGAGCCCGGCCGCCGCGATGCCACGCGCCGTCGACCCGAAGACCTTGCGCGCGGCGCGCCCGTGAGGATGGCGGTTCGCCTCGAATACGGCCATGTCGGGATGCTTCTTTGCGAGGCGACGCAGCAGCGCGATCACTTCCTTCTTCGTATAGGCCTCGCGCACGAGACGCACCTTGTCGTAGTCCAGCCCAGCGGTCTCGACGGCCTCGCGCCACGTGCCGAAGTACTTGCAACCTGCGTTGTAGAGACGCGGGCTAACCTTGCTCATCGCGACGGACTTGCCCTCGCGATGCATTGCCTGGATCGCTTCGACGACGCTGTCCTCGTCCCAGGGTTCACCGAAGAACCGGCGAGCGGGAATCGGGACGCGTGCAAGCCGACACGCGCGCTTCAGGCTACCGACGTACTTGTAGAGCGCGAACAGGATGCCTGGTGTTCCGGCCTTCTTGATGTCCTCGGCGCGCATCGCGACGTCACGACGATCAAGCTCACGAAGCTCGTTGATCACGCGATCGGCCGACCACCGTCGGCGTGGAAGGACAGGCGCGACACCCGCGGCGCGACGCGCAGCCGCCAGCGTTCCGAAGTGGACGCGGAGCGCGAGGAACAGCGGATGAGGAACGTCCCGCCGTTTGACGATTCGACCACCGCGACCAAGCTCACGCAATTGGGCGAGCGCGGCCTCCCTCGAGATCAACTTCGCGCGGGCTGGATGGGCGACGACCATCCGTCACCGCCTCACGCGAGCGGCAGAGAGCGCCTCGTCGAGGCCGCCGAACTGTCGCCATACCGCGCTCGCGATCGCTTTCCCGAGCGCATTTGCCGTAACGGGTTGTCCCTCTTGGACGCGCGTACGGAGCACTTCGAGCAGGCGGTCCCGGGTCCAATACCCGCGCGGAAGATGATCGAGATGCTCGACGCCAGCGACGCGGCAGACGTCCTCCCACGTCCCCCAGAATCGTCGGCATGCCTTCAAGAGTCCGTTCGGAACGTGCGTGCTCTTGAGTACGCCATGCTTCTTCGCAAGGCGTCGGATCGCGGCAAGCGCGCGTTCCTCGGTCCAATCGTCGCGGCGCGGCTTCGCGCCGAAGCGCCGAGCGGCCCCCATGTAGGAACCGAAGAACCGGATCGCGGCCTGATACAGCGCTCCACACTCGTCCTGCACCGCGCTCGCATGAAGGGCCAGGCCACGGTCGCGGCGATCGGCGAGTACGCGCAGTACCTCCTCGCGCGTCCAGTGCGTAATATCCGGCACCTCGGATTCGAGGCCCGCCGCAACGAGCGCAGCCTCGATCGTCTTGAACCGTCGCGTGATTCCGAGAAGGAGCCGCGAGTCCTCTTCGAGCGCCGTCTTGCGCAGGCTCTTGCCGGCCCGATGTCGCGCCTTTAGAGCGGCGATCACTTCTTCCTTCGTGATCGCACCGTGAAGCACGCGCACTGGCCACTTCGTCAATCCTGCGGCCTTGAGCCCGGCTTCGATCGATCCAAACCGACGGTGAAGCGCCTGCCCATCGGGGTGGCTGTGGAGCTGCCCGAAGTTCATCGACGGCTCCTCGCGAGCCAGTTCGCGAATCCGCGCAATCGCCTGCGCCTTGTCGTAGGGCCTTCGCCGGAGCCTGAATTCGTCCGGATCCAGCCCCGCCGCTTCGAGGGCGCCGTCCCAGCTGTCGAAGTATCGAACGCCTGCGTTCACGAGCCTGCTCGGCGCCTTGCTGTAGGCCAACGACTCGCCGGCAGTGTGAAGGTCGAGGATGTCTTCGACCACGCGATCTTCGTCCCAACGTTCCGCTTCATACTCGGCGCGCGGTGGATGGGGAACTCTTGCGAGGATGCGCGCGCGAACGATACTCCCGACGTACGTGCGAATCGCGCCAACCAGATCTTCGCGACCGGCAAGCTCGAGATCGCGATAGCGGATCGTCACGCCGCTCTCGTGCAGCCTTCGGATCTCGGTGACGGCATCAGCCTGGCTCCACTCGCGATACTGAGGCGGATCCGATAGCTTCGCGGCGCGTCGCGCCTTCTGGATCCCGCCGAAGTAATAAAGCAGCGTGTTGTAGAGCGCGACCGGCAGTTCGTTCGACGGCAGTGGCGCGCCAGCCTCACGCGTCAGCTTCACAAGCTCCGCGAGCGCCTGCTGCTTCGTCGGGAGGGGCGTCGCGACCGGCACCGAGACGGCATTCTACCGCCGCGCCAGCAACTTGATCGCCCATTGAACCCGACCGTTGCCGAGCCTTGTGATCGAGCGTGAAGTGGGCGACAAGCTGATCGATGCCATCTGCGCGGCCACGTCGAAACAAGGGGACATCGCCGGCCGCGATGGGCACGTCCTTGTCCGGGCCGGGGGCGTACTTCACCGAAATGAGCATCCGCAACGTGCGGTGCTTTGGTCCCGAGCAAGCGATGACGCTCACGACGTCCGAGGGGCTACCGGCCCGTTGGACGGTCGTGCTCGGAGAGAACGGCGTCGGGAAGACAACGCTCCTCCAGATGCTTGCATTGCTCTCTGTCGACGACAGCGGGGAAGTCGAGCACATGCTCGAGTACGAGATGTTCGAACTGTTCGAGTACCGATGGGAACGGCGGAGACCACCCCGGCCCGGCCAGTTGTCCGAGAGCTTGCGTCGGTCTGGTGAGGGCGGCACCGTCACTGCGACGTTCCGCAAGGACAAGGCAGAGTTTCGGCACTCGATCTCGGCAGGACTTCGAGATCAAATCCGCCGTGGGCACCCGATCAAGTACCCGCCGTTCTTGTGCGGATATGGCGCAAACCGTCGCCTCGGCGAGGGTGGCCTCCGCAAGCGATCACGAGAGCCCAGGCTTCCGTTCTTGAGTCTGTTCGGAGACGTCGAGCTCCGAGACGCCGAAGAATGGTTGCTTCAAGCAGACTACGCCGCAAAGCGAGAACCATCTGCGCGGACCGAACTGAAGCGAGCCATCGTCGAGGAACTGCTCGTCCAGGTGTTGCCTGACGTCAACAAGGTCCGGATCGGAAACATGAAGGACGACTATCCGAGCGTCGAAGCAGAGACGCCATACGGCTGGGTGTCCGTGCGGAACCTCAGCCTCGGATACCAGACGCTTATTGCGTGGATGGTCGACCTCGCGAGTCGCTTTCTCGAAAGGTTTGGCGAGAGCAAGAACCCGCTCGGAGAGCCAGCGATTGTCTTGGTCGACGAGATCGACCTGCATCTGCATCCAAAATGGCAGCGCTCGTTGATGAGCTACCTCGGCGAACGATTCCCAGCCACGCAGTTCATCGCGACCGCGCACAGCCCGTTGGTCGTTCAGGGGGCCACCGGTGCAAACATCGTCGTGATTCGTCGCGACGGTGATCACGTGCGGATGGAAAACAGTCCAGAGGAGATCCAGAACTGGCGCATCGACCAGATCCTTACGAGCGACCTCTACGGACTCCCCAGCGCGCGCCCTCCGCACCTCGATGCGCTTCTCGAAGAGCGAAGGTCGATCCTTACGAAGGCGAAAATCTCGCCAAGCGACAAGAAGCGCCTCCGCGCACTAGAATCGGAGATCGGAAGCCTACCGGGCGGTGAGTCGCCCGATGAGCTGCGTGCGATGGAACTGATCGAACGCGCGGCGAGACAACTGGACAAACCGCGCAAACGTCCTCGGCGATGATCCGGATCCGCCGCCCTTCCACGGTACCGAATCCCCTCGTCACGAACGGACGCCAACGTCGCGACGAGCACATCGCGGACCACGCCACCGGCAAGACGGACTTTACGTTCGACCGCGATGTCTACGGACATGCCGACGTAAAGATCGCGCTTCGGACCGCGCAGCACGACAAGTGCGCCTTCTGCGAATCCAAGGTCAGCCACGTCGCCTTCGGTGATGTCGAACACTTTCGGCCGAAGGCGGCGTTCCGGCGACAACATGGAGAGGCGCTGA
Source organism: Deltaproteobacteria bacterium (assembly GCA_019237945.1). GTDB lineage: Bacteria > Myxococcota_A > Polyangia > Haliangiales > Haliangiaceae > JABFXX01. Next base: position 2,650 of record JAFAOG010000055.1, on the reverse strand, counting down.
CCTCCCCCGCGTACTTCTGGCTGGCGTACGACTGGACCAACCTGCTCTTCGCGTGTGAGCCGTGCAACCGACGTCACAAAGGGAATCTGTTCCCTCTCGTGGATGAGACTGCTCGCGCTCGCTCCGCGGCCGATGACGTGACGCGCGAGAACCCGGTCTTCATCGATCCTGCATCCGAAGACCCGACGGTGCACATCGGGTTTCGCGAAGAGTTCGCTTACGCAATCGGTGGAAGTGTTCGCGCAGATGCGACCGTCCACGCCCTCGGGCTTGATCGCCCTGAGCTCGTCGAACGCCGACGAGAACGCCTTCAGGCGATTCGACTACTTCGCCTCGCCGCACGGACTCTGAAACGGAAGCGAGATCAGGCGTCCAAGGCTCTCGCGAGAGAGATCGAGACCGAGTTAACCCACGCCACCGACGACAGCGCCGAGTACGCGGCGATGATCCGGTGCGCCGAGCAAGCATCTCCGTAGCCGAGGGGGATCTGCACTGAACGCATGTCCAACTACGCATAGGCTTGCACTGCTGCGACCGTTCGATGGTGCCGCGAACCATGTTCTGGTTTTCGTGCCGCGTCTGTCGGCGGTCGCGCAGGGCGAAACTCAACCCACGGCCGCACTGCCACTGCGGCTTGCCGATGGATGCCAATGATCCCGAAATCGTTCTGCCCGAGGAACGAGGCCAGCGATCCGGCTACGTGATCGTGCCGGCAGCGCCGCGCGCATCGGTGACGTCGGGAATGTCTCGTGACGAGATCCTTGAGGCCGTGAATCGACGCAAGCGCGGCGAAGACCTCAACTGACCGGTGCCCGCTGTTAGGCAGCGTCCGGGCGCCTGGCCCAATCGGACGGGCGCGGCGGCTCAATGACCACGTTGATGTACTTGTACATCACGCTGCCAACGGTCTCAGTCGCCGGCATCGGCAGAGGCAACGGGCTCACGAGCACGACATAGCGCGCATCGCGAAGCTCGAAGCCGCTCAGCTCGACGTGCGAGTAACGTTCGACCTGCCTTCGACCAACTCTGGCAATCTCGTTCGGATCGTCGCCTGGACGAACCAGTTTCCACTCGGTCAGCACCAACATGCTCGCGGACCGGACGTCATCGCCAACGTGTAGTGGAGTACCGAGCACTAGGTCCGTTCGTCCACTTCCGGCCTCGGCCTTGAACGCGTAGACGCCATGCGACAACAAGTGCAGGGCACCGAGCTTTTCGCAGCGCGTCTCAAACGTGAAGGCGTCACGCCAACGTTCACGTGCGGTGTCGTCGATGCTGAGCGTCCGATTGAGATGCAGGAACGCGCGCTCCACCAGCGCACGGCGTTGCTCGTCGTTGTTTAGATATGCCTCGTCCACAGGCGCGCGCAGCGCGGCGTGGACAAGGAGCTGATGCAACACTCCGTTCGGCCCTTCGACATGTCGGCTCAGGCCATCGGTGCGCTCGAGAGCCTCTTTGAGCTGCGACCGAAACGGCTCAGGGAGCACGAGGCGGCGAACACGAAGCATAAGCTGCTGCGCATCTCGAACGAGCGCATCCGATACAGGCGCAAGCTGCTTCCAGTCGTTGATCAGACCTGGCTGATTTGCCAGAAACGTCTCCGCGACAGATCGCCAGGCGTTCATTCGCATCGACAACTGCCGCCACTCATCGCGCCAATGCATCTCGTGCTCCTCAGGATAGCGAAGGTGTAACAACGGGGGCGCGCTCGCTCGGCGCGAACGCAACAGCGGTCCTTGTCTTCAGCACGCTTACTGCGACGTATTGCCCGTTCACGAGATCGTGGATGACGACGTCCGGGACAACGTCGCGCGCTACATCGCGACCAGCGATGAACGCGACGGGTGCGGGGGCAGCCAAGAAGAGATCAACACCTACGGCGTGGCGATGTTCCTTCTCGATCCGCGACAATAGCCCCTGATACGCGCTACGGAACTCTTCCAGCGTAGTTGGTGAGCTGACTAGCGTCCTCGTGGGATCGACGCCACTCGGCCTCACGACGTACACGGACTTTGCTCGGCTGCTCCCTTGGATCTTCTCGACGTCGCCGCCGCTTACTGCGAGCAGCACCGCCACACGGCTGGCGTCACAATCATCGCCGCGGACGTGCTCGACGATCTCGAACGGAACGCGCGCGCCGTTCGGCTGCCATTTCCAACCTTCGATAGGGGCGCGATGGTGCTGATAGAGCTCGACGTCCACCTTGTCGCCGATGCCGTAGCCAAGCTCGCAGAGCAGCGGGATGCGGCTCAGCGCAAACACCGATAAGCGCCGAATCGTTCCGTCCTGAATCTGGGGAAGGATCCGATAGCGCAGCTCGCTCAAGATCTTCGTCCGCGCCGTCTCGATGTATGCGCTACCGGCCGCATCCGGAATCGTGCCGATATCAATGTCGATGATCTCGTCGACGTATCGCTCTTCGTGCGCGAACACCGCCGAGCGAACGTCTGCATCAGAGATCGCCACAAGGTGGTCGCGAATTTGGCCGACCATTCGAAGCGCCGTTGTTCGATCCTTACGCTCGGTGCCGGTCATCGCGCGAACGTGATCCTCGTGAGCCTTCTTGTAGCCACGCAGCAAGACCGTCGGGTACTCGGCTTCCAGCTCCTTCTTGTCGACGAAGCCGTGGTGAAGCGGACAGAGCAAGATC
>JAFAOG010000507.1 GCA_019237945.1 Deltaproteobacteria bacterium | reverse complement strand
GCCGAGGACTACATGGTCAAGCCGTTCGATGCGGCGGAGCTGCTCGCGCGCGTCGCGAAGGCGCTCGACCGCCAGGCCCGCGAGCTCGGTGCGTCCCCGACCACGCAGCTGCCGGGCGCCGATGCGATCCAGGCCGAGATCGAGCGGCGGCTTCATGCCGGCGACACCACGGCGGTCGCCTGCTACCTCGACCTCGACAACCTCAAGGCGTTCAACGACTACTACGGCTACGCGAAGGCGAACGCGGTGATCCGCCAGACCGGCGACGTGATCCGCTACGTCGTGCAGCGCGCCGGCGGCCCCGGCGACTTCATCGGCCACATCGCGGGCGATGACTTCGTGTTCGTCACCAGCGCCGATCGCGCCGACGACGTGTGCCGCCAGATCTGCGAGCGCTTCGATCACCTGATCCGCCTCTACTACGACCCCGGCGATCGCACGCGGGGCTACATCGAGACGAAGGACCGCTTCGGCGTGCAGCGCAAGTTCCCGATCATGAGCGTCTCGATCGCCGCGATCTCGCTGACGCGCGCGAAGTCGTACGCCTCGCTCGCCGAGCTCGCCGCCGTCGGCAAGCGCACCGCGAAGGCCATCCCCGGTTCGTCGTACGTGCGCGACGGCGAGACGATGGTCGCCGACTCCGCACAGACGTAACAAGATCCGGAGCGCATTCTGGCCGTTCGGGCAGTGGCGGCGCACGCGGTCGCGGCGCATCGTCGTTTCGATGATTCTCGTCACCGGCTCGACAGGCAACGTTGGTTCCGAAGTGGTCAAGCAGCTCGCGCAAGCGGGCCACAAGGTGCGCGCCCTCGTGCGCGACACGAAGGAGGCAAGCGGGAAGTTCCCGACGACGGTCGACATCGTCGCCGGCGATCTCGACAACACCGATTCGCTCGTCAACGCGATGAAGGGCGTCAGCGCGGTCTACCTGCTCGCGCCGTTCTCGCCCGCGGTCGCGAAGCAGGAAGGCAACGCGCTCGAGGCCGCGAAGCGCAGCGGTGTGAAGCGCATCGTCAAGCACAGCGTGCTCGGCGCGCAGTGGGAGGGCATCTCGATCGCGAAGTGGCATCGCGCGAGCGAGAAGGCGATCGAGGCCTCGGGCGTTCCGTGGACGCACATCCGTCCGAGCGGCTTCTTCCCGAACGCACTCAACTGGGCGGGCATGATCAAGAACGGAGGCACGGTCTATTACCCGACCGGCCAGGGCAAGCTCGGCGTCGTCGACGTGCGCGACATCGCGGCGGTCGCCGTCAAGCCGCTCACCGAGAACGGCCACGAAGGCAAGGCGTACGACGTCACCGGCGCGCAGGCGCTGACCTCGCAGGAGCAGGTCGACATCATCGGCAAGGCGATCGGCAAGCAGCTGACGTACGTCGACGTCCCCAACGAGGCCGCGAAGGATTCGATGCTCGGCCAGGGCATGCCCGCGCCGCTCGTCGACGCGCTGCTCGAGTTCTGCGACGCGATCAAGTCCGGCCAGGCCGCCGCGGTCACCGACACGGTGCAGCAGCTGACCGGCAAGCCGCCGCGCACGTTCGAGGCCTGGGCGAAGGAAAACGCGGCCGCCTTCCGCTGACCGCATCCGCCCGCGCCCAGAAATTGGGCCCCAAAGCACCCAAAGGGCCCAAAGATCGGAACCAGATCGGATCTGGTTCTTCCCCCTTTGGGTTCTTTGGGTTCTTTGGGTTCTTTGGGGCTAGATCCCTCTGGGTCTGCTCAACGCAGGATCGCGGCGAGCACGGCGACCAGGAAGATCGCCACGCCCACGTAGTAATACGGCGTCAGGTTGCGCGGTGCCGGGCGGCGAATCAGCGCCGTACCGCCGTACGGCGACGGCTGGATCGGCCGCGGTTCGTCGGGCGGGGGCGCCGGCTGCGTGATCGTCAGCGGGTGCTGACCGCTGCCGTGCGCCAGCGAGAGCGGGCTCGGTGCGCGGAAGCGGACGGCCGGCGGTGGCGGGGCGTCGACGAACATGTCGACGGGCTGCGTGGTCTCGTCGTGCTCGACGGCGATCACCGGGTTGACGCTCGTCATCAGCCGCGAGTCGGACGGCTCGAGCGTCCGCATCGTCATCGCGGCGGAGTCGGACGGCGGCAGCGCGCGCACCGGCTCGACCGGGGTCAGCGGCGTCAGCTCGTCGATCGGTGTGACCGGGGTTGCGTCGAGGTCGTCGAGGCCGACGTGATCGAGGTTGATGCGGCTGCTCGAGCGCGCGAGGCGGCGCCGGCGCTCCGAGAACAGCTGCGTCATCGGCGACGTGATCGCGCCGTGGCCGAGCACGATGCCCTGCGCGGCCGCGAAGCGTTCGAGCGCGAGCGCGACATCGCTGGCGTGCTGATAGCGCATCGCCGGATCGACCTGCAGGCAGCGCATCACGATCTCTTCGAGCGCGTTCGGATAGCCGCGGACGACCAGCGACGGCAGCGGGACCGTGCCGGTGGTGATGCGCTCGAGCGTCAGCAGATCGCTGTCGGCGCGGAAGGCGCGGGTCATCGTCGTCAGCTCGTAGAGCACGATGCCGAGCGCGAAGATGTCGGCGCGGCGATCGACCGCCTTGTGGACGACCTGCTCGGGCGCGAGGTACGCGAGCTTGCCCTTGAGCATGCCGACGCCGGTCTTCGTCGCGCGGTTCGCGGCCTTCGCGATGCCGAAGTCGATCAGCTTGACCGCGCCGTCGTAGCCGATCATGACGTTCGACAGCGAGACGTCGCGATGGACGATGTCGAGCGGGCGGCCTTCGGCGTCGCGCAGGTTGTGGGCGTAGTCGAGCGCGGTCGCGACCGCCGTCACGACGGTCAGCGCGAAGCCGAGCGGAAGCTGCTTGTCGCGATCGTTCGCGCGCTTCCACACCATCTCCGCGGTCTCGCCGTGGACGTAGTCCATGACGAGGTAGTAGCGGCCGTCCTCGTCGCACCCGACCTCGTAGATCGGCGCGATGTACTGGTGATGAAGCTGGCCGAGCAGCCGCGCTTCATCGAGGAACATCGTGATGAACGCTTCGTCGTCCTCGGTCGTGCTCGGGTCGAGCGTCTTGACGACGACGCGGCGCTCGAAGCCGCCGAGCCCGGTCGAGCGCGCCAGGTACACCTGACCCATCCCTCCCGAGGCGAGGTGATCGAGCACCTCGTACTTACCGATTCGCTGAACGCCGAGCACCAGAGACCCTGTGAAAGCGCGCTCACCATACACAACCACACACGGGAATCGAGCCCCGATTGGTAACAGAGATCGATTGGTTCGACCTATGTATGGTGCATCACGCTGCGCGACGCAGCAGACGCTGCAGATGCGCGGGCACCTTCGCGAGCTCTGCCGGATCCGGATCGACGATCAGCCCGCGGCACGACGGCGCGCCGCACGCGCACGGCTCCGCAACCTCGCCGACGAACGCGTAGTCGTACGTGATCTCCTCGCCGATCGCGATGTCGCGCACGGCGATCCAGTGCGCGTTCACGCGCTGCTCGTTCGGATCCCATTTGCCGCGCACCTCGGCGTTCGGCGCGCACGAGTGATTGAACCAGCGCGTCTGATCGACGAGGTCCCAGAAGTACGTGTCGCCGAGCCCGGTGTCTTCACCGTCGAACACGAGCGCGTAGGTGTCGTCGAAGTCGGCGCTCTCGGGATAGAACACGCCGTCGCCGTAACAGACGAGCTCGCCCTTCGCGAACGGCCGCGTCGTGACGACGCCATAGCCGTGGATCGACGACTTCACGACGCGCAGACCATCACAGAACGGCATGGGCGCGATGATGTGCCATGGTAGATTGGCCGGCGCAATGGATAAGAAGCTCAAGGTGGGTATCGTCGGCGCGACCGGAATGGTCGGCCAGCGCTTCATCACGCTGCTCGCCGATCACCCGTGGTTCGAGATCACGACGGTCGCGGCGAGCGCGAGCTCTTCCGGCAAGACGTACGCCGACGCCGTCACCGGTCGCTGGACGTTTCCGACTCCCGTGCCGGCCGCGGCCGCCAAGCTCGTCGTGCAGGACGCGTCGCAGATCGAGCGCGTCGCCTCGCAGGTCGACTTCGTGTTCTGCGCCGTCGACATGCCGAAGGATGCGACCGCCAAGCTCGAAGAAGACTACGCGCGGGCGGAGACGCCGGTCGTGTCGTGCAACTCGGCGCATCGCTGGACTCCCGACGTGCCGATGATGATCCCGGAGATCAACCACGATCACATGGGCGTCATCGAGTCGCAGCGCAAGCGCCTCGGAACCAAGCGCGGCTTCATCACCGCGAAGCCGAACTGCTCGATCCAGAGCTACGTGCCGGCGCTCCATCCGCTGTGGTCGTTCGGACCGAAGTCGATCGCCGTGTGCACGTACCAGGCGATCTCGGGCGCCGGCAAGACGTTCGAGTCGTGGCCCGAGATGGTCGACAACGTGATCCCGTTCATCAAGGGCGAGGAAGAGAAGAGCGAGCAGGAGCCGCTGAAGATCTGGGGCACCGTGTCAGGCGGCAAGATCATCACGGCGACCGCCCCCGCGATCACCGCGCAGTGCATTCGCGTTCCGGTCACCGACGGTCACATGGCCGCGGTGTTCGTGAAGTTCGAAAAAAATCCGACGCGCGATCAGATCCTCAGCGCGTGGAAGGAGTACGCGGGCAAGCCGCAGCAGCTCAAGCTGCCGAGCGCGCCGACTCCGTTCCTGCATTACTTCGACGACGATTCGCGTCCGCAGACCAAGCTCGATCGCGACGCCGGTCGCGGTCAGGCGATCTCGATCGGTCGTCTGCGCCCCGATGCGATCTTCGACTGGCGCTTCGTCGCGCTGTCGCACA
>JAFAOG010000367.1 GCA_019237945.1 Deltaproteobacteria bacterium | reverse complement strand
CGAACGTGAAGAACATGACCGCGCCGTCCGGATCGAACCGCGACACGTGCGCGCGCGCGCCGGCAACCGCGGCGAGCACTGCGTGATACACGGGCCGGATCTTCGACGGCGTCGCCATCACCTGCAGCGTCGGCGCCGGCCCGGGCGTCGGCTCGCCGGCGTGCAGTCGCCGCCACCACAGGTCGGCGAGCGCGCTGTCGGTCTGCGTGCCGCCCTCCGCGATCACGGCGCTCGTCACGAGATCGCGATCGCACGCCGCGAGATCGGTCGGCCCGGCCGTGCCCGCAACGACGAGCGCGTGACCCTCCGGCAGCGTGAGCCCGTCGAAGTGCTGCGTCGCCTCCGCCGCGTCGTAGATGCGCACGCCGCTCGGCGCCGCCTCCTCGCGCAGCGCGAGGTACACCGCCGACACCGCCGCATCGAGCGACGGCAGCACGTATGCCGCGACGAGCCGCGACTCCGGCCGCGGATGGATCCGCAGCACCGCGCTCGTGATGAACCCGATCGTGCCCTCGCTGCCGCACAGCGCACGCGCGAGATCCGGCCCGGTCGCCCGCCGCGGCGCGACGCGCGTGTGCACGGTGCGCCCGTCGGCGAGCACCGCCGACACGCCGACGACCGCGTCCTCGAAGAAGCCATGCCGCGCGCTCGACTTGCCCGGCGTGCGCACGGCGAGGATGCCGCCGAGCGACGGCGTCAGCACGTTCGGCGGGTAGTCGCCGATCGACAAGCCGCGCGGCGCCAGAATGCGCTCGAGCTCGAGCCCCGTGATGCCGGCCTGCGCGTGCACGAGCAGCGATTGCTCGTCGAGCTGCAGCACCTGATCGAGCCGCTCCGTCGACACGAACACGCGCGGACGATCGCCGCGAGGATCGCTCGTGATCCGGCTCGGCCGCCCGCCCGCGCCGACCGGATGCACCGCCGCGCCGAGATTGCCCGCGCGCCGGATCACCTCCGCGACCTCCGCGGGCGAGCCGGGCGCCGCGCGCAAGCCCTCCGGTACCTCGCTGACGTGCTCGGCCCCGATCGCGTTGATCAGCTGATCGCGCAGCGTGTTCATCGTCGCAGCCCCATCTTGCCGGGGTTCATGATCCGATCCGGATCGAGCGCCTGCTTCGCCGCCTCGAAGATCGCCATCGCCTCGCGATGCTCGCCCGCCATGTACGGCGCCTTGAGCAGCCCGACGCCATGGTGATGGCTGATCGTCGCGCCGACGCGCGTCGCCGCCTCGAGCCCGTCGCGCCAGATCGCGTCGTACAGCCGCTGCGCTGCCGCCGCCTCGGGCGCGTGACCGGCGAACGTGAAGTAGATCGAGCAGCCATCCGCGTACGCATGGGAAAAGTGCGCCATCACGACCGCGTGCCGACCGATCGCCTCGCGCACCGAGTGATACAGGTCCATCAGCCGCTCCCAGCTCGCCGCGACCTCCATCGTGTCGACGAACGCGCCGTCGCGGAACACCGGCGACATCCGGTAGCTCACCGCATAGCGATGTTTGAGCCACGCCCATCCCGGATCCTCGCCCTTGTCGCGCGCGCCCGCCGCCTCGAGCTCGGCGAACGTCAGCGCCGCTTCGACCTCGGTCCGGATCCGCGCGCCCTCGAGCCCGATGATCAACCGACACCCGCGCCGCGCGATCTTCTCCGCCACCGTGCCGAACACGCGGTTGACGAGCTCGCTCCGCCCGAGCGCACTCTCGATCGCGCGCTTGCGCAGTCCCTTGCCCTTCGCGAGCGCGATCAATCGATCGACGAGCCGATCCTCGCCCGGCGGCTCGGGCGCCGGAAACGCCGGCAGCGCGCCGGTCTCGACCCGCGGCACCGGCCCACGCGCGTTGTTCGCGGCGTGCTCCTCGTGATGCCCGAACGAGTTGATCAGGGTGTCGAGCTCGTCATACAGCCGCACGACCGCTGGCCGCAGCCCCTTCTGCAGCACGCGCCGGATCGCCTCGGTGCCCGCATGCACGTCGTCGATCTCGAACCCGCGAAACACGCGCAGCTGCGGCGCCGGCGACACGCGCAACCGCGCGCTCGTGATCACGCCGAGCGTCCCCTCGCTGCCGACGATCAGCTGCGTCCAGCTCGGCCCGCGCAGCGCGCGATGAGGCCCGTCGGTCTCGATGACCTCCGCGCGCCCGGTCACCACCGTCAACCCCGCGACGCGATCCTCGACCTTGCCGTACTTCGTGCTCAGCTGCCCGGCCGCCCGCGTCGCGAGCCAGCCACCGACGGTCGAGCAGTAGATGCTCGACGGAAAATGCCCGAACGTGAACCCGCGCCGCGCCATCTCGCGCTCGAACCGCTCGCCGTTCAACCCCGCCTCGACATCGCAGATCAGCTCTTCGCCGTGCACGCTGCGCACGCTGGTCATCCGCTTCGTATCGATCGTGATCCCGCCGAACAGCGGCACCGCGCCGCCGCACACGCCCGACCCACCGCCATACGGCACGATCGGAATCCGCAGCTCGCGCGCGAGGCGCACGACCGCGACCACCTCGCGCACGTGCTCGGGCCACACGACCGCGAATGGCCGCTGCGCGGGCCCGATGCCGTCGCGCCAGCCGAGCAAGAACCGCGGCCACATATCGCGCGCATACGTCTCGAGATCGACGCCACGCACGCTGACTCGACGCGGCCCGACGATCGACTCGAGCTCGCGCTGGAGCCGATCGACATCGACAGCAGCTTGCACGCGGCGAACGTACTACGGGACGACGTCAGCCCGGCTCGCGTTACGGGACGATATCCACCAGAGGCGACGCGACGCCGCCCGAGAGAACGACGTTGCTTCGGATGTAGCCGACGCCGCCACCACCACCGCCGCCCGCTTCGTTGCTCACACCCGGCGTGCCACTCGTGCCGGCCGTGGTCAGGATGCCACCCGCGCCGCCGTTGCCTCCGGGGCCCATGCCGCCCTGCGCGGCCGTCGATGCCATCGATGGATCGCTGCCGTCCTTACCATCGGCGCCGTCGCCGCCGGATGCGCCGCCACCACCGTTCGAGATCAACGTCACGCCCGTCGCCGCGATCGTCGGCGCGTAGAGCATCAGCATGCCGCCGCTGCCGGCGCCGCTGCCACCGGAGAAGTGCATGCCGTGCGAACCGGCCGCGCCGCTGACGTTGATCGTGATGCCGGTGATCGTGATGCTCTGGCCAGCGAGCAGGTAGACGGCGCCGCCGCCGTTGCCGGGATTGCCCGAGTTCGCGGTGCCACCCTTCTGACCCGGGCACCCGCCGCGCAGCGTGAGCGGTGCTGCGATGAGCGCGGGAGGCGATGCGCCTCCGCCGGCGGTGTTGTTGTTGTTGTCGCCGCCGCCACCGGCGCCGCCCTGGGTCATGAACGTCCCGCCCGCTCCACCGCCGCCGCCGGCGCCGTCGCCGGGTCCCGGCGTCGCCGTGAAGCTGCACGAGGCGTCGTTGGCGCCCGGACCGCCCGCTGCGTTGCGGTGGCTGGACGCGTCGAGCGTCTTCGTCAGGGTGATCGACGAGGTCCCGACGAGGACGAGAGGCTTCGTGCCGGTGACCGTCGTCGTCCCGCCCGCGCTCGTGATCGACGTGCCGACGATGAAGCACGCTGAAGGTTGCGTACTGGACACCCACGTCGCGCTCGTCGAGCACAGGTTCGACGTGTCCGTGTTGAGCGACCCGGGGAGGGCTACCGCGGCCGTCGGCAAGGTGCCGACGTTCACCGTGAATGGTGCCGGGCCAAGGTTGGTGTTGGGGCCATCCGGCGGTGCATCGACCGCGGCATCGATCATGCCGCTGCCACTGCCGTTGCCGTCATGTTGAGTGTTGCTGTCCGTCTTGGCGGCGTTGCTGCTGAAGCTGCACCCCGCCGCCAGGCTCGCAATTGCGATCACGCTGTTCCGCACGCGACCAGTCTATCGGAAGGGCGATCGTCGTCGCGAGTTTCGCGTATGTTCCGGCCGTGACGTTACCCACACCAGAAAACGTACGCGCGATCACGGTCATCGGTGCAGGCACGATGGGCCATGGAATCGCGCATGTCGCCGCGATGATGGGCGCGCAGGTGAGGATCTACGATGCGCTGCAAGGCGCCGCGCGCGGTGCGATCGATCGCATTCGCAAGAACCTCGACAAGGGCGTCGAGCTCGGGAAGGTGAGCGCGGATCAGCGTGATGCCGCCGTGAGTCGCGTGTCGGCATTCGAGTCGCTGGTGCCGGCGTGTCAGGGGACGGACTGCGTGATCGAGGCGGTGCCCGAGCAACTCGATCTGAAGCGCGAGATCTTTGCGGTGGTCGAGAAGGAGGCGCCGGCGCATGCGCTGTTCGCCACGAACACGAGCTCGCTGCCGGTCGCCGAGATCGCGAACGACCTGGCGGATTCGAGCCGCCTCGTCGGGATGCACTTCTTCAATCCCGTGCACGTGATGAAGCTG
>JAFAOG010000247.1 GCA_019237945.1 Deltaproteobacteria bacterium | reverse complement strand
CGAGCGCGAGCACGAATTGAAACCACCGCGACGTCTTGTAGCTGCGGTGCGAGAAGTAGCGGTGATACGCGCCGGTGACGAAGAACATGCGCGGGACGTACAGCGCGAGCGCCCACGCAACTCCCGCCCACGAGAACCCGGTGATCGCGATACCGATGACGGCGAGCGCGTGAACTCCCCAGAAGGGCAGGGTCAACGCGTTGAAGTACACGTGGCGCCAGCCGGCCGACTGCGCTTCTTCGACTGCGGTCACGCCGGCACCCTAGCCGATGGACGGTCAGGATTCGGTCACGGTAGGGTCCCGCGCATGAAATATCGAAATCTCGGAGCGGCAGGCGTCAAGGTTTCGAGCCTTTGCCTCGGCGGCATGACGTTCGGCGAGGCCGACGAAAAGTCGTTCATGCACAAGGTCGGCTCCGACGAGGCGACCGCCCACGCCGTGCTCGACCGCGCGCTCGCGGCCGGCATCAACTTCATCGACACCGCCGACGTCTACGGCCAGGACGGCCTCTCCGAGCGCGTGCTCGGCAACTGGCTCGTCGCGCGCGGCACCCGCGACCGCATCGTGCTCGCCACGAAGTTCCGCTTCACGATGGGCGAGGGCGCGAACCGCTCCGGCGCGTCGCGCTACCGGATCACCAAGTGCTGCGAGGACTCGCTGCGCCGGCTCAAGACCGATCGCATCGACCTCTATCAGATCCACATGCAGGACATCACGGTGCCCGAGGACGAGACGCTGCGCGCGCTCGACGACCTCGTCTCCGCGGGCAAGGTCCAGTACATCGGCTGCTCGAACTACGCGGCCTACCGCCTGATGAATTCGCTGTGGCTGTCGAAGACGAACAGCTGGGCGAAGTTCGTCACGTTGCAGGCGCAGTACTCGCTGATCGTGCGCGACCTCGAGCGCGAGCACATTCCGCTGTGTCGCACCGAAGGCCTCGGCATCCTGCCGTGGTCGCCGCTCGCGGGTGGCTTCCTCACCGGCAAGTTCGAGCGCGGCAAGCCCCCCGCCGGCGACGCCCGCCTCGGCGCCAAGCCCGAGCGCTTCGCGCGCTACGACAGCGAGCGCAACTGGAAGGTCCTCGATGCCGTCCGCGCCGTCGCCTCGGAGGTCGGCTCGACGCCCGCCGCTGTCTCGCTCGCGTGGCTGCTCGCGAAGCCGCAGGTGACGAGCGTGATCTTCGGCGCGCGCACGATCGCGCAGCTCGAGCAGAACCTCGCCGGCGCCGAGCTCGAGCTCGCGGCGCGTCACGTCGAGATCCTCGATCAGGCGAGCACGTTCGAGCTCGGCTACCCGTACGAGTTCATCAAGAACACGCAGGCGAGCTGGTAAGTCACGCCTTGAGCGGGATGCCGCCGATGTACTCGCGCTTGCCGAGCTCGACGCCGTTGTGGCGGAGGATCTCGTACGCGACGACGACGTGGAAGTAGAAGTTCGGCAGCGCGAACTGGATCACGTACTCACTCGCCGTCATCCACTTGCCCTCCGTCCACGGCAGCGTGATCTTGCGCGCGTCGGCGCCTTCGAAGTCCGCCGGCTTGAACGTCTCGAGGTAGCTCTGCACCGCCGCGATGCGCGCGTGGAGCTGCTCGAACGTCGTCTCGTTGTCCTCGTGCTTCGGCCACTCCTTGCCCGCGAGGCGGCACGGCAGAAACTTCGCGTTGTCGCAGACGGTCTGGATCTGGCGGACGAGCGTGAACTGATCGGGCGCGAGCCGCGCGCCGAGCAGGTTCTCGACGGGGAACTTCTTCGCCGCGGCGTGCTTCTCGGCGGCGACGAGCCACGCATCGACGTTGCGCAGCATCTTCTGGAGCTGGGGGACAGTCAGATCGAACAGGGTCATGCGCGCGAGGCTAGCGCGAACAGCGTCAGCTCGTCGAGCACGCGGCCGTCGACAAGTCCCGCCGCCAGCGCCGGCAGGTCGGTCGTCTCGTCGTAGCGCTGCAGCACGACCTCCGGATCGATCGTCACGGCCGCGAGCGCGTTGACGTGCGTGCCGCGGCGCAGCTGACCGGGCCCGATGTGCAGCGGCTCGTGGATGCACACGATGTCGGCGGTCAGCGCCTCCGCGAGCGGCACCTGGCGCGTGCCGGGCAGACCCGTCGTCGAGCGCAGGTCGGTCGGCTTGAACCACGTCGCGTGCGCTTCGATCGAGAGCGGACCGTCGCCGATCACGGCGAGCGAGCGCGGCGTTCCGATCGCGAGATAGCGCGACGCAACGGCACCGGCGGCGGCCGCATGCTGCGCGCGCGACAGATCGAGCGTCGCCGGTTGCTTCATCGCGAGCGCGACGTAATAGCGCTCCGCCGCGAAGACCCACTCCGCCACTAGAACTCGGCCTGGCGCGGCGCACGCGGGAACGGGATCACGTCGCGGATGTTCTCGATGCCCGTCGCGTAGATGATCGCGCGCTCGAAGCCGAGGCCGAAGCCGGCGTGCGGCACGGTGCCGTAGCGGCGGAGGTCGCGATACCAGTTGTAGTCGGCGGCGTGGAGACCCATCTCCGCGATGCGGCGATCGAGGACGTCGAGGCGCTCCTCGCGCTGGCTGCCGCCGATGATCTCGCCGATGCCGGGCGCGAGCACGTCCATCGCGGCGACGGTCTTTCCGTCGTCGTTCTGGCGCATGTAGAACGCCTTGATGTCCTTCGGGTAGTTGATCACCGCGACCGGGCCCTTGCAGACCTTCTCGGTGAGGAACTTTTCGTGCTCGCTCTGGAGGTCCATGCCCCACTTCACGGGGAACTCGAACTTCTCTCCGGACTTCTCCAGCTCTTTCACCGCGTCGGTGTAGTCCATGCGCGCGAACTTCGACTCGACGAGCGCGCCGAGCCGGTTGACGCAGTCCTTGTCGACGAACTTCTCGAAGAACGCCATGTCGTCTTTGCGCTCGGCGAGCAGCGCCTTGAAGATGTACTTGAGGAACGCCTCGGCGAGGTCGGCGTCGGCGGCGAGGTCGGCAAACGCGATCTCGGGCTCGATCATCCAGAACTCGGCGAGGTGACGGCGCGTGTTCGAGTTCTCGGCGCGGAACGTCGGGCCGAACGTGTACACGCGCGACATCGCCATGCAGTACGTCTCGACGTTGAGCTGACCCGACACCGTCAGGCGCGCTTCCTTGCCGAAGAAGTCCTTGTCCCAGTCGATCTTGCCGTCGGGCGTGCGCGGCAGGTTCGCGAGGTCGAGCGTCGACACGCGGAACATCTGGCCCGCGCCCTCGGCGTCGCTCGCCGTGATGATCGGCGTGTGGATCCAGAAGAAGCCGTGCTCGTGGAAGAAGCGGTGCACGGCCATCGCGAGCGCGTGCCGCACACGGGTCACCGAGCCGATGATGTTCGTGCGCGGCCGCAGGTGGGCGACCTCGCGCAGGTACTCCATCGTGTGCCGCTTCGGCTGCATCGGATAGTGATCCGGATCGTCGACCCAGCCGACGACCTCGATCGAATCGGCGCGCAGCTCGACGCTCTGGCCCTTGCCCTGCGAAGCCACGAGCTCGCCGACGGCGCGCACGGCGCAGCCACTGGTGATGCGCAGGACGTCGCTGGTGTAGTTCGACAGCTCCTGCGGCGCGACGACCTGCAGCGGCTCGTGACAGCTGCCGTCGTGAATCGCGAGAAACGAGAGACCGGCCTTCGAGTCGCGGCGCGTCCGGACCCAGCCCTCGATGGTGACCTTCGAACCGACCGGAACTTCGCCGGCGAGGACCTGCGCGATGCGTGTGCTGGTCATGACGCCCGGCGTTTTACCACTAGCGCTCGGCGTCCTTGCTGCCGACGACGGTCATGTTCATGCCGATCTGGACGCTGACGGCCTTGCCATCGATCGACACGACGGTCTTGCCGTTCATGTACCAGCCGAAGCTGCCGGTCGAGAACTGCTTGACCTCGGCGAGCATCTCCTGGCCGTTGATCACGACCTTGAGCGGCTCGGCCTTCTCCATGAACTGCGTCAGGGTGACGGGGCAGGAAGTCTTCGGCGGCATGGGCCGGATGCTACTCTAGAACACGCGCTGCATTGGCCAGCTGCGCACGAACTCGATGCCGAGCATGCGATGTGCGGACTGCACCGTGTGCGCGTCGGGCGCCTCGAACACGCCGATCTGCGTCTTGCGATCGAGCGACAAATAGCAGCTCCGCCAGGTGACCTCCGCGATCTCGAAGCAGCGCTTGAGCTTGGCGACCATCGCGTCGACGGCGGCGTCGTCGAGCGGAGCTTCGTACGTGTATTCGACGAGGACGGTGGTCGGCACGCCCCGATCCTGCGCTAGGCTCGCGCGCATGGAAAGCGTCGAGAGCAAGCTGGCGGTGATCGGGCGGCACGCGGATCGGGCAGCAGCGGCGGTGCGGGAGGACCGGGGCGCGTCGCCGGTGCTCGCGGCGGTCGTCGACGAATTTGCGGCGAAGGCGAAGAAGCTCAACGCGGCGTTTGCGGGCGCCGATGCGGCGACGCGGCGCGAGCTGATCGTCGAGGTCGAGCAGGCCGGCGATAGCGCGAAGGCGGGCGCGGGGGCCGATACGGGAATCTCGAAGGAGACCAAGCACTTGATCGTGCTCGCGCACGACTCGTTCTGCCTGCTCAAAGCTGAATCCAAGTAACCACGCTCGTTCCAACGCTGGCTCCAACGGTGGGGCCGCAGGGTGTCGACATGGAGGCAACCATGATCGACGAGAACAAGCTGCACGAGCTACTGGGCAAGGTTGTTGGTGATGTCGGATCCGCGATGAGCGCGGCGCTGGTCGTGCTCGGCGACCGGCTCGGACTGTGGCGGGCGATGGCGAAGGCCGGCCAGCCGGTATCGCCGGCGGAGCTCGCGAAGCGCACCGAGACGACGGAGCGCTACGTTCGCGAGTGGCTCAACGCGATGGCGGCGAGCGGCTACATCCAGTACTGCACCGAGACGAAGACGTACTTGCTGCCGCCCGAGGCGGCGGAGGCGCTCGCGAATCCCGAGAGCCCGGCGTTCGTGCCGGGGCTGTTCCAGGTGACGGCCGCGATGTGGGCGGCGGAGTCGAAGATCGCCGCGAACTTCAAGACGGGCGCGGGCCTCGAGTGGGGCCATCAGCATCCGTGTCTGTTCGAGGGGACCGAGCGGTTCTTCCGGTCGGGTTACCTCGGCAACTTGATCCAGGCGTGGCTGCCGGCGCTCAACGGCGTGACGGCGAAGCTCGAGCGCGGCGCGCGCGTGGCCGATGTCGGCTGTGGCGTCGGCGCGTCGACGATCATCATGGCGAAGGCATATCCGCGCTCGCACTTCTGGGGCTTCGACTACCACGCGGGCTCCATCGAGCTGGCGCGGCAGCGCGCAAAGGAGGCGGGCGTTGCGGACCGCGTGCACTTCGAGGTGGCGAAGGCGACCGACTTCCCGGGCGAGGGCTACGACCTCGTCGCGCACTTCGATTGCCTGCACGACCTCGAGGATCCCGTCGGGGCCGCGAAGCGCGCGCGCGAGGCGGTTGCGAGCGATGGCACGTGGCTGATCGTCGAGCCGTTTGCGGGGGACCGCCCCGAGCAGAACCACAACCCGGTCGGGCGCGTGTTCTATTCGGCGTCGACGATGCTGTGCGTGCCGCACTCGCTGTCGCATGGCGGACCGGCGCTCGGCGCGCAGGCCGGCGAGGCGAAGCTGCGCGAGGTCGTCACGGCCGGTGGGTTCAAGGCGTTCCGGCGCGCGACCGAGACGCCGTTCAACCTCGTGCTCGAAGCACGCCCGTGATGTAGTCGAGCCGTGGTCGAGATCCGGGTGGTCGGGCAGCTCGCGGTGCTTCGCGACGGCAAGCCGATGGCGCTGCCCGCGTCGAAGAAGACGCGCGCGTTGCTCGGCTACCTGGCGGTGACCCGCGTCGCGCAGCCGCGCGAGCGATTGTGCTCGCTGTTGTGGGACGGCCCCGATGATCCGCGAGCCGCGCTGCGGTGGAGCCTGACGAAGCTGCGGCCGCTCGTCGACGTCGTCGCGGATCGCGAGGCGGTGGCGCTCGGCGAGGCGAGCATCGATCTCGCGATCGTGCGCGAGGCGAGCCCGCGATCGGCAACCGGTGCGCTGCAAGCGGCGGCGGCGCATTTGCGCGGCGATCTCCTCGAGGGGCTCGACCTCGCGGATTGCTTCCGGTGGGACGAGTGGCTGCGCGGCGAGCGCGAGCGTGTGCGCAGGCATGGCACGGCGCTGCTTGCCGAGCTAGCTGCGCGCGGTGGTCGCGCCGAGGAGCAGCTCGGCTTCGCACGGCAATGGGTCGCGCTCGATCCGCTGAGCGAGCCGGCGCACGCGGCCGTGATCGGCGCGCTCGTCGAGCTCGGCCGCAAGACGGAGGCACGGGCGCAGCTCGACAGCTGCACGCGCCTGTTGCAGCGCGAGCTCGGCCGCGGGCCGTCGCGTGACCTCGAACGGATGCGCATCGCGATCGGCGCGGCGACCGTTGCGGCACCGGAGCCGGTGCCGGCGACCGTTGCGATCGCGAGGACGCCGCTCGTCGGGCGCGCCGCGGAGCTCGCCGCGCTCTCGCGATGGCTCGAAGGCAACGGCGCGCGCGCCGTGATGCTGCTCGGCGAGCCGGGCATCGGCAAGACACGGCTGCTCGACGAGGTGGCGGCGCGGGCCCCGCGGGTCGTGCGGGGGCGAGGCGTCGAGGCGGAGCTCGTGCGGCCGTTCGGAGCGTGGCTCGACGCGCTGGAGATGACGCTGCCGACCGACGGCGATCGCGCGACGCTCTTCGAGGCGGTGCGTGCGCGCGTCGGCGATGCGGTCGTCGTGCTCGACGACGTGCAGTGGCTCGACGAGGCCTCGACCGCGTTGACGCACTACCTCGCGCGCGCGGGCGTGCGGATCGCGTGTGCGGCGCGGCCGGGCGAGCTCGCCGATCACCCGGCGGCGCTGCGGCTCGTTCGCGGCATGACGCGCGAGCAGCTGCTCGAGCAGATCGGGCTGTCGCCGCTCAGCGCCGTCGAGACTGCCGCGCTGGCGGAGGCCTATGCGCCGGGCGTCGCCGCGGATCGCGTGTACGCGGAGAGCGGCGGGCATCCGTTGTTCGCGGTCGAGATCGCGCGGGCGCTCGCTCGCGGCGAGACGCGCTGGGATTCGCTCGATGCGCTGATCGGCGACCGTCTCGATCTCGTCGCGGGCATCGCGCGCGATCTCGTGCCGTGGGCCGCCGCGCTCGGGCGCGCGTTCACGGCCGACACGCTCGCCGCGATCACTGGCATCTCGCTGACCGACCTCGCGCGCGCGATCGGCGAGCTCGAGCAACGCGCGCTGCTGCGCGGCACGGACGACGCGTGGGACTTCGCGCACGATCTGATCCGCGGCGCCGCCTACGCGCGGATCTCGCAGGCCCACAAGCGCCTGCTCCACCTGCAGATCGCACGCGTGCTCGCCGCGCTGCCCGATCCGGACGGCGAGCATGCCGTCGAGGTCGCGCATCACGCGGGTCTCGGCGGTGACAGCGCGTTGTGCGCCGACGCCTGCGTCACCGCCGGTCGCCGTTGCTTGCGGCTGTTCGCGCCCGAGGAGGCGGCCGTGCATGCGCGGCGTGGACTGACGCACGTCGTGCGACTGTCGGGCGAGGCGCGGATCCGGCTGCAGATCGAGCTGCTCTCGGTCGCGCACCTCGGCGATCTCGACGGCCGGCACATCGCGGAGCTGACGCGCGCGCTCGAGCGAGCCGTGCTCGACGCGCAGGCCGCCGGCTGTCACGCCGAGGCGGCCCGCGGCTACAACGTGCTCTCGCATCTCCACTTCCGCTCGAACGACTTCGACAGCGCGCGCGAGGACTCGATCCATGCCGCCGAGCGCGCCCGCGACGCGGATCCCACCGCACGCGCCCAGGCGCTCGCGTTCTCCGCGCAGTGCCTCGCGCTGCTCGAGCGCGATATCCCCGAGGTCGAGCGGCTTGCCGCCGAGGCCGCCGCCCTGCTGCGCGACACGCGCGCCGAGGTCGTCGAGCTGCCGTTCGCGCTCGCGCTCGTCCATCACTACGAGGGCGACGATGCGGCGGCGCTGACACTGCTCGCGCGTGCAATCGCGCTCGCGGAACAGCGCGGCGTGCACTGGCAGGTCGCCCAGCTGCGTGCCCGCGCGGCGCTGATCGAGCTCGGTCGCGGTGGCTGGCAGGCGGCGCGCGAGCACGGCGCGGTGCTGACGTCGCTCGTCGGGAAGATGGGCGAAGGCGGCGACGGCGCGCTCGGCGATGTCGTCGAGGCGATCGTGCGCCTCGCGCTCGACGGCGATGCCTCCGCGCTGGCGACCGCGTTCACGCAGCTCCAGGCATCGGATGCGCCGGTGCTGCTCGCGCCCGCGGCGGGCGTCGCCGCCGATCTGCTCGCGGCGGGCGGGGCGCAGGCGGATGCGGCCGCGTACGCGAAGCTGGCGCTGCAGGCGGCCGAGCGTGCATCGCGGCCGAGCGAGCTGGCCCGTGCGCGTGCTCGGTGCGCCGGCCTCGCATCTGGCCCTCACGGCAGGTGATGGCGGAATGCGAGGTGCCCGAACGCGACGACGACGAGCGCGTGCTCGATCTCGCCGCGCACCAGTCGCTCGCGCAGCTCGGTCAGCGGCAGCGTGAACACGTCGAGGATCTCGTCGCCCTCGGGCTTCGGATCCTCGAGCTTCTCGACGTCGCTGACGAGCACGGTGTGCAGCAGGTTGTTCTGGATCGCCGGGTTCGGCGCGACCGACGCGAGTAGCTCGGCCTTGCCGCCGCCGTAGCCGGTCTCCTCGCGGAGCTCGCGCACCGCCGCCTGCACGGCATCCTCGCCCGGATCGATCATGCCGCCCGGGATCTCGAGGCACACGCGGTCGATGCCGGGCCGGTACTGCTTGAGCAGCACGACCTGGCGGTCGCTCGTCAGCGCGAGCACGTTGACCCAGTCGACCGCGGTGATCAGCGAGAACATCTTCGTGTGGTCGACGCGCGGGTGCGTCGCCTCGACGAGCTCGGTCCGGAAGATCTTGTAGTCGTGGCCGGTGTGGCGCGTGCCAAGGCGCCAGCGGAGGTCGTCGTCACTCACTGCCGCGAGTCTATCAGGACAGCCTCTCGGGGCTCGCTGCACTCCAGTCTGCGATACGATGGGGCGTGCTCGTTGCGACCAGCGAGGTCCGGATCGGCGCCGGGGGCGTCCGTTCGGCTCTGCTGCTCGAGCGCGCGGTCCGCGGCACGGTTGTCGTCCGCGATCAGCTCGCGTTCGATACGCGCTTCGCGGCGGCCGCGGCGGGCAAGCCCGAGCGCGTCGGCCACGTGTTCCTGCTCGTCGAGGGGCGGCTTGTTCGCGAGAGCGCGGTGCACCAGGCACCGGCCGCGTTCGTGCTCGGCGATGACGAGGTCGAGCGCGTCGGTCCGGCGTCGCAGACGTTTCGCACCGACGGACCGCGCGTCACCGTGATCCAGCTGCGCGTCGAGGACAAGCTGCTGCGCGCGCCGATCGGGCTGTCGCACGGGCCGGTCGCGATCACGGCGTGGGAGCAGGCGAGGGCGCTCGTCGCGACGCCGACCTCGGCCGCCGTGCTGGCCGCGCTGCTGAAGGCGCTCGAGCCGCTGGTCGCGCCGATCGCGATCACGCTCGAGGAGCCCGAGCGATTGCGCCGGTTCTGGAGCGCGATCGAGCCGCTCTATCACGAGTACGGCGCGACGATGTCGATCAAGCAGATCGCGAGCGCGCTCGGGCTGTCGCTGCGGCAGGTCGGGCGCGATGCGAAGGAGCTCGCGAGCACGTTCGGGCTCGGCGATGGCTATCGCGATGCGATGATCGTGCTGCGGCTGCGGATGGCGGCGCTGCTGCTGTCGGCGCCGGGCGGGACGGTCGCCGAGGTTGCGCGGCTCGTCGGCTACGGCAGCGCGATCGCGATGGCGCGTGCATTCCGGGACGCGAAGCTGCCCGCTCCGTCGGCGGTGCAGTCGGCGCTGCGCGGCGATTAGCGCCAACACTCGCCGAATCGTATCGATCGACGTACCGCGCGTGCACAGTGCGTCGCATCGGGCATTGGCTTGTCGTGTGTTACCGACGAGAACATGGCCCTCAGTCGCCGCGACTTCATGCAGGCTGCCGCGATGCTCGGCGCATCGCTCGCGTGCAGCGGAGCCGCCCGCCGGTCCCGCACGAGCTGGCGCGAGCGGCGCGATTTCTATCCCGAAGGCGTCGCGTCGGGCGATCCGGATCCGCAGAGCGTGATCCTGTGGACGCGCCGTCCCTACGAGCACGGGGACAAGCACGTGCTGACCGTCGAGGTCGCCGAGGACGAGGCGTTCCAGCACGTGATCGCGCATGCGCCCGCGACCGTCTCCGCCGCCTCGGACTGGACGACGCGCGTGCTCGTCGCCGGCCTTCTGCCCGCACACGTCTACTGGTACCGGTTCACGGATGCGGAGGGCAATGGCAGCCGCATCGGCCGAACGATGACGGCGCCCGCCGCCGACGATCCGCGCGCGTTCACGTTCGCGTTCGTCAGCTGTCAGGACGTCAACGAGGGCAAGCTCAACGCGTATCGCCGGATGATCTTCGAGGACGAGCGCGCGGCGCCCGCGGACCAGCTGCACTTCGTGCTCCACCTCGGTGACTTCATCTACGAGGTCGTCGAGTACCCCGAGGAGCTGAAGACCCGCTACGGCCGCACGGTCTACGAGGTCGCGCGCATTCCCGACGGCCACACGATCGGGAAAAAGTTCCACATCCCGCTGACGCTCGAGGGGTACCGCAACATCTACAAGGGTTACCTCCACGACCCCGATCTGCAGGACGCGCGCGCGCGCTGGCCGTTCGTCGCGATCTGGGACAACCACGAGTTCTCGTGGATCGGCTTCCAGAGCATCGTGAAGGCGCCGGGGTTCGAGCAGCCGGGCCAGACCGTGAAGGTCGCCGCGAATCAGGCCTGGTTCGAGTACCTGCCCGCGCGCGTCAAGGCACCGAGCGGATCGCTCGACGAGTTCGGCCCGCCCGCCGTCAAGAACGTCAAGATCGACGCGTTCGACGACACCGGCCTCGGCACCGAGCCGAACAACCTGATCGCGATCAACAGCCTCAAGGCGTATCGGGCGCTGCGCTGGGGAAAGCACCTCGACCTCTTCATCACCGATCAGCACAGCTATCGCAGCGCCGACCCGTTCAGCGACCCCAAGCTCGAAGAGCTCGGCGACTGGAAGGACTTCACGGACATGTTCCCGGAGGCGCTGATGCAGGTGCTCGATGGCGGG
>JAFAOG010000374.1 GCA_019237945.1 Deltaproteobacteria bacterium | reverse complement strand
GATCGCGGCTACTTCGAGCTGCACTGGCCACCCTCGGGCACCAACAAGTACTTCGAGCTCGAAGCATTCGCCTGGTGGTCCGGGTGGCGCGTGTTCGGCTACGTGGTCATCCCGTGCATCGTCATGCTGCTCGTGCCGCTCGTGCGGCGCGCGTACCGCATCACGACGCCCGCGCCGCTGCGGATCCGCGACTGCCACGTCTCGCTGCGCGGCTTCTTCAGCCACCTGTGGATCTACGTCGTCCTGTTCGCGCTCATCTCGCCGGCGGTGATCGCAGCGTCCAAGACGGACGCCTTCCGCCACACCTACCCGTTCTATCGCCTCGCGAACCGCTCCTCGTTCGACCTCTGGGCCTGGGAAGGCCTCTACGCCGCGCAGTTCGTCTCGCTCGAATTCTTCTTCCGCGGCTTCATCCTCAACGGGCTCCGCCGCGCGCTCGGCGCGAACGCGATCTTCGTGATGATCGTCCCCTACTGCATGATCCACTACGGCAAGCCGCTCCCCGAGACCCTCGGCGCGATCGGCGCCGGCCTGATCCTCGGCACGCTCGCGATGCGCACGAAGTCGATCTGGGGCGGCGTGCTGATCCACATCGGCGTCGCGATGACGATGGACGTGCTCGCGCTCCACGGCTGTCCGCCGGTCGGCTCGGGCCGCTACTGCGGCGACTGACTACATCGAGGTCGCCATCGCGGCGGCTGTGGGCCTACGGTAGGGGCAGCAATTCGATACGAATGCCGATTCGAATCGCGATTCGTATCGATTTTCGGGCGGGGAGATTAGTACGCGCCGCCGCGCGGCGTGCGACCGGCCGCGTCCGTGGATCGTCAACGCGCGCCGTCGACCGTCCAATCGTCCATGCCTCCAGCGTAGCGCGCTACGGGTGCTCGAGGCCGTTGTCGCGCGGGCAGCCCTTCGGGTTCGCGAACGGATCGCATTTCGGCTTCGGCGGCGGTGGTGGCGTCGCCTGCGGCGCGGCCGAGCCTTCGTGCGTCGGCGGCGGGCGATGCGTCGGCGGCGGCGGCCGGTGCACCGGCGGGCGCGGCGGCGGCGGGCGGTGGGTCGGTGGGCGGTGAAGCGTCGCGTCGTCGGAGCCGGCGTGAGCCGCGGTGACGTCGGAGCCGGCGTGCGTCGTCGTTGCATCCGAGCCGGCGTGCGTCGCGGTGGCGTCGGAGCCGGCGTGCGTCGTCGTTGCATCGGAGCCGGCGATCGGTGCCGAGCCCGTTGCCGCGGAGCCGGCGCGCACGTCGTCGGTGCCGGCCGCGCTGTCGGAGCCGGTCGCGAGCGCGGTGGCCGAGCCGGTCGCGAGCGCGGGGGCCGAGCCGGTCGCGACCGCGGCGGCCGAGCCGTTCGACGGCGTGTCGTCGGTGCCGCTCGTGGCCACGATCACCGCGATTGCCGCGCCGGCGGCGAGCAGGCCGAATGCGACCGGGAGCAGCCAGCGGCGGCGCGGCCGGATCGATGCGAACGTCGGCGCGGCGTTCGCGACCGTCGAGACTTCTTCCGCGGTGAACGTGTGCGGCCGCTGAATGCGACGCGACGAATCGCGGCCGGTTGTCGCGAGCGGCGCGCCCATGTTGCTCGAGTCGCGGATGTTGACGATCGCGGGTGTCGAGTCGCGCGCGCCCGGGTGCGGCGGTTGCTTGCCGAGCAGGCGGAAGATGCGGTTGACCTGGCGGTTTGCGCGCTGTGCGTCGGTCGAGTACGGCGCGAGCGCGTCGGCGAATTCGGCGATCGAGGGGAAGCGCGCGTCGGGCGTCTTGGTGAGCGCGTGGACGAGGACTGGCATCAGCTCGGGAGCGTGGACGAGCGCGCGCGGATCTTCGGTCGCGACGGCGACGCAGAGCTCGGCGAAGTTCGACGCCTCGAACGGCGTGCGGCCTTCGACCATCTCGTAGAGCACGGTTCCGAGGCTCCAGATGTCGGAGCGGGCGTCGGCGAGGCGCGCGGAGCGCATCTGCTCCGGGCTCATGTACGCGGGCGTGCCGAGCATCGAGGAGGTCTGGGTCAGCGAGAGGTCGGAAGACGCGGCCTTCGAGATGCCGAAGTCGAGGACCTTGACGAGCGGCGAGCCGTCGCGTCGCGAGGTGACGAAGAGGTTTGTCGGCTTGATGTCGCGATGGACGATGCCGTTCGCGTGCGCTTCGGCGAGCGCGTCGCAGACCTGGAGGATCAGGTCGACCGCGTAGGCACGCGGCACGATGCCGTTGTCCTGGAGCAGGCGCCCGAGGTCGTAGCCCTCGAGCAGCTCCATCACCATGAACGGCTTGCCGTCCGGGAGTGTGCCGACGTCATCGACGCGCGCGACGTGCTCGGACTTGAGGCGCGCCGCGGCCTGGGCTTCGCGGATGAACCGCTCGACGTGATCCGGAGGGAGGTCGATATCGTCGCGCAACAGCTTGATCGCGACGCGCTCGTCCAGCTGGAGATGGCGGGCGGCGAGGACCAGGCCCATGCCGCCAAAGCCGAGCGTCGACTCGACCTCGTACTTGCCCGCGATGACCGTGCCGGGGGAGGGGCCTTTCGCCAGCGAGACCGCGTCGGTCGCCGCTGTTACCGCAGTTCTGCGTTCCTCCACCTCTGACCAGCGTAACGCGCGAGGCGCGAAAAGGCTTGCGCGCAGCGCGTCCGGATCCGGTCACCGAAAAGAGGTTGGGGCCCAGCGGTGTTAACCGTTGGACCCCAAAATGAGCACGACCGTCCGACCGTGAGGCGCTCTACCCCCTACGTTTGACGTAGGTGGGCTCCGCGTAATCCTTCGGGCTTCCCGACGAGCGGGCGTGCACTCCCGGAACAGAGGCAGATCCCTGGATAGCAATTGTAGGAGACAGATTTGCCTCGGGTCTCGCATCAGACCGTCGGGCTCAATTCAAAGCTACGCAGCGCGCTCGAATCCGTCAATGGGAAAAACGCGGACGCGATCACGTTTGCGATCGCGCGCGGCGTCATTCACATCGTGCTTGATCGGCGACGTGATCAGCGATTGACGTCGCCGCTCGGCGACTTCTCCGCAGCGGTCGCGCGCCAGTCCGGACCCTCGCCACCCTGGTGCGCGATCGAGCGCACGCCGCGGCCGAGAAGCGACTCGCGATTCTCGATCGCATCGGCGCGATCCTCGACCGGATGCGCGTGCACGCCGGTGTCCATGCGAATCGCATCGCACGGGCACGCCTCGACGCACAGGCCGCACACGACACAGCGCAGCTCGTCGATCTCGAAGATCGCGGGCCGCTTCTCGATCGACTTCGAGTTGCTCTCCTCGGGGACGATCGTGATGCAGTGCGCGGGGCACACCGTCGGGCAGCACATGCACGCGACGCAGCGAACGGCGCCGTCTTCGCGCAGCGTCAGCCGGTGGAGGCCGCGGAAGCGCTCCGGATACGTGACCTTCTCGTCGGGGTACTGGACGGTCTCGATCTCGTTCTTCCACGACTCGTCGACCGGCGCGCCCGCCTTCGCGCGCGACTTGGCGCTGCGCAGCGGCAGGAACAGGTTGCGAGCGAAGTGCTTGAGCGTGATGCCGAGACCCGTCGCGGTGGCCGCGAGGAAGCTCGTGTCATGCGGGTTGGGACGCACGACCTGGACGGTGCGTACGCGTCCGCGCGTCGCGAGGACCTTGGGCCCCTCGGTAACGGTTTCTTCTTCGTGATGCGCAGCGGACATGTCAGCTCCCCATGAAGATGAGCTTGATCAACGCGGTGACCATGATGTTGGCAAGCGAGAGCGGCAGCAGCAGCTTCCAGCCGAGGTTCATCAGCTGGTCGGCGCGGAAGCGCGGCAGCGTCCAGCGGATGAGCAGCTGGAACATGCAGAGCAGCACGACCTTGAGGCCGAACGCGCCGAACTGCAGCAGGACGACGACGATGTGCGGCAGGTAGAGCGCCCAGCCGAGCGACGAGATGCGGAAGCCGTCGGCATCGAGGAACGGGACCTGCCAGCCGCCGAAGAACACGCTCGCGATCACCGCGCTGATGAACACGATCTCGATGAACTCGGCGAGGAAGAACATGCCCCAGCGAATGCCGGAGTACTCGACGAAGTAGCCGATGATCTCGGGCTCGCCTTCCGGGATGTCGAACGGCGCGCGCTTGGTCTCCGCGATCGCGGCGGTGAAGAACAGCACGAGGCCGACCGGCTGCCACAGCCAGAGCCAGTTGAACGGGTTCGCGGCCGGCAGGCTCGCCGACGCACCGTGCTCGACGATCGCGCCCGGCTCGAGCGTGCCCGTGACGAGGAACGCGCCCATCAGCGACAGGCCCATCGCGACCTCGTAGCTCATCATCTGCGACGAGCTGCGCAGGCCGCCGAGCAGCGCCCACTTGTTGTACGAGGCCCAGCCGGCGATCGTGCCGCCGTAGTTCGCGAGCGTGAGCACCGCGAAGTAGAAGATCAGGCCGTAGTCGACCGAGAAGATCTGCAGGCGGATCGCATCGGCGAACGCAGGTGCATTCGGATCGATCGCGAGCTCACCGGGGTGCAGGACGGTCAGCGCGTGGTGCGGATAGATCGTCGGCCCGAACGGGATGATCGCGAACGCGATCAAGACGGGCGCGAGCGCGAGCACCGGCGCGAGCGCGAACAGGCCCTTGTGGACGTTCGCGGGGATGAAGTCCTCCTTGAAGATCATCTTCAAGGCGTCGGCGACGAAGTGCAGGATGCCCTTGAGCTTGATCGGGCCGATGTTGGCGCGGTTCGGACCGAGCCGGTCCTGCATCATCGCGCTCTGGCGACGCTCGGCCCACGTCAGCAGCGACGCGAGCGGCATCACGAGCGCGAGCACGAGGAACAGCCACTTGACGGCCGGAAAATCGAGAATCTGCCAGATGCTCGGCATCAGCCTCGGCTCCCTGCAAAGCGCAGCGCGAGCGGACGCGCTTCACGCGCCCACACGAGCTCCTTCCACGGCGCGACCGCCGCGGTCATGTCCTTGAACACCTCGCGCGGATGCGTCCACGCGAGCTTGACGCCCGTCGCGTGCGCGAGCCGGACGACCGCCTCCCAGGCCGGGATCGCCTGACCGGGCGGCCCGAACGCGGCGTGCATGCGCTGCACGAGGCCCTGAGCGTTCGTGATCGTGCCCGACACCTCGAGCCAATCGGCGGCCGGCAGCGCGACGCGCGCGCTCGGCACCGGACCCCGCTCGTGCGCCGCGATCGAGATCACCTCGAGCTCGCGCAGCTTCCCGGCATCCAGGCCCGGCAGCACATCGCCGAGCACGACGAGTGCGCGCAGGTTCGCGGGCAGCGTGGTGCCGAGCTCGAACGCGGGCGTCGCGGACAGGCCCAACGCCTCGGCGATCGCCTTGACGCCCGCCGTGTTCGGATTGACGTCGGCGACGCGCAGGCGGCCATCGGCACGCGCGGGCACCGGCGGCTTGCCGGCGATGTACACGTGACCGGCGCCCCACGCCTTCGCGAGCGACGCGAGCGCGAAGTTGTCCTCGTTGGTGTGCAGCGCGCTCAGCACGACGCCGACCTGAGACGCATCCTTGAGGAACACGCCCAGCCGCTTCGCCGCCGATGCGAGCGCGCGATCCCAGCCCGCGGGCAGGCCGTCGACCGTCGCCGCGGCGAGCCGCTCTTCGCGCGCCGAGTGGTACGTGAACCGACCCTCGTCGCACATCCAGTACTTGTTGACCTGCGGGTTGTGCCGCGGAACGAGCCGCCACGCGCGGCCGTTCTTGTGATGGATCTCGACGTTGCAGCCTGTCGCGCAGCCATTGCACACGCTCGGCGTCGCCTCGAGCTCCCACGCGCGCATCGTGAACCGGAAGTCCTTCGACGTCAGCGCGCCGACCGGGCACACATCGACGGTGTTCAGCGAGTACGGGTTGTCGAGCTGCTCGCCGGGCGCGGTCGTCAGCTCCTCGTGATCGCCGCGGAACGCGAACTCGAGCTGGTGCTGGCCCGCGACCTCGTCGCACGTGCGGATGCAGCGCGAGCACAGGATGCAGCGCTCCTGATCGAGCACGATGTGCGGTCCGAGGTCGACGGCCTTGTCCTTGTGGACCTTCGGCGTGTCGACGCGCGAGTCAGCGTTGTCGTGATCGAAGTACAGCCGCTGCAGCGTGCACTCGCCCGCCTTGTCGCAGATCGGGCAATCGATCGGATGGTTGACGAGCGTGAACTCGAGCTGCTGCTTGCGCGCGAGCGTCGAGGCCGGATCGGTCGTGTGGACGACCATGCCGTCGCCGACGACCTGCTGGCAGCTCGGCTGCAGCTTCGGATTCTTCTCGATCGAGACCAGGCACTGGCGGCACTGCGCGACGACCGGGAGGCCCGGGTGGTAGCAGAACGCCGAGATGTCGAGCCCGAGCGTGCGCGCGGCCTCGAGGACATTCGTGCCCTTGGGAACAGTGACCGACTGGCCGTCGATCGTGAGGGTGACGGTCTCCGACATTACTTGTCGCACTCCCCGCCGATCATGTTGATCATGCCGAAGATCGGCACGACGTCCGCGATCAGGTGGCCTTGAATCAGCTGCGACGACGTCGACAGGTGCACGAACGACGGCGACCGCACGTACGCCTTGTAGGGACGGCCGGTGCCGTCGGCGACGATGAAGAAGCCGAGCTCGCCGTTGCCGCCCTCGACGAACGAGTACGCCTCGCCCGGCGGGACGCGGATGCCGTCCATGATGTGCTTGAAGTGACGGATCATCGACTCGATCGTGTTGTACGTGGCCGCCTTGGGCGGCAGCGACACGCGCGGGTCATCGACCATCGTCGGACCGTCGGGGATCTGCTTGAGGCACTGGCGCAGGATCCGGATCGACTGCTTGATCTCCTCGACGCGAACGAGGAACCGGTCGTAGCAGTCGCCGGTCGTGCCGAGCGGCACGTCGAACTCGACCTCGTTGTAGACCGAGTACGGGTGGTCGCGGCGGACGTCGTAGTCGACGCCGCACGAGCGCGCGATCGGGCCGACGCAGCCGGTCGCGATCGCATCGGCCTTCGTCATCGCGCCGACGCCGACCATGCGGTCGTAGAAGATCTTGTTCGTGTTGAGCATCGCCTCGACTTCGACGATCACGCCTTCGATCTTGTCGAGGCAGAGCGTCAGGTCGTCGTGGAAGCCGGGCGGCAGATCCTTCGAGACGCCGCCGACACGGATGTAGCTGTGCGTCAGGCGCGCGCCCGAGACCTTCTCGAGCAGCTCGTAGAGCCATTCGCGCGCCTTGAGGAAGTACAGGAATGCGGTGAACGCGCCGAGCTCCATCGCGGAGGCGCCGGTGCACGTCAGGTGATCGGTGATCCGCGACATCTCGCTGACGATCACGCGGATGTACTCGACGCGCTTGGGCAGCTTCTCGGTCAGGCCCATCAGCTTCTCGACCGCCATCGCCCAGCCGCAGTTGTTGATCATCGGCGAGACGTAGTTGAGGCGGTCCGTGTACGGGAACACCTGCGTGTACGTCGCGTGCTCGCTCTCCTTCTCGAAGCAGCGATGCAGATAGCCGGGCTGGACGTCGCTCTTGACGATCTTCTCGCCATCGACGGTCAGCACGATGCGCACGGTGCCGTGCATCGCGGGATGCGACGGCCCCATGTTGACCGTCATCAGGTCCGGCGGCAGCTCGGTCTCGGCGTCGCTGAGATCCTGGACGTCCTTGCGGCCGAGGACGAGCTGCTTGAGGGTGGCGGTGTCGCTCACGGCTTGTGCTCCACCTTGATCGGGTTGATCGGGAGGTCGTCGCGGCGCACGAGCGGCTGCCGCTTCTCCTTCGGATAGTCCTTGCGCAGCGGATACCCGACGAACTCCTCGTACAGGTAGATGCGGCGAAGATCGGGATGGCCGTCGAAGCGGACGCCGTACATGTCGAACGTTTCGCGCTCCTGCCAGTTGAACGCCGCCCACAGCTCGGCGAGCGACGGGCACCGCGGATCGCTCTCGGGCACGTTGATCTCGAGACGGATGCGATGGCGATGCGTCAGCGAGCGCAGCTGATACGCGACCGTGAACCGCGGCTTGGACTCGTCCCAGCGCGCGTCGGGCGGGACGCCGACCGGATTCCAGTCGAGCCAGTCGATGCACGTGACGAACACCGGCGAGTCGAACGCCATCGCGGGGTCATCGCGCAGCCACTTCGCAACCTCGACGAGGTTGTCGCGCTTGATCCACGCGACCTCGTCCTTGTGCGTGCTCGCCGTGCGCTCGACGGCGTTGGGAAACTTCGCCTGGAGCGCGTCGAGGACTTTCTGCGACATGGTTACTCCTCGGAGCCAGCGTTCGCGATCAGCTCTTCGCGCTTGAGGCGCAGCTGGCTGTGACCGCGGCCGGACTGGATCCGGTC
This sequence comes from Deltaproteobacteria bacterium, assembly GCA_019237945.1. Classification (GTDB taxonomy): domain Bacteria; phylum Myxococcota_A; class Polyangia; order Haliangiales; family Haliangiaceae; genus JABFXX01. The sequence goes on along the minus strand of JAFAOG010000374.1, from coordinate 903 downwards.
CATCAGCATGATGATGCCGTCGAGCACCTGCTCGGGACGCGGCGGGCATCCCGGGATGTAGACGTCGACGGGGATGACCTGATCGACGCCAGGCATCGTGTGATAGTTCTGGTAGAAGCCGCCGCTCGACGCGCACACGCCGAACGCCATCACCCACTTCGGTTCGGCCATCTGGTCGAACACGCGCTTGACCGCCGGGCCCTGCTTCTCGGTGACCGTGCCGACGACCATCAACAGGTCGCTCTGGCGCGGCGAGAACCGCGGGAACTCGGCGCCGAATCGCGCGAGGTCGTACTTCGGACCGGCGACCGACATGAACTCCATGCCGCAGCACGCGGTGACGAACGGGTACGTGAACAGCGAGAACTTACGTCCCCAGTTGCTGCCCTTCTCGAGCATGGACTGCTTCGCCCATTTGGCAGCATCTTCGAGACGCGTGGTGGTGAGCTCTACTCCCATCCGATCGCCTTCTTTCTCCAGACGTAGGCGAGCGCCACGACGAGGATCGCGACGAACACCAGCATCTCGGCGAAGCCGAACACGCTCACACCCACGCCGCCCGGCCCGTGCGAGAGCTGGTTGTAGAGGATCGCCCACGGGTACATGAATGCAGCTTCGATGTCGAAGACCAGGAACAGGATTGCTACCTGGTAGAAGCGGACCGAGTAGCGGCCTCGCGGAGTTCCGATCGGCTCGCTGCCGCACTCGAACGGCTTGAGCTTCTCGGGGTTCGTAGCCTTGGGACCGACCAGCACGGCGAGCGCAGTGAAGAGCCCCGTGAAGCCAAGCGCGAGGACGATCGCCAGGCCAGCTGGCATGTATGCCTGTAGCTGCAAAGCGAGCGCAGTATATGGCGGCGTCCTCGCAGGTCAACGCGCGAGCGCCACGATTTCGCGGCGTTAG
>JAFAOG010000178.1 GCA_019237945.1 Deltaproteobacteria bacterium | reverse complement strand
GCCGCCTGGAAAAGGAGGTCGGCGCTGCGCTGGCAGAGCTGGGCATGGCCGCGGCCAAGCTGTCGGTCGTCGTCGAGCCGCGCCCGCTCGGCCCGACGGGCGCCGATCGCATCGAGCTGATGCTCGCGTCGAACAAGGGCGAAGACCGCCGCGCGCTCACCAAGGTCGCCTCCGGCGGCGAGCTCTCGCGCATCATGCTCGCGCTCAAGCTCGCGCTCCGCCAGGCCGAAGAGGTCGCGACCTACGTCTTCGACGAGGTGGACACGGGCATCGGCGGCGCCACCGCCCAGGTCGTGGGCGCCCAGATCCGCGCGGTCGCCGATCACCGCCAGGTCCTCTGCGTCACCCACCTCCCGCAGATCGCGGCGTACGCCGACCACCACTTTCACGTCGAGAAAGCCGAGGTCGCCGGCCGAACCGAGACCCACGTCCGCCGGCTCACCGGCACCGCGCGCAAGGACGAGCTCGCGCGCATGCTGGGCGGCCAGGCGACCGCGCGCGCCAAGGCCCACGCGGCCGAGCTGCTCGCCGAAGCCGCGCGCCACGAGTCGCGCGCCGACGACAAGTCCGACGCAAAGCGGCCGCGCGCGCGCAGCTGATCCGTGCGGCCGGCTGCACCAGCGCGGCGAACGTCGAGTGCCGCCGCCGCGCGAGCTCCCTGCGAGCGCACTCGACGAGAGCGCGCGCGTCCACAAGGCAGAGAAGAGCAGCGACGTTGTCCACGTGGACAACTGGTCTGACCGCGCGAGCTGATCAGAGCGGCTGCCGCGAGCCGCGTCGCGTGCGCGTGACCGCCAGCGAGCCGCGTCGCGCGCGTGACCGCCAGCTGCGAGGCGCATTTCGGTGCGATCGACATGGGAAGAAACGTCGCTGTGGCCTCGGCCGGGGGCTCGCCTCGCACGCCCCTTGCGTACGCGCCGCGCCACGCGCCCGGCTTCAGCGCCGTCTGCGATCGCGAGCAGCACGCGCGCGTGTCACGGCGCCTGCGCGCGGCGCGCATCGGCCGAGAGCCCCCGACCTTCGGCGCCCCGGAGCACAAGGGGGAGCACAACGCACGGGCAGGGCGGGTGCGGTTTGCGCGCACGGGTCGTGGCGGGAGCAGTTCGCGCGCACGGGTCGTGGCGCTGCGGTTCGCGCGCACGGGCAGCGGCGGGTGCGGTTCGCGCGTACGGGCTGTGGCACGTGCGGTTCGCGCGCGCGGGTCGTGGCGGGTGCGGTTCGCGCGGGTTCGCGGTTCCGATCGTGAGCGCGCGCTCGATCGTGTTCTACAAACCGCGCGCGCTCGATGTTCGCGCTCGCTGCATTGCTCGCGCGCGGGCCACGTGTGCGCGTTCGGGATCCGGACGTGAACCTATCCGGGAGGGTAGTGCGAGCACCGGTCCCTCGGGTTTGATGGGCAGGTCGCGCCGGCAGTCACGCTCGAATGGACGCGCGCGCGGTCTCGACGATCGATCGCTTGCAGGGACTCGTACTCGCGTGAAGCGTATCGATCGCGTGTCCTCCGGGATTCGGATGAACTGCATGGCCTCGTCCTGCGACGGAAATCGTCACTCACGATGTCCACGTGGACAACTGGTCAGGCCAACCGCGTCGCGGCAGCAATGACGACGACTGTGAGAACCGCAGTGATGGCGACGACCGAAGTGACCGCGACAACCGCGGCGCCCGCGGCGTCCGCAACGATCGCGGCGACATCGTCCACGTGGACAATCGGTCAGACCAGCGGTCGCATCCGTCGAGTGGGGTCGGGGTCGGCGCGAGCGTGCGTGCGGATGCGCTGCGGGCGCTGACGACGCTCGGCTTCACGAAGACTGAGGCGCGGCGCGCCGTCGAACGTGCGCTCGACGACAACCCGCCCGACCTCGAGCAACTGCTCCGAGGCGCGCTCCGCCACACTGCGAGCAGATCGCGGCCCGACGATTAGGGGCTGTCCCTATTTGGATCGCCGGCTGCGACCGTCGCGGCGCGGGCATCTCGAGCCGTACGTCCGGTTCTCGAGCCGCCGTTACCACCAGTGGCCGCGGCTCTCCGCTTCCGGGCGTGCGGCTCGATCTGCGCCGCGCCGCTTGGTCTCGCTCGGCGCTTCAAATAGGGACAGCCCCTAGCCGAGCTGCGCGTCAGCCGAGGTGTTCCCACGCGCGTTCTCGACGGGCGGCCCGCGCGGCAGCCGCCGTCTTCAGCAACGCGCGGTCGCGCACCCAACGCGCGTGCTCCGCGTCGCTGGCTGTCGTCGTGGGTGCGTCGCCCGTCGTTGTGGTCGCGCCGGCGAGCGCGGTGGCCCAGTGCGCCTCGAGGTCGGCCACCTCGCGCGCCGCGAGGGCGAGCACGCCCGCGAGCGCGACGTGGGTCGTGGCGAGCTTGGGCTCGGCGGTCGCGACCGCGCGCGTTGCGAGTGTCAGCGCGAGCAAGCGTTCGGTGTGCTCGCGCCATCCGCGGCGGCGGGCAGCGCCGAGCAAGTACGCGGCGAGCGCGGCGTGGACGTGCGCGTCCTCGACCGTCCGGAACGGCTTGAGGTAGTCGTCGTAGCCGTCGCCCGGAAGGATGTCGGCCTCGGTGATGCGGACGTCGGTCAGCTCGACCGTCGCGTGCTCGATCTCGGGGACGAACGGCGCCGCGGCGGCGGTGATGCGAAGGCCGGGCGCGGTCGTCGGGACGCGCACGACGCGCAGACGGTTGGTGCCGCTCGCATCGACGCCGGTCGAGGCCACGACGAGCAGCGAGGCCGCGGTGTTCGCGCCCGTCGCCCATGCCTTGCGACCGGTGAGCCGATAGCCGGTCGCGCCCGCGCCGGTGGTCGCGCCGCGAGTCGCGTCGGCTGCATCGCTGACCGCCGCGAGCGTCGTCTGGATCGCGCGCGGGTGATTGCCGCCCGCTTCGGTCGCGCAGAGCGCCATCGCGTCGGTTGCGGTCGGGACGAGTGCACGCAGCGCTTCGGTGTAGCCGGCCGCGAATGCGAACGCGAGGCGGTCGGCGTGAGCCGCGGCGACGAGCGCGCGATCGATCGGGAGCGTGAATGCCGCGATCGCCGGGGCCGTGGCGGCGCGCCATGTGGCGAGCGTGTCGGCGCCCGGTGGCGGCGACGCGGCGAGCAGTGCGCGCACGAGCGAGTCCACGGCGCGAGGCTATCGGATTCGCGCGGGTGGCGGATATGGTCGGCGGATGTCGATGTGGATCAACGTTGCGCGGGTATCGCCCGAAGCATTCGAACAGCTGCAGGGCGAGCCGGATCTGATCGGGTCGCTGCTCGTCGATCAGGATGCCGAGGTGCTCGCGCGACTGGGTGTGGCCGAGCAAGACATCTCGGGCCTCGACTACGAGTCGGCCGCACAGATGATCGAAGCGATGAACGAGGTCGACGAGGACGAGATCGAGATGGACGACGCGGGCCCAGGAGCGGCCGCCGCCGATGCCGGCGACACCGCCGACACCGATGCCTCCGACGCTGATGCCGACACCGCCGAAGCGGCCGCCGCCGACGCCGACACCGCTGAATCCGATGAGGCCGACGACGCGGAGGCCGATCCCGTGCTCGTCGACCTGCGCGCCGACGGCGAGCTCGACTACGACGCCGGGTTCGGGCTGGCGTTCTTCCTGACGCCCGGCGCGGCGAAGCAAGCGGCGGCGTACAGCGCGTCGCTCGGGCTCGATGACGAGGCGAAGGCGATCGTCGAGGCCGCGGCGCAGCGCGGGCACTTTGTCGTCGGCGTGATCAGCTAGCGCCGCAGGCGGGTGCGCAGCGCGTCGAGCGTTTGCTCCCAGCCGCGCGTGCCGAGGCGGTGCTCGAGGATCGGGAGGTAGGCGAGGTCGTGGGCGGCCGGGGTCGGGCCAGCGGTCAGCGCGAGCTGTGCGTAGAGCTGCTCGAGGCGAAGCCACGGCTGCGGCATGCGGTTGCGCAGGATCATGCGGTTGTGCTCGAAGCGCGCGGGGGACGGCGGCGTCGGCGGCAGCTCGCGCGGGGCGAGCATGTCCTGGTGGCGCGGCGCGAGCGCGGCGATCACGGCGGGCGAGGGCGCGTGCTCGAGCAGCTCGACGAGCGCCTCGACGACGTACGGATCGAGGTCGCGGGCGGCGAGCTCGGCGAGCGGCGCTTCGAGGTGCAGCAGGGCGCCCGAGACGATGCGGATCAGCGCGGTCGCGAGCTCGACGCCCGCTTCCTGGAGGTGCGGATCGTGCTTCGCGAACAGCGCGACGAGGACGGGCACGTCGGAGGCGCGGGGTTGTTGCGCGCGCACCCACTCGGCGAGCATGCCGTCGGTTGTCGGCGAGTTGTCGCACGCGGCGAGCTCGGCGAGCGTGCCCTGCCAGCCCCAGTACGTCACGACGCGAGCTCGAATCCGAGCGCGAAGAGCGCCGATGACGCGCGGTGGCTACGGCCGGTGGCGGCGGCGACGCCGAGTGCGTCGAACAGGGCCGTGCCGCCCGCGAGGCCGCGGAGCGAGGTCAGCGTCTCGCCATGGACGTCGCGCAGTGGATCGGCGGTGTCCTCGTTCTCGAAGAGATGCTCGAGGGCGGCGGCGAGCGCGGCGAGCTCGCCTGCGATCGCGTCGGGTGCGCCGGACTCGAGTGCCTTGGCGAGACGCTGGTTGCGGCGGAACACGTTGCGATAGAGCTCGTTGATCGGCGACGTCTGCCAGCGATCGTCGGCGAGGCGAACGAGCGGGCGGAGGTCGGGCGGTAAGATCGGAAGCTCGCGGAGGACGAGTGCGCGCGCGTCGGGGTTGGCGTCGAGCGCGGCCGCGAGCTCGCCGAGGCGCGCGGCGGGCGACCCGGGTGCGAGGACGGCGGCGCTGCTCGCGCGGGCGATCGATTCGGTGACGCGACAGCCGAGGACCTCGTGCGTCGCCCAGCCGGCGAGCGCGGCGAGGCGCGAGGGCGCGTGCGCGACGGCGAGCGGGTGCGGCACGGGCGCCGCGAGCGCGAGGCGCGCGAACTGCGTCCTGGGTGGGCGAGCGGGGGCGTCGAGGTCGACGACGGGCGCGTCGATCACGGTGCCCGGGCCGAAGACCTTGTAGTCGAACAGGCCGCCCGGTTGCGGGACGAGCGTGCGGAAGTCGAGCGTCTCGCCGGTCGTCAGTGGCTTGGGGGCGCGGGCGCGGATCGCATCGGCATCGACCGGGCGCAGTGCGATCGTCGCGGACGCGGGTGCGCGCAGCGCTTCAAGGCACAGCGGACCCAGCGACGACGCCACGCCTCATGCTACCGCAACCTGTGCCGCCGCACGGTGTCGGAGTGGCATGAGGCTCGGCTGCGTCCTGCTGCTCGTCGGCTGTGCGAGGCCGGTGCCGCCGCCGGTGCTCGAGTCGCCCGCGCCCGTGGGGATCGCGCCGCTGTTCGAGTCGTGCGACGTCGGCCTGTGGCACGAGCGGGCGTCGGCGCCGCTGCGCGCGCGGATCCATGGCCACGAGGTCGCGGTCATCGGCGAGCACGGCGACCGCACGCGCGTCGTCGCACAGCTCTGGCGCGGAGCTCTCGTCGGCGGCGAGGTCGCGCACGATCAGCTCGCGCGCGTCGTGGTGCGCGAGACCGCGCTCGCGGCGGGACCCGGCAGCGCCGCGCTCGGCGAGCTCTTCATCGCGCCTGGCACCGAGGTCACGGGCGACGGCGCGTGGCTGCGCGTCGAGGAGCGCGGTGCGATCGCGGTCGAGGGGTTCGTGCCGCGCGGCGCGACGGCTCAGCTGTGGGAGCAGGGCGCAGGTGGGGTCAACGAGAACGCGAGCGAGCTGCCGGCGTCCGCCGATGTGTTTGCAACGACGGACCTCGCCGCGCAGCCGATCGCGCGGATCGCCTCGGGATACCGCGTCGTCGATCGGGTGCGCGACGCCGGTGCCGGCTGGCTCGCGATCGATGCGCACGATGCACGCGTGCGCGTTTCCGGCTTCATTCGTCCACCGGTGCGTTCGCCGCTCGCCGGCACGTACGACTTCTCCGACGACACCGTCGAGGGCGAGCTGATCCGACCGGCGCCGGGGCCGCCGCGCGTCGAGGCTGGCTGCATCTACGCGAGGCCCGACGAGCATGCGTCGGTCGTCGCGGTCACCGACGGCGAGCTCCGTGGCACGCCGACGCGCGACGGCTGGGCCGAGGTCCGCATCGCAGCGCCGTGGGGACGTGTCGTCGGCTACGCGCGCATCGCGGCGTCGGACGTGCGATAGCGGCGCGGCGAGGTGCCGAACATCTTCTTGAACGACTGGCAGAACGCGCTCGGGGTCGCGTAGCCGGCGTCGAGCGCGACGTCGGTCACCGACGCGCCGCCCTCGAGCAGGCGCAGTGCGTGGAACAGGCGGACGCGGCGGCGCCACTCGCCGACGGCGAGGCCCGTCTCGGCGACGAAGCAGCGCTCGAGCGTGCGCATGCTCGCGCCGGCGCGGCGGGCGAGGGTGGCGATCGCGGCGTCGCCGCCCGGGTCGCGCGTGACGAGCTCGGCGAAGCGCTGTGCGCGCGGGTCGCGTGGAGACGGCAGGGCGAGCGCGACGTCCTCGGCGGCCGCGAGCTGATCGATCAGCACGCCGATCAGGCGCGCGTGCGCGGGCACCTTGCGATCGAGCGCGCCGATGCGCGTGATGTGGAGGATCAGCGCGCGGAGGAGTGGGGAGACGGCGATCGTGCGGAGCGTTGTCGATGGTGGCGTGGTGCCGAACGCGGCAGGCGCGATGTAGAGCGAGCGCATCGAGACCGGCGCGCGCATGACGCGCGTGTGCGGCGTGCCCGCGGGAACCCAGACGGCGCGATCGGACGGGACGAGGTGGCGTGCGGTCGCGGTGACGACCTCGAGGTGGCCACGCGTGGCGAACGTCAGCTGGTGCCATGCGGTGTCGTGATCGCGCTGCGTGACGTCGTGCAGGAACGTCACCGGGTAGGTGCGGATCCAGACGCTGCCGTCGGGCGCGTGGCGTGTTTTCGACAAACATTGGCATTGTAGCGCAAGCACGCCACGGCCGCTCCAGCGTAGGTTGCGCCCATGACGCCCAACACGCTCGCCCACTTCGCCATCAACGCCGACGATATCGACGCGTCGCGCGCGTTCTACAGCAAGGTCTTTGGTTGGAAGTTCCAGTCGTGGGGGCCGCCCGGCTTCTACCAGATCGAGGCGAAGGGCTCGCCGGTGATGGGCGCGCTGCAGGGGCGGCGCACGTTCGCCGACGGAACGCGCGCGGGCTTCGAGCCGACGTTCGCGGTCGCCTCGATCGACGCGACGGAGAAGGCGGTCGCGGCGGCCGGCGGGCGCGTGCTGCTCGAGCGCAGCGTCATTGTCGGTGTGGGTACGCTGATGTTCTTCGCGGATCCGTCGGGCAACGTGTTCGGCGCCATGCAGTACGACGCGAAGGCCGAGTAAGCTCGATGGCATGACGAAAGCCCTGGCCCTTGTCGTCGCGCTCGCCGCCTGCGGTGGCGGCGGGAATGCAACCGGTGACGGCGGCCGTGACAGCGGCGGCGGTGGGTCGGGCTCGGGGTCCGGATCGGGCTCGGGCTCGGCGGGCGGTTGCCCCGCGGGCCAGGCCGACAACGGCATCATGTGCGTGCCGATCGATCCGAACGATCCGGCGCAGCGCTCCGCGACCGATGTGTGCGCGCGCTGGAAAGCCGACCACGTGCTCACCGATGCGACTCCGTTCACCGCGGGTGGCGGCGGCGACTGCGATCCGGGAACGCTGAGCGCGGGCGGCAAGGCCGATACGCTCAAGCGCATCAACGGCTTTCGCTGGCTGGTCGGGCTCGGGCCGACGACCGAGAGCGCGTCGCTCGATACGACCGAGCAGCACTGCGCGAACCTCGAGTCGTGGTGGGACTTCACGTCGGGCGGCAGCCCGCACTCGCCGCCGTCGACCGCGAAGTGCTACACGAGCGACGGTGCATCGGGCGCGGGGATGAGCAACATCGCGTGGGGCAACGGCCCGGCCGATTCGATCGATCAGTTCATCGAGGACAACGGCAACGCATCGACGATGGGCCATCGGCGCTGGATCGTGAATCCGCCGCTCGGGCCGGTCGGCATCGGCTACTGGCAAGGCGGCGGCACGTACGGCAGCGCCGAGTGCCTCGCCGTGTTCGGTGCATCGGGGGGCGGGCCGAACCCCGCGTGGGTCGCGGTGCCGAACCCCGGCTTCGCGCCGATGCCGATCCCGACGTGGACGTGGACGTTCCACTCGACGAACGCGGGCACGGCGAACGCGACGATCACCGTCGAGCGCGCGAGCGACCACGCGAACCTCGCCGTGACGCGGATGACGCTCGCGCAGGGCTACGGGCAGGATGCGATCGCGTGGACGCCGTCGGGCTGGACGCCGACCGCGAACGAGACCTACAAGGTCACGATCTCGGGACTGACCGGCGGCGATGTCCGCTACGCGGTGAAGCCGATCACCTGCAACTAGCCGGTGAGCACGTCCTTGAGCGCGCGCATGCGATCGCGCGCAACCGGTAGCTCGCTGCCATCGCGCAGCCGCACGCGCGGCGGATTCGCGAGCATCTCCGCGATCGCGGTCAGCCGGACGAGCGTGGCGCGGTGGATGCGGAAGAAGCCGTCCGCGCCGTGGCGCTCCTCGAGGCCCGCGATCGTGTCGTCGACGACGTAGCTCTGCGCGCCCGCGAACGCGTACGTCAGCTTGTCCTCGGCCTGGAAGTGCGTGATGCGGTCGAGCTCGACCACATGCGTGCGATCGCCGACGCGCGACGTCAGCCGCGGTCCGCCGCGCCGCCGGGCGAGCTTGTCGAGGGCGCGCGAGAGCGCATCGGCGCGCACCGGCTTGACGAGATAGTCGAGCGCGTTGACCTCGAACGCGCGCAAGGCGTGCTCGTCGTGCGCGGTCGTGAAGATGACGAGCGTCGACGGCGGCAGGCGATGCGCGACGCCGAAGCCGTCGACCTCGGGCATCGAGATGTCGAGGAAGACGGCGGCGATGTCGTCGGTGATGCGCGCGATCGCGTCGCGTGGATCCGTGGCGGTGCCCGCGATCTCGACGCGCTCGGTCGCCTCGAGCATGCGCACGAGCCGCTTGATCGCGAGCTCCTCGTCGTCGACGACGAACACGCGCGGCTTCATCGGCGCGGCACCTCGACGAGCACGCGCGCACCGGCGGTCGTCGGCGCGGGCGCGGTCAGCGTGGCGGCGCCGCCATAGAGCGCGGCGAGGCGCGCGCGCAGCGTGTCGAGCCCGTGGCCAGGGGCGAGCGTCGCGTTGGCGGCGAAGCCGGGGCCGTCATCGGTGACCTCGAGCTCGAGCGTGCCACCGCGGGCGCGCGCCGCGATCGCGATCTCGCCGCCTTCGGTGCGCGTTGCGATCGCGTACTTGACGCTGTTCTCGACGAGCGTCTGCAGCGCAAACGCGGGGACCTCGCACGCCTCGAGCTCCTTCGCGACGTCGACGCGATACCGCAACCGCTCGCCGAACCGCGCGCGCTCGATCTCGAGGTAATCGACGACGATGCGCAGCTCCTCTGCGAGCGGTACGAGGCGCGCCTGCTGGCGGTCGAGCGAGAAGCGGAGCAGCGCGGCGAGCCGCTCGAGGACGTCTTCGGCGCGCGCCGGATCTTCGGGGATCAGGGCGATCGCGCTGTTGAGCGCGTTGAACAGGAAGTGCGGGCGCACGCGCGACTCGAGCGATGCGAGCTGCGCCTCGTTCGCGATGCGTTCGCTCGCATGCGTGCGCTCGGCGAGCCGCGCATACGTCGAAGCGCCGAAGCTCGCGGGGATCGCGATCGTCAGCGACACGAGCGCGCCGAACTCGTAGTTGCCCCAGAACTGCGACAGCCGCGCGAAGCCGAGCGCGACCATCGCGAGACCGGTGACCGCGCTCGCGACGGCGATGATCGCGAGCATCACCGCGATGTAGACGAACCATTGTCCGAGCTCGCGCATGCCGCCGAGCTGGCGCTTGAGGCGCGGCAGGAGCAGCTTCGCGGGGACGCCGATCGTCGTGCCGTACATGGTCGCGATCAGCCACGACGCGACGAAGTTGCCGCCGTTGGCCGCGAAGATCACGGCCATCACGAGCCCCATGGCGGCCGCGAGGCCGATGGTGCGGAGCATCCCGCTCAGCGTATCACCGCGGCGCACGGTCACCGCGCGTGACACTGCTCGCACGGCGTGTTGCCGTTGACGGCGTGCCCGGCGGCGCGCTCGGCGGCGCGGGGCAGCAGCTCGGAGCCCGCGGCGTCGTGCTTCATGCGCTCGTAGGTCGCGCGCGCCTTGTCGGTGTCGCCGAGCATCGCGTAGCCGTCGGTCAGGCCGTAGAGCAGCTGCTCGCGCGAGTGGAGCGTCAGCGACGCGAAGTAGGGCGCCTGGGCGGCGAGCGTCGCCTCGTAGTCGGACACGCCGCGCTCCGCGAGCTTCTTCGACTCGGGGCCGGGGACGTGCGGCGCCATCGCGAGCATCACCGCGCCGCGCGGGATCCGCACGCCGGGCGACGCCGGCGCGAGCGCGACCGCGCGATCCATCTCGGCGACGCCCTTCGTGTAGAGCGCCATGCCGGTCTGCGTGTCGCCCTTCTGGAACGCCGCGCTGGACTCGCCCGCGAGCGCCGCGCCGTGCCAGACGAGCGCCTCGGCGTGGTCGGGGTTCTTCGCGAGCGTGTCCTCGCACAGCTTCACCGCGCGGGCCATCGCGGCCGCATCGCCGCGCATGCCGTCGAAGAAGTCCTGGCGCACCAGCTCGTCGAAGCGCGCGGGTTTCGCAGTGGGGCTGGTGGGCGCGGCGGTCGCGGTCGACGCGGTGGTCGTGGTCGACGCGGTGGGCGCCGGCGTGGTCGGCCCGGACGACGGGGTGGTCGGCGCGGGCGCCGCATGGGAGGCACAGGCCGCAACGAAGGCAAGCAGGAGGGTTCGCATGCACGTTGGTTAAGCGCGGTCGCGCCGGCGCGGAAGATCGCTTCCGACGAACGGTCGAACCCGCCGGATGAACCGTCGGAATGGTTGCGAAGTGAGAAAGCGTCCCCACCTAACTCCGCGGGATCAAACGTCGCGAATGGTTGCGAAGTGAGAAAGCGTCCCCATCAGAGGCCGGCCAGGATCGCGGCGACCCGCGTCTCGTAGAACCGGTTGCCGGCGACGGCGGCGGCCAGCTCCTGCTTTGCGGTCGCGAGCGCGGCGTCGCGGCGGGCCTCGGCGCCCTTCGTCGTGCGCAGCGCACGTGCTTCGATCGCGGCGAGCTGGCCGAGCCAGAGATGGATGGCGGGGCTGCCGTGATCCGTCTCGGTGATCTTCGCGACGGCGGCGCGGGCGCGCGCGAGGTGCGCCGCGGGATCGCGGTTCTCGACGGCGAGCGCGTCCGCCTTCCAGCGCTCGAGGTCGACGCGCGCGCCGAGGACGAACAGCGACGCCGGATCGAGCTGCTCCGCGCGCGCGAGCGCCTTGTCGGCGGCGGCGAAGTCGGCGGCCGGCGAGCGCTTGTTCGCGATCGCCCAGCGCGCGGCGAGCACGTGGGCGTTGCTCTCGTACGCGATGATGTCGGCGTCGGGCTGCTTCGAGCGCGCGACGTCGGCGGCGACGGCAGCCTCGGCCGCGGCGAGCGCCTCCGCCGGATCCTGACCGTGCTCGACCTGATACTCGGCGAGCGTCAGCTCCATGCCGGCGGTGTTGAAGTACACGAAGCGCTCGTTGGGGTTCGCGGCGAGCGCGCGCTGCTCGTAGGCGACGCCTTCGTCGACGGCGGGCTTCGGATCGCGGCCGGTGCGGGCGAGCTGGTCGGCGCGATCGACGTCGACGTAGCCGAGGTTCGCGAGCGTCGCGCTGTCGGTGCCGCCGAGTGCGACGACGCGCTGGTAGGTCTGCGTCGCGCGGTCGAGGTCCGCCTCGCCTTCGGGCTGACCGTGCGCGAGCCGGTAGTACGCGCGCGTCTGGAGCGCGAGGCCCATGTTGTTGAGCGCGGCCGCGTCGTTCGGATTGATCGCGAGCGCGGCCTCGAACGCGGCGATCGATTTGCCGAGCGACGCCGACGGATCGATGCTGTGCTCCGCCTCGTAGTCGGCGCGCGCCTGCCACAGCGAGGCGAGGTCGCCCTGGAGGCGCTCGGCGCGGCCGGAGGCCTGGATGCCGCGCTCGACGTTCGCGATCGCGTCGTCGATGATCGGGCGCGCGTCGTGGCCGGCCTCGCGGACGCGGTCGGCGCGCTGCTGCAGCTGGAACGCGATGTCGGAGTACGCGTCGCTGTACGTCGGATCGATCTCGATCACGCGGCGCAGCGCTGCAATCGCGGTGTCGACATCGGCCTCGCAGTCCTCGCGGTGGTCGCACTTCACGCGCGCGGCGGCCGCGTACAGCTCCGATCGCGCGTGGTGGGCGCGCGCCGAATTCGGCTCGAGGGCGAGCGCACGGTCGAGCAGCGGCGTCGCGAGCGCCATCTCGTCGTCGGGCTTCTCGCCGCGGTGCTCGGCGAGGTGCTGCGCGGCATCGGCGAGGATGTAGGCCTCGCGGATCATCACGCTGACGTCGTCCGGATCGGCCTGCCGCGCGCGGTCACACGGCTCGATCGCGGGCGCGATGTCCGCCTTCTCGAGCTTGCGCGTCGCCATCGCGACCGACACGCCGCTGCCGCGCCGCTTGCACTCCGCCTCGAGCAGCGTCGCGTCGCTCGGCGCCGCCGCCATCGCCGTCGCGTACTCGGTCCCCGCGCGCTCGAGGTCGGCGGTCGCGTCGGTGTACGCGCCTTTCTCGCGTGCGTCGGCGGCGCGCGCCGCATACGCATCTGCCGCGAGCTCGTGTGCCTCGTAGAACCACGGCGCGGCCTGCTCGGCGGCGGCGGCCTTCGCGAGCGCGCTAGCGGTATCGCCCTCGTACAGCGCGACGAGGCCCTCGGCATACGGCGCGGCTTCCGGCGACGTCTCGCCCACGTGACGCAGGGCTGCGAGCGCCGGATCGCGCAACGTCTTCTTCAGCTCCTCGCGCTTCGCCGCGCGCTGCACCTTGTCGTGCATGCGTTCCGCGTCGCCGAGGCCCTGCTTGTACAGCGCCGCGTACGCGAGGCCTTTCGCGTACTGCAGCTCCGGCGTGTCGTAGCTGGCGGCCGCCGCGCGATCGAGGTGCGTGCGCGCGGCCGCGTAGTCGTGCAGCGAGAGCTCGCCGCGTCCGAGCGCGTACTCGGCGGGCCCGTCGGCAACATCGCCGAGCTGCTTCGCCTCCTTCTCGATCGCGGCCATCCGCGCGAGCACCTGCTGCTTCTCGCGGCGCGTGTCGTGGAGCGGCGCCGTGTACGCCTGGCGCATCAGCGTCTCGAGGCGCGCGACCTCCTGGCCGAAGTGCTGCGCGATCTGCACGCGCTTCTCGGCGAGCCGGCTCTGCGCAGCCGCGCGCGCCCACATCACGGCGACGAGCCCCGCCGCGACGAGCGCGACGCCGATTGCCGCCGCGACCGCCCACGACCGACGCAGCCGCTTGCTCGCGCGATACACGAGGCTGCGCGGCCGTGCATGGATCGGCTCGCCTGCGAGATAACGCCGCAGATCGGCGGCGACCTCGCCCGCATCGGCGTAGCGGCGCGCCGGATCGGCCTCGAGGCACTTCATCACGATCGTCGCGAGCTCGCCGGGGATCTGCGGCGCGACGGTGCGCACCGACGGCACGTCCTTCGTCACCAGCGACGCGAACGCCTCGGCGGTCGTGCCGTGGTTCGGCGGCCGCCCCGCGAGCAGCGCGTACAGCGTCGCGCCGAGGCCCCACACATCGGTGCGGCGATCCGCGCGCTCGCCCCGCGCCTGCTCGGGCGCCATGTACGCCGGCGTGCCCGCGACCTCGCCCGCGACCGTGTGCCCGGCATCGACCTCGCGCGCGAGCCCGAAATCGAGCACGAACGGCTGCCAGTTGCCGCGCTCCGTGCGCTCGACCATCACGTTGCTGCGCTTGAGGTCGCGATGGATCAGCCCGCCTTGATGCGCGGCGTGCACCGCGTCGGCGACCTTGCGCATGACGTGGACCTTGTCCTCGATCGTCATTCGCTCCTGCGCCGCCGACAGCGTCACGCCGTCGATGAACTGCATCGCGATGTACGGCACGCCCTGCGCGGTGCCGACCTCGTAGACCTTGCACACGTGCTGGTGCTCGACCTTTGCCTGCGCCCGCGCCTCGGCGACGAACCGCTTCGCACGCCCGCCCTCCGTCCGCATCAGGAACTTCAGCGCGACGTGGCGCGACAGCTGCGGATCGCGCGCCTTGTACACCGCGCCCATGCCGCCCTTGCCGAGGAACTGGACGAACTGGTAGCGGTCCCAGTTCGGGATCGGGAACCCGCGCGGCGCCTCACCGCCTTCGCCATCGACGGTGCGCGTCTCGTCGTCATCCGCGACGACCGGCTTCTCGCGCCGGGTCAGCTCATCGTCGGTGGACATGAACAGCCACCGAACATCTTACTACCCGGCCTCGACCGGCTGCTTTGCTTTCTCCCAGCCGGCGATGCCATCGGGCATGACGTACACGTTCTGATAGCCGAGCTCGAGGGCGCGCCCGGCGCCCGCGTGACAGCTGTGTCAGCCAGGGCCGCTGCAGTAGAAGACGAGCGTCGCCGTCTTGTCCGCGGGCAGCTCGCTCGCGTCGTAGTTGTACGCGTTGAGGTTCTTCGCGCCCGGCACGTGGCTGCGCTTCCAGCGCGCGTTGCCGTTGTTGTCGAAGACGAAGAAGTCGGACTGGCCGAGCCGCGCCGCGACGTCGGCGACCGACAGCTCGGGGATCTCGTCGCTCACGACGTCGGCTTGCGCGCCGGATTCGTGCGGCTGGTCGACTTCTTGTGGCTGCTGCCGCCACCGCCGTGACCGGAGTAGTCGGTCCACCGGTAGCTCGGCTCGCCGGGCGCGCGGAAGTCGACGTGGATGAACTGGCTGGTCGGGTAGAGCCCGATGCCCATGCCGCCCTGATCGAGCGACTCGGCATACGCGTACATCGTGTTGATCGACACGCTGGGGATGCGGATGTCCATCGCGCTCGCGTGGTAGTGGCGGCTCGAGTTGCGCTCCGCGAACCGGAATCCCGACACCAGGAAGATCTGCTTCTTCTCGAAGTGGTCGTAGATCCGCGACAGCTGCTCGTACAGCTCGGGGCGGACCGCGCGGACCTCGCCGGTGCGCGTGCAGCGGAACAGGTCATCGAGCTTGGCGAGCGCCGCTTCATCGAAGCTGCCGTCCGCCTTGTAGATGTTGACCGTGACCTCTTCGCCGAGGTTCTCGGCGCGGATCGAGATGTCACCCGACGGCTTCTCGAGCGGCTCGGTGCGCAGCGTGCTCTTGGCGGCGTTGTGGCCGGAGAACGTCGCGACCCTGCGTTTGGCTTTATGCGCGGAGCCGGCGAATGCCGCCGAGCTCAGACACATCGCCGTTACAACCAGGAGGGCGAGGCGTCGCATCGGACGTCGAGGCTAGGGCCTCACGGGGATCGATCTCAACAAACCACTCTCGAATTCGACCGAACACCATTCAACACCGACACGCATGTTCAGTCACCGCAGGTCATCCGGGGCCCTGCGGAGGCAGTTTAGGCAGGTTCACGCCCGGGAGCGGCACGTGGTTCAGCTCGATCCCGATCTGCTTCGCGATGTCGAAGATGCGCTCGTCTCGGTAAAACTCGCCGTAGACGATGCGAGTTACTCCCGCGTTCGCGAGCTGCTTGAAGCAGTTCCAGCACGGGCTCGCCGTCACGTAGTTCGTCGCGCCCTCGATCATCACGCCGTTGCGCGCGGCCTGGATGATCGCGTTCGCCTCGGCGTGGATCGTCGCGACGCAGTGGTTGTCTTCCATCATGTGGCCGACGTCCGCGCAGTGAGGCATGCCGCGGATCGAGCCGTTGTACCCGGTCGACAGGATCGTCCGGTTGCGAACGAGCACCGCGCCGACGAACTTGCGCGGGCAGGTCGATCGCGTGGCGACGACCTGAGCGATGGACATGAAGTACTCGTCCCAGGATGCGCGCTCCATGCGCCCCACTATAAGTCGTTGTATGGTCCGCGTCCCATGTCGGGCCAGTCCAAGTACAAGGACACCGTCAACCTCCCGGATACGCCGTTCCCGATGCGAGGAGATCTCGCCACGCGCGAGCCTGAAATTCTCGCCGAGTGGGAGCAATCCAAGCTGTACGAGCGGATTCAGGAGTCGCGCGCGAACGCGCCGCTGTGGGTGCTGCACGACGGCCCGCCGTATTCCAACGGCCACATTCACTACGGCCACATCCTCAACAAGATCCTCAAGGACATCGTCGTCAAGTCGCGCACGATGGCGGGCTTCCGCACGCCGTACGTTCCCGGCTGGGACACGCACGGGTTGCCGATCGAGCTGGCGGTCGAGCGCGAATTGAAAGAGAAGCGCCACACGATGAGCGCCGCGGAGATCCGGCGCGCGTGTCGCGACTACGCGATGAAGTTCGTCGAGATCCAGAAGGCGGAGTTCAAGCGGCTCGGCGTGCTCGGCGACTGGTCGCGCCCGTACCTGACGCTCGATCCGACGTACGAAGGAGCGATCGCGAGCGCACTCGCGACGTTCGCGCGCGGCGGCTACATCTACCGCGGCAAGAAGCCGGTGATCTGGTGCCCGCGCGACAAGACCGCGCTCGCCGAGGCGGAGATCGAATACAAGGAGAAGAGCTCGCCGAGCGTCTACGTGCGGTTCCCGCTCGTCGAGGGCTACGGCGGCAAGCCGGCGGCGCTCGTGATCTGGACGACGACGCCATGGACGCTTCCGGCGAACCTCGCGGTCGTCGCGCATCCGCAGTTCGAGTACGTCGGCATCCCGCGGAACGGCGAGCTGCTCGTCGTCGCGAAGGAACTGGCCGAGGCGTTCGGCAAGGCCACCGGGATCGACGTGGCGGGCGCGCAGCCGATCGACATCAAGAAGCTCGAGCACGCGAAGTACAAGCATCCGTTCGTCGCCGACGGCGGCGATAACTACTTCCGGCTGTGGTTCGCCGAGTACGTGACGGCCGATACCGGTACCGGCCTCGTGCACACCGCGCCCGGTCACGGCGCCGACGACTACAAGACCGGCGTCGCGCATGACCTTCCGGCGTATGCGCCGCTCGACGATAGCGGCCGCTACATCAAGGACGCGCCGCTCGACCTCGCGGGCAAGACGACCGACGAGGCGAACCCGATCATCGCGCAGTGGCTCTCCGACCACGGCTACTTGCTCAACAAGGTCGGCGAGAAGATCACGCACCAGTACGCGCACTGCTGGCGCTGCAAGAACCCGATCATCTATCGCGCGACGCCGCAGTGGTTCATCGCGATGGATCACAACGAGCTGCGCAGCAAGGCGCTGCAGGCGATCCGCGATACCGAATGGGTCCCCGCGTGGGGCGAAGAGCGCATCTACGCGATGATCGAGAACCGGCCCGACTGGGTGCTGTCGCGCCAGCGGCTGTGGGGCACGCCGATCCCGGCGTTCTACTGCGGCAGCTGCGGGGCGGAGCACGCCGAGGCCGACACGATGCAGCACATCGCCGGCATCTTCGCGAAGGAAGGCGCCGATGCGTGGTGGACGCGCTCGGTCGCCGAGCTCGTGCCGCCGGGGACGAAGTGTGCGAAGTGCGGCTCGACGCAGCTCGAGAAAGAGAAGGACATCGTCGACGTGTGGTTCGAGTCCGGCGTGTCGTGGCTCGCGATGAGCGCGCGCGACAAGGACGGCGCGGACTACCAGAACATCGACCTGTACCTCGAAGGCAGCGAGCAGCATCGCGGCTGGTTTCACTCGTCGTTGCTCGCCGCGATCGGCGTGATGGGGCGCGCTCCTTATAAAGAGGTGATCACGCACGGGTTCGTGCTCGACGAGAACGGCATTCCGTACTCGAAGTCGACGATCGAGAAGGCCCGCCAGGAGGGCAAGAAGGTCAACTACATCGAGCCCGACGCCGTGATCAAAAAGAGCGGCGCCGAGATGTTCCGGTTGTGGGTCGCGTCGACGGAGTTCCGCTCCGACATCCCGTACTCGCAGACGATCCTCGACAGCCTCGCCGAGTGGTACCGCAAGCTCCGCAACACCGCGCGCTTCTTGCTCGGCAACCTCAAGGACTTCGATCCGAACGCGCACGATCGCGGCATCGTCACGCTCGGCGTCGACCGCTACATGCTCGCGCGGCTCGACGACATCGTCGCGCGTGCGCGCAAGGCGTACGAGCAGTACGAGCTGCACGTCGTGCATCGCCTGCTCGTCGAGCTGGTCACCGTCGACATCTCGGCGCTCTACGGCGACGTCACGAAGGACCGGCTGTACTCCGATGCGCCGGACTCCAAGGCGCGCCGCGCCGCGCAGGTCGTCATGTACGAGTGCCTGCGCGCGATCGCGACCCTGGCGGCGCCGATCCTGTGCTTCACCGCCGAGGACATCTGGAAGTACATGCCCAAGCGCAAGGGCGATCCCGAGAGCGTGCACATCGCGGTGTTCCCCGAGGCGCGCGAGGCGGCGCCGTCCGATTTCGGCGCGCTGCTCACGTGGCGCGAGCGGGTGACGAAGGCGCTCGAGCCGTTCCGCGCGCAGAAGAACAAGTCGACCGATGCGCGCGTCACGCTGCACGCGCCGGCGGCGGAGCTGCCCGTGCTCGACAAGTACAAGGCCGAGCTCGCGGATCTGTTCATCGTGTCGGAGGTGAAGCTCGGCACGGGCGAGGGCAGCGTGACGGTCGAGGCGCACACCGGTCCGCGCTGCGAGCGGTGCTGGAAGCACTACGACCAGCTCGCGGCGGATCCGGCGGATGTGTGTCAGCGCTGCGCGGATGCGCTGGCGGCGAGGAAATAGCGATGCAGAAGAAGTGGCTCATCCTGATCGTCGTCGGCGTGCTCAGCGTCGTCGCGGATCAGGGCACGAAGATCTGGGCGCGTCACTCGCTGCCGGTGATCGGGCACGGCACGAACAACGGTGTGTGCGTGATCCCCGAGGACATGGCGGTCGTGCCTCCGCTGTGCGGCGGCCAGGCGGTCACCGTGATCGACGGCTACTGGGACTGGCGGCTGTCGATGAACCACGGCTCGGCGTTCGGCCTGTTCGCGAACAGCCCGCAGGTCGCGCGCTGGTTCCTGTCGCTCGTCGGCATCGGCGCGGTGATCGCGATGTTCCTCATGATGAAGAAGGCGCGCGAGGATCAAACGATCCTCCACTGGGCGCTGGCGCTCGTCGTCGGCGGCGCGATCGGCAACCTGCTCGACCGCATGTACTTCGGCGTCGTGACCGACTTCGTGCTGTGGCACTACCACACGAAGGAATGGCCGGTGTTCAACGTCGCGGACGTCGTGCTCGTCGTCGGCGTCGGCCTGATGTTCATCGACATCCAGAAGGAAAAGAACAAGGACAAGCGGTCGAAGTCGGAAAAGTCACGCGCGCGCGACGAGGCGGCTCGCAAGGCCGGCCTGATCAAAGAGCACAAGGAATAATCGACGCGCGCCGCCGGTCCACGGTGCATGTCGCGCCGGGCCGGGCTGTTCTTCGGGGTCATCTTCGTCATCGTCACCGGCCTCGATCAGGGGTCGAAGGCGTGGGCGCACGGGTTGCCGCTCGGCACCCGCCAGCCCGTGATCTCCGGCTACTGGGACTGGGAGCTCGCGTACAACCCGGGCGCCGCGTTCTCGAGCTTCCCGGGCGGCACGTGGGTGCTCGCGGCTGTGGCGGCGATCGCACTGGTTGGCATCGGCATCGTGGCCGCGCGCACACCGCCCGACCACACGTGGAAGCTCGCGGGCCTCGCCGTCGTCGGGGGCGGCGCGCTCGGCAACCTGATCGATCGCATCAAGGACGGCGCGGTGACCGACTTCATCCGCTGGCACGTCCACGACCACTGGTGGCCAATATTTAATGTGGCCGATGCGGCTTTGTTGGTCGGCGCGCTGCTGCTCCTCTACAGTGGCAGACATGAGAGCGCTCGTGCTCGGGCTGGTGGTAGCGGCTAGCTGCAAGACCGCGATGGACTATCCGGTCGGCGGCGGAGGCGGTGGCGGTGGTGGCAACTCGCTCGGGGTCGATGCGGCGAGCATGGGCAGCGGTAGCGGTAGCGGATCCGCGGTCGTGCGCGCGTGCGTGCTGACGGACCCGCGCGATCTGACGAGCTGCCGGGGCAGCGGCGTCGCCGGGCTGACCGTCAGCCTCGGCAGCGCGACCGCGACGACCGCGGATGACGGCACGTTCACGATCGACTCGCCGACCGGCACGAACGTCGAGTGGGACGTCACCGGGAGCACGGTGGTCCAATCCGTCACACAGTACGCGGGGCAAGCGAAGATCTCCGTCATGGATGCGACGATGCTCGGCGACCTGCAGGGCGCGAACGGCGTGACGCCAGCGGCGGGCACGGGTGCGCTGATGATGCGCATCGCTCGCAACGGCGCGGGCGTGATGGGCGAGACCGTCGTCGCGGTTCCCGCGAACGATCCGTACGGTACCTACTACGATGGCGCGACCGCGTCCTCGTGGACGCAGAGCGGCACCGGCACGTTCGGCACCGCGTACCTGCCGGGGATTCCCGTCGGCACGACCAGCGTTCGACTGAGTGCGGGCGGCACGGTGCAGGCGACGATCAGCGCAATCCCGATCGCCGACGGTGGCGTCACGTTCGTCGTCGCCGAAGTTCACTGACGGCACGCGATGTGAATTGCTAGCCGGGCATGAAGTGCCTGGCTTTCTTCACGTTTGGTGCGCTCGCGGCTTGCGCGTCGAGCGGATCGGATTACCCCGTGACGACGCAGGGAGGAGCGGCCGGGACGTCCGGCGGCGCGTCGACGCCGACGCTCGCGGGCCGCGTCTGCCTTGTCAACGATCCGCGCAACCTCGGCACGTGCGCGACGACGGGCGCCGGCGGGCTGACCGTATCGATCGGCAATGGCACCGCGACGACGACCGACAACGGCTCGTTCGTGATGAACACGCCGAGCAGCGGAAACACGTCGCGCATCAGCGTCAGCGGCAACGGCATCATCGCGTCGAACCAGGCCCTGACCGCGAACGCGCAGATTCCGGTGATCCAGCAGGGGCTGTTCGACCAGATGATGGCGCAGAACGGCATCACGACGACGGCGGGCTCGGGCTCGATCATCGCGACGGTCGTGCGTGGCGGCGAGCCGGTCAGCGGCGTCACGGCGACGGCGACGCCTTCGCCGGCGTTCGGTCCGTTCTACGACGGCACGACGCCGACGGCGTGGACGCTCGACCCGACCGGGCAGACCGGCGTCGTGTGGTTCCCGGGCGCCGCGACGAACGCGCCGGTCAACGTGACGTTCACCGACCCCGCGACGCAGGGCGAGACGACGGTCGGTGGTGTGCAGGTCGTCGACGGCGGCGTCACGTTCGTCGAAGGCGTTCTACCGTAGCGAGCCAGCCGGCCGCCTTGAGCTCGGTCTCGGCGAGCTCGGCGTGGGCATCGCTGTCGGCGACGATGCCGCCGCCGACATGCACGCGCAGCTCGTGGCCCTTGATCACGCCGATGCGGATCGCGATCGCGAGCTCGAACGCGCCGTGCGCACCGAAGTAGCCGAGCGCACCGCAGTACGGGCCGCGCCGGGCCGGCTCGAGCTCGTCGATCAGCTGCATCGCGCGGACCTTCGGCGCGCCGGTGATCGAGCCGCCCGGGAACGTCGCGCGGAGCAGCTGCGCGTAGCCGGTGCCGGCGCGCGGCTTCGCGCTGACGCGTGACACCTTGTGATAGAGCGCCGGCAGCTCGACGATGTAGCCGAGCTCGTCGACGCGCACGCTCGAGGTCTCGGCGATCCGGCCGAGGTCGTTGCGCTCGAGGTCGACGATCATCAGGTGCTCGGCATCATCTTTCGGCGCGGCGGCGAGCTCGTCGGCGGCGCCGGGCGCGCGCGGCCGTGTGCCCTTGATCGGCCGCGTCTCGACGCGATCGCCGACGCTCGCGAGAAACCGCTCCGGCGAGCCGGAGATGATCGTCACGCCATCGGCCTCGAGCAGCGCACCGTAGGGCGCCGGCGCGACCTCGGCGAGCGCCTCGTACAGCGCGAGGGCATCGCCGGGCGCCTCGATGCGCGCGACGAGCCTGCGCGCGAGGTTGACCTGGTAGACGTCGCCGGCGGCGAGGTAGTCGAGGATCCGGCCGACGCGCGCGACGTGAAGGTCGCCCGAGTCGTCGGGCACGAGCTCGCCGAGGCGCGGCGGCAGGGCCGGGCGCGGCGGGCCGCTCGCGAGGAGCTCCTCGAGCCAGCGCTTGCTGCCGGCGCGTGCCGCACCGCCCGCGTCGTCCGCGCGCGTGGCGATGATCTCCGTCCTCTCGTTGCGCGTGCGTGCGACCGCGTCGTACGCGGCGAGCCACATGTCGGGGACGTCCTGGCCGAGCGAGGGGCCACCCGGCAATTGCTCGACGACGCGGGCGAGGTCGTAGCCGAAGTAGCCGACGACGCGCGGCTCGGGTGCGCCTTCTGCGCGCGGCTCGAGCACGCAGCCGAATTCGCGCAGGAAATCC
>JAFAOG010000160.1 GCA_019237945.1 Deltaproteobacteria bacterium | reverse complement strand
AACCGCTCGCGCCCGCAGAACCGCTCGCGCCCGCAGAACCCGATGCGCCTGCCGATCCGCTCGCGCCTGCCGCTCCGCTCGCACCCGCAGAACCACTCGCGCCGGCCGAACCGCTCGCGCCCGCAGAACCCGACGCGCCGGCCGATCCGCTCGCGCCCGCGGAACCGCTCGCGCCCGCAGAACCGCTCGCGCCCGCAGAACCCGATGCGCCTGCGGATCCGCTCGCGCCGGCCGAGCCGCTCGCGCCCGCAGAACCCGATGCGCCGGCAGAGCCACTCGCGCCCGCAGAACCCGATGCGCCGGCAGAACCGCTCGCACCCGCAGAACCACTCGCGCCGGCCGAGCCGCTCGCGCCCGCAGAGCCACTCGCGCTCGCCGAACCGCTCGCACCCGCCGAACCACTCGCGCCGGCCGATCCGCTCGCGCCGGCCGATCCGCTCGCACTCGCGGAGCCCGACGCACTCGCGGAGCCGGACGCACTCGCCGAACCCGACACGCCGCCGCCACCACCGCCGCCCGACGACGACGAGCTCGACGACGACGACGAGCCCGATGCACCGGCCGGAGCCGGGCCATCGTCCGCCGACGATGCGCTCGCGCCACCGCCTCCGCCGCCTCCGCCGCCGCCGGCGCCCGCCTGCTGCTCCTGGACCTGCTCCTTCGCCGCTTCCTCCGCGATCGCGCCCAGCTCGCCGGCGCCCGAGCCGGAGACCTGGGTCGCGGCGCCGTTGGAGACGTTGGTCGTGATCTGCGAGCCGCTGATCGTGATCGTGCCCGAGGCCTTGAGGCCGAACGTCGAGGTCGCGTGGGCGAGGAACTGCTGCGAGCCGCCCGTGATGCCTTCCGAGGTGCCGACCTTGAGAGCGTTGGAGTGAAAGATGACGTTCGCTTTGGCTTTGACCTCGATGTCGCCCGCGGACTCGATCTGGACGAGCTTGTTCGCGCTATCGAGGACGATCTTGTTCTTCTTTGTCTTGTCGACGATCGTGACTTTTTCGGAGCCCTGCTTGTCGTCGAAGATGATGCGGTGGCCGGAGCGCGACTTGATCAGCTTCGTGTTGTTCTTGCCGCTGTCGTTGGTCTCGACCGGCTCTTGCTTCTTGGACCAGAGCGCGCCGATCACGATCGGGCGGTTGATCTCGCCGTGCTCGAAGACGACGAGTAGCTGGTCGTCGGGGTCGGCGAGGAAGTAGGTGCCGCGTTCCTTGCCGCCCATCGGGATCGCGATGCGGGCCCAGTAGGTCTGGTCGGCTTCGTTGAGCCAGGGGAACTTGACCTTGACGCGGTAGCCCGGGTTGCCTTCGCCTTCCTTGTTGTCGACGACGATCGCGAGATGCACGCCGCGCAGCTTGTTGGAGCGCTGCGCGGTGCGATGCGGGCGATCGATCGAGATGCTCATCCGATTTTGATCTGGGAGGCGTCCCAGTTCGAGGGCGAGCCGGCGGTGACCTTGGCGGCCGAGGAGCCGTCCATCTTGATGTCCTTGCCGGCTTTGACGTCGACGGTGGTCTTCGCGTTGATCTTGATGTTCTGCTGGGCGTCGACCTTGAGCGTGCCGTCCTTGCAGGTGATCTCGAGCGTGCCTTCCATCGTCGAGATCGAGACGCCCGTGTCGCCCGACATCGGCGGCTTGTAGACCGCGCACGTGTTCGGGCCGGCGCCGGCTTTTGCGAAGTTGCCGATGCCGACCATGTTCTTGCCGGTCTTGTCGGCGAGGACGACCTTGGTCTTGTCGGAGTCGTCGAGGATCAGGCGGTGGCCGCTGCGCGAGCGGTAGCCGCGGAAGTTGTTCTTGCCGTCTTCGTTCGGCTCGGGGGAGTTGTCGGTCTTGGACCAGACGCCGCCGAGGACGACCGGCTGGTGCATCTCGCCCGCGATGAACGCGATGACGACGACGTCCTCGATATCCGGCAGCGTGTACCAGCCGAACTTCTTGCCTTCCATCGGCGTGAGCAGCTGGGCCCAGTGGGTTTGATCTTTGTCGCCGCCGTCGAGCCATGGGAGGCGGACCTTGATGCGGCCGAGGTTGTCGGGGTCCTTGTTCTGCGTGACGACGGCGTAGTGCAACCCGAAGTACAGGTTGCCGTGAGAGTCACGTGCGGGGCCGCCGGCGCGCATCGGCTCACGCGTCCTGTGCGTCGCGCGCGAGGCGCAGCACGGTGACGAAGCCGTCCTTGCTCTGCGCCGAGTGGCGATGCGTGATGCCCATGACGTAGTACTTGCCCGAGAACGGATCTTTTTTGCCCTGGGCGCTGACGTCGACGGTGATCACCTGGCCGAGGTCGAACTTGCCCGAGCCCTTGGTCTCCGCTTCGCCGACGATGTAGTTCAGCGACGACTCCATCAGGCGCGCGTCGGCGAGGACCTGGGCCTCTTCCTTGCTCCAGATCGGATGGTCGACGGTGAACGATTCTTCCTTGCCGTGATCGCCCGCGCCGCTCGACGCGTTCGTCGAGCCGAGCTTGCTGCCCGAGGCCTCGGCGACCGCGGTGATCAGCTCCTTGGTCTCCGGGTTCCAGCCGTTGACGGTGACCTTCTTGACGACGGTCGCCGAGTTCATGCGCGGCATGAAGCCGGTGAGACCGATGCCGTCGCTCGACGGATCGACCGACAGCTTGATCCCCGAGTCTTCCTGGAAGTCGGGGAACTTCACCATCACCTTCTGATCGACGCACCAGACGTGCGCGCCGATGCGTCCCGCGCGCGTGCGCAGGAACTCGAGGTCGCTCTGGTTGTGCTGGTAGACGTTCTTGTACTTGATGCTCTCGGCCTTCTGGTGCTTGAAGTCGAGGCTCATCCCCGAGAGCACGGCCTGGAGGATCTCCTTGTCGCTCTTGTCGGAGAACGTCAGCGACTTGCGACGGCGGATCAGCTGATGCAGCTTGTTCATGCCGCGCAGCAGGACCGTCGTCTTGCCGCCGCCCTTGAACTGCGGCTCGATGCCGACGATCTCGCCCTGCCAGATCGTCGTCTTCTCCTTGCCGATGTCGATCTTCATCGACTGCGCGATCTTGACCTTCGACGTGTAGAAGCTGCTCTGGTTCGACAGAACCACCGAGCACATGTCGGGCTGGTTCACATCGCGATCGACAACGAACGACACGAAGTGATCGTCGGGGACGTGCTCCCCGTTGACGTAGACATCGAAGTTAGTAGCGCCAGCTGCCACAGAGGCCTCCTGTTACGCGGTCGTCCCGCCGCCGCCGCTGTTGCCCGCGCCGGCGCCGGCGTCGGGATCCTTGTGCTCGGCGTCCTTCGTCGAGAGGACGTCGGCCTCCTTGAGCTTCACCGTACACGTCGCGCGCAGCGGCTCGCCGCCGTCGTTGAACATCGTGTACTTCGTCGACAGCGACTCGACGACGCACGTGAACGTCGGCATGCCGCCTTCGCCCCACCGGATCACGCACAGCGGCGGGCGACGCTTGTTCTCGTCATCGTCGGTCGGATCCTTCACCGCGGCGAGCGCCTCGAGCTTCGCGACCTCGGCCGTCACATCGACCGCGTTGTTCGGATCGCCGTAGGCATCGAACAGCAGCTCGACCGTCAGCGAGCGACCTTCCGCGCCCGTGAACTCGAGCGCGATCGCGCCGCGCGCGTTCTTCGCCTGATCGTTGCCCTTGTTCGTGTAGTTGTGCTTGCTCCACGGGACGGGCTTGTCGATCTGCAGCTCCTTCGGGTTGTACTGCGCGGTCAGATCGACTTTCCCGTAACCGGGGACGTCGGTATCCACGCTGCCGAGGTAGAGCTTTCCGGACTTGGATACGGGCTTGAAGGTCATAGGTACGGGTCCCCGTTTCGAGAGCGAGTCGCGTCCATGATCACGAGGATCTGGCGGTAGACATCATTGGCGAGCTTGTCGACGTCGATCTTGGCGTCGGCCTGGGCGTCCTGGCCCTTCTGCTGCGCGGGCGCCGCGGGAAGCGCGCTCGGGGCGCCGCGCGTCGACGCCGCGACGTTCGCGGGCGCGGTCTGCACGAGCGTGAGCTCGGAGAGCTGGATGTTCTCCGCGAGGCCGGTGCGGTCCTCGAACATCTTCTTCGCAGCCTGCTCGAACCACGCCGGCAGCTCGACCTCGCCGCCGCCGAACCGCGGACCGGTCTGGACGAGCTCGGGGGCCGCGCTCGGGGCACGCGTGACCGCGCCGGACGATTCGCGCGCCGCGCTGCCGCCCGACGATGACGACGATGCGGCCGCGCCACGCGGCGATGCGACCTGCGGCGCGACGTAGCTGCCGAGCGCTTCGCCCGCGCGCGACGACAGCGACGCGAGACCGGGACGCTGCTCGACGAACTGGGAGAGCTCGGCGAGCTGGCGCTGGCTGGCGGCGCGCTGTGCGACCTCGCCGGTCGACAGCGACGTCGGCTCGCCGTCGGCACCGAGCTCGCCGATCGACACGACCGGCAACACGTCCCACGCGATCTCCGCGCGCTCGCGAGCGCTGATCATCTCGTCGCCACGACCGGCGAGCGCGAGGGCGCGCGCGGCGCGGGCGGCCGGCGACCAGCTGCGCGTCGCGTTCGACTGGCCGAGCGCGACGTACATCGCCTCGAACTTCGCGCGGCGCGTGGTGCCGACGAGCGCCGAGGCGGTCGACAGCACGCTCTGCTCGTCGGCATCGGGCGGCAGCTCCGCGGAGGCGGATGCGCCCGCCGCGGTCGCCATGCGCGCATCGCTCGAGGCGCGAGGTTCGGTGGGCGCGAGCGCGGCGAACGTGCCTAGCTCGGCGACCGCCTGCGCGGCGAGCAGCTCGAGCGCGGCGACCGACATGCCGTGATCGCCGTCGGGCGCGCTCGCGTGGAGGCCGAGCGCGGCGACCGCCGCTGACGGCCACAGGAACGCCCCGCGCGGCGCGCGACGCTCGACGCCGAATGCCGTCGTCGCATGGGGAGCCGCGGCGGCCGGCGTCGCGATCTCGTCGCTGCCCGCGGACGTCGCCGTCGGATACGCGGTGACCGCCTTGCCGGTGCGCTTCTCGTGCTCGATCGCGAGCGCCTGCACGAACGTGCGATCGACCGCGCCGGCCATCGCCGATAGCTGGCCGGGGCCCGCGATCGCGAGACGCGCGGCCTGCGCGGCTTCCGCGGCGCCGAGGCCGTACACGCGAGCGGCGAGCACGAGCTCGGGCGGGACGAAGTCGAACGCGAGGTCGGCGGACGAGCGCTCCTGCGCGACCGACCACGACTGCGCGCGTTCCGCGATCGCGCCGGGCGCGGCGTACGACGACGCGTACGCGGTCGTGCCCGCGAGATCGATCGCGCCGAGCTCGCGCAGCGCGGCGGCATCGCCGAGCGTCGGCAGCGCCATCGACTCGAGCACGGAGTACGCGGTCGGCATGCGCGCCGGCTCGGAGAGCGAAACCGACGGCGCACTGACGCGCGCGTCGACCGGCGCGCCGCCGCCCGCATCGACCGCATCGACGGTCCAGGACAGCAGCGCGGAGCGCATCGTCGTCAGCTGCTCGGCGAGCGGCTCGCCTTCCGCCGCCGCGCGCGCAGGCTCGGTCGGCGCGACGACCGGCATCGCGAAGTCGGGAACGTCGCGCACGAGCGCGTCGCTCGTGGCCGGCGCCGCATCCCAGCTCGCCCACGCCGGCAGCGCGCCGGGAACCGCGATTTCGCGGGTCGCGGGCGCGAGCAGCCCGGCGAGATACGTCATCGACAGGCCGCCGCCGAACAGCGAGCGCACGTCGAACGACGGCGCGGCCGCGAGCGGCATCACGTGGCGCAGCGCGGGCGCGAACGGCGAGCTCGCGAGCTGCGCGGCGAGGCCGGCGCCGGGCGCCGTGGGAACCGCGTGCGCGACGAGGTCGGCGAGCGTGTCGCGCTCGAATGCGCGCATCGCTGCATCCGCCGCAGCCGAGGGCGCCGCCGCCGGAGCAGCCGCCGCGATCGAAGCCGGTGTGCGCGCGCGGCTGGCGGCCTGCGAGATCGCGACGAGCAGATCGTCGGGCGTCTCGGCGTCGTCGTCGATGCGAACGACCGGGGGCGGCTCGCTGGGCGAGACGACGGGCATCGCGACCGGCGCGAGGTCGCGCGCGGCGAAGGCACCGGCTGCCGCGGCACCGGGCGAGAACGTCGCCGGGGTCTCGGCCGCCGCGATGCCGCGCGTGAACGCGGGCGCGACGAACACGGCATTCGGCGCCGCCGATGCGAGCGCGGCGAACCGCGCCTCGGGCGAGCTTGCCGACGCAGCGGTGAATGCATCGAGCGACTGCGACTTCGCGCCGGCGAACCGGCCGAGCCAGCGATCGGCCCACGCGACGTGCTGGAGCGCAGCCGGCTCCGACGCGGCCGTGGCACCGAGCGCGGTCGACGCAGCCGGCGCACCCGCGCGCGGCGCGATGTACGAGAGCTGCGGCACGCGCACGGCGGGACGCGCCGCCTCGAGCGCTCGCACGACCTCGGGCGCAAAGCCGGCGGAGCGCGCCGCTTCTGCGGTCATGCCGGACGCCTGCGCACGCGCGAATTCGCCGCGCAGCTGCTCGGCCCGCGCGGCATCGCTCGCGAGGGCGGCACGCGCCGCGACCGCCGACATCCCGCGCGTCGCGCCGAGCTCGGGCGTGGTCTGCTCGATCGTCGAGACGAGGCCGCCGAGGCCGGCCGGCATCACGAGACGCGGGCCGCGCGACGACTCGAACGAGCCACCGGTCGCGGCCGACCGCGCCATCAGCTCGATCGTCCGCAGCGACTCGCCGAGCTCGCTGATCGCCTGGACCGCGCGCTCGGGACGCGCCGCGATGCCCGCGGCAACCATCGACTGCAGCTGCGGCGGCAGCGCGGCGAGCGCCGCGGTGACCTCGGCCGGCAGCGCGCGCGGCGCTTCGGTGCGCGTCGCAACCGCGGCATCGGCCTCGCTGCGCAGCGCCGCGATCCGCGCATCGCGCGCGGCCGCTTCGCGAGCGGATTCATGGAGACGCTGCGCCTCGCCCTGACGCTGCACGATCTCGGCGCGCCGCGCTTCGGTCGCCCGCGCGAGCTCGCCGCGCGCCTGCTCCTGTGCGCGCGCGACATCGGCACGCTGCGCCTCGGCCCGTGCGGCCGCTCGCTCGGCATCGCCGGTGCTCGCCGCGGCCTGACGCTCGGCCAGCCGCTGCGCGATCCGCTCCTCGAGGCGCGCCTGCTCGGCGGCGACCGCCGCATCGCTCGACGCGGCGGCTTCACTGCGCGTCGTGATCGCAGCGGCGCGCGCCGGTTCCGAAACGACGGGCGCCGGCGCCGGCACGTGGCGCGCGATGACTTCACGCTGCGTCGCGACCGCCGCGGCGCGCTGCAGCTCGGCAATGCGCACGCGCTGCTCGGCGAACGAATCGGCAACGGCAGTCGCCTGCTCGTCGGCCGGAGCCGCCATCACGGGCGCACGCGGCGCGGGAGGCGTCACGAGCTCGGGAGCCGCGAGCGACACGCGCGTCGGCTCGCTCGCCGCGACGTTCGCGGTGCGCTCGAGCATCGTCGTCAGCACGGCGCGCAGGCCTGGGCTCAGCGCCCGCGTCGGAGCGAGCGGCGCCATGACGCGCGCCATCACCGAAGCGGCCTGCGTCGCGGCGTGCGGCACGAGCGGCGAGTACGCATCGCGGCTCGCGACCTGCTCGGGACGCGCGACGGACAGCGACGGCGCGACGAACTCGTACAGCGCCGACGGCATCACCGTCTGCACCTGGCGCGGCTGCGCCGGCGCGACGTACGTGCCGCGCGTCGTCAGCATCGCACTGCTCGCGCTCTCGCCGCCCATCGCGGTCTGCTGGCGCGCGGCGGCCATCCAGTCGAGCTCGTCCTGGTACCACGGGCGCGGGAACACCCACGACACGTTGCTCGCCGGGCGCTCGGGCGCGCCGACGCTCTGATACGAGCTGAACATCCGCAGCGAGGTCGAGCGCTGCGCGGCTTCGATCCACGGCGCGACGAGGCGATCGACGAACCCGAGGTTCTTGAGCGGACGCACGCGATTCGTGCCCGCCGGCGTCTCGGGCGCCCACCGCTCGACGTGGCGGTTGGCGGCGTGCTGCGCCATCCCGCTCGCCTTCGTGACGAACACGGGCGACGCGAGGGCCGCAGTGAGAGCGCGTGGTTCGGTGTTCGCCATGGGGTTCTACGAAGACTCAGCCGAACGTGATGCCGTCGATCGCGAGCTCCAGCGTCTCGATCGCGAGCTCGCTCTTCGTCGCGTCGAACTCGGCGATCTCCCACTTCGCGGGCCACGCGTTGTAGAACGTCCACGCGGCCATCTGCTTGCGAGCGGTGTTGAGCTGGATGATCTTGCCGGTCTCGATCCGCCGCATGTTTCCGTTGATCCACGCCTGACGCCACTCGAGCAGGCCGCTCGAGCCGGTGAACCCCTGCTTGAACACCAGGTTTGACCACTTCGTCGCGCCCGGAAGCTGGAACGTCGTCGAGTTCTGGCCACCCTCGCGAACGGGAACGACCTCGGTCTCGAAGCGGATGCCGCTGACCGACTTGAAGAACGCATCGACCGTCTCGCCGACCGGCAGCTTCATCTGCACGAGGAAGCAAAATACGGGAAGCGGGTCTTTGCGGTTTCCGGGGCTTGCGTTGTCGGCCATGGCGGTCGGCTCCTAGCTCTCGGTCGTCGGTGCGCCCATCGTCTGGACGAGGGAGATCATGATGAATTCGGCGGGGGAGACAGGCGCGACTCCGACGTCGCAAATCAAGAGGCCACTATCGACCTGCTCCGGGGGATTGTTCTCAGCATCGCATTTTACGAAGTAGGCCTGCTCTGGATTCCCTCCGACGAGCATCCCCTTCACGTGCAGATCGCCGAGGAACGAGCTGACCCGACCCTTAATCAGATCCCAGGTTTGCGGGGTGTTCGGCTCGAACGTGATCCACGCGAACCCCGCCTCCAGGCTGCGGCGTAACATGATGAAAAGACGTCGAACCGGGATGAACCGCCACTCCGGGTCGGATGACGCAGTGCGTGCGCCCCATGGCCGGACCCCGCGCTGCAGCCGGAACGTGTTCACGGAGTCGCTATTGAGAATCCCGATGTGGTCTTCGGTCACACGCAACGACACGTCGACCGCGTTCACGATCTCGACGTTCGCGGGAGCGTGGTGGACGCCCTCGAGGTCGCGGCGCGCATAGCAGCCGGCAAGAAATCCGGACGGCGGCAGCACGCGGTCGCGCTCGTCGGGTCCGGTGACGCGCAGCCACGGCCAGTAGTACGCACAGAACGAGCTGTCCGTGCGGCGGCGCCACTTGCGGACCCACTCGATGTCCTTGCTCTGCGGGATGTCGAGGATCGCGAAGCGGTCCTTCTGGTTCTCGCAGATCATGATCATCGTGTCCTGCAGGCGCTGCGCCTTGAGCTCGCCTGCTGGACCTGGCTCGCGATCGTAGAAGCACATCGCATCGGGCATCGCGAGCACCGCGATCTCGTCGTTCGCCGCGAGCGACATGAAGCCGGTGCGCTCGCCGGGGCCCGTGTCGAAGCCGATGAAGTCTTCCGGCGTGACGTGCTCGATGCCGTCGCGACCGCCCGAGAGCCGCGTCAGCGGCAGCGGCTCGGGCAGGTTGTGCGGCACCGGCGACTTCGTCGTCAAATCCTCGAGGCGCACGAGCCGGCTGCGCTGGCTGACGACCTTCGGCGCGTAGTTGCGCGACGACGGATGCATCTGCAGGCCCTTGAACACCTCGCGGCGATCGCGCATCGCGACGTGGATCTCGAACGTCATCACCTCGAGGTGCGTTGGCGCGGCGGCGCGATGGCGGCGGTTGACCGGCGTCTCGCTCGCCCACTTGATCAGCTTGTCGCCGACCTCGGTGATCACGATGAAGTCGCTGTTCTCGCGATCGTAGATCCGCACGAGCGAGCCGACCTCGAAGCCGCGCGTCGAGTTGACGTGCGCCTCGCCCTGGCCGATGTCGAGGTCGCGCGTCAGCAATGCGTTCGCGCCGCTCTCGTGCACGCACTTGAACCAGATCGTGTTGCCCCACGAGCCTTCGTTGAGCGCGCGGATCTTGAGCGACGGCTTGTCCCAGTCGTCGATCTGCACGTGCTCGGCGCACGCGGCGTGCTCGAGCTTGGGCAGCTCGCCCTTGGGCGCGTTGTGAGCGACGCGCACGACCCAGCAGTCGGTGCCGCCGTTCTTGAAGAACCCGAACACCGAGTGTGCGGTGTACGTCTCCGGCAGCGGCTGGCCGAAGATCTCGAGGAACTCGTCCCAGTTCGAGACGCGCGTCGCCTCGTTCATCGGCCCCTTCTGCGTGATGCCGACGAACCCCGCAATCCGTGTATTCGCGATCGATAGCGGCGGTGGCGCGATCGAATCGAAGCTTTGATAGATGCCGGGTGCTCTTGGATCTGCGGACGGTCGCATGCGCATAGCAGTGAACCTTCACCGTCGACGGGCTTCGTTGATCTCGCGATTCACGCGCGCGATCTCACGCAGCCAGATGTGTCGCTCTTCGTGCTCCATATCGAGGATGTCGTCGACGGACCAGTGAAAGTGA
>JAFAOG010000075.1 GCA_019237945.1 Deltaproteobacteria bacterium | reverse complement strand
CCGCGGAGGCCTGGTACGAGAACTTGATGAGCCGCCGCGCAGAGGTCACCGAGATCCTCGGCAGCCGCGCCGCCGTCCAGCGCTGGCGCGTGTTCTTCCTCGCGTGCGCGGAGCTATTCGGTTATCGCGGCGGCCGCGAATGGCTCGTCGCGCACTATCGGTTCACGCCGCGGCGGACGTGAACGCCTTCTCGAGAAACGCCTTCGCCGACGCGGGCCGATCCTCCGGCGGCTTCGCGAGCGCGGCGAGGATCGCAGCCTCGAGCCCGGCGGGCACGTCCTTGCGCAGCTGACTCGGCGGCAGCGGCGGCTCGGAGAGATGCGCGAAGCCGATCGCGATCGCGTTGTCGCCGGCGAACGGCGGGCGCCCGCACACGAGGTGATACGCGAGCGCGCCGAGCGCGTAGATGTCGGTGCGCGCGTCGACCGGCTTGCCGCGGACCTGCTCGGGCGCCATGTAGTGCGGCGTGCCCAGGATCGCGCCCGTCGCGGTGAGGCCCTCCGCGGCGACGGTCGTCGCGAGCCCGAAGTCGATCAGCTTGACCGCGCCGCGCTCGCCGACGAGCACGTTGCTCGGCTTGAGGTCGCGATGGATCACGCCGGCCTGGTGCGCGGCCTCGAGGCCGGTCGCGATCTGCGTCAGGATGTCGGAGATGTCCTTGAGCGGCACGAGCCCGCGCTGCGCGATCACCTCGGAGAGCGTGCGGCCGGCGAAGTACTCCATCGACAGGTAGAGCAGGCCCGGCCGCGCCTCGCCGAGGTCGTGGATGCGGATCACGCTCGGCGACGACACCTTGCGCGCCGCCGCCGCCTCGCGCCGAAACCGCGCGACCATGCCAGCCTCGTCCGTCGCGAACGACGACGAGATGACCTTGAGGGCGACCAGCTCGCGGAGCACCTCGTCGTCGGCGAGATACACGGCACCCATGCCTCCTCGGCCGAGCAGCCGCTGGACGCGATAGCGCTGCGCGAGCACCTGCCCCGGCTCGATCACCGTCGAGCTCGTCGCCGGCTTCTGCGGCGTCGCGGGCGCGGCGAGCGTCGCGGTGCGGTCAAGACCCGGCGGCGTCGGGCTCTGCGCGGCGGCCGGTGCGGGCAGCTGCACGAGCAAGCGCTGCTCGTCGATCACCTTCGCGAGTTTCTGGTTGAGCTCGAAGTCGACCGAGCACACGATCGACTCGAGGTTCTCGACGCGCTCGCGCAGCTTCTTGTTCTCGTCCTCGAGCTTCTTGACGTCGTCCTCGGTTCCGGCCGGCAACGCCTTCTGTCGCTGCGATTCGATCTCGAGCTCCCTCTCGCGCAGCTTGTGCTTGCCGCGCAGATAGACGATCAGCGGCGCCATCCCGAAGGTGCCGAGGATCGCGAGGACTCCCTCGATCGCGGGCATCAGCTATACGCGTCCACCGGCGGACACGCGCAGACGAGGTTGCGATCGCCGTACGCGTTGTCGACGCGCGCGACCGGCGGCCAGTACTTGTGGACGCGCAGCCCCGGCGCGGGGAACGCCGCCTGCTCGCGCGTGTACGGGTGGTTCCACTCGACGCCGGCGATCTCCGCCGACGTGTGCGGCGCGTTCTTCAGCGGGTTGTTCGCCTTGTCCATCGTGCCGCTCTCGATCGCGGCGATCTCCGCACGGATCGCGATCATCGCGTCGCAGAACCGATCGAGCTCGCTCTTGGCCTCGGACTCGGTCGGCTCGACCATCAGCGTGCCCGGCACCGGGAACGACATCGTCGGCGCGTGGAAGCCGTAGTCCATCAGGCGCTTCGCGATGTCCTCGGCCTCGATACCGGCCGACTTCTTGAAGCCGCGGCAGTCGAGGATCAGCTCGTGCGCGACGCGGCCGTTGCGGCCGGTGTAGAGCACCGGATAGTGATCGCCGAGGCGCTTCGCGATGTAGTTCGCGTTTAGGATCGCGACCTCGGTAGCGCGGCGCAGGCCGGGCTCGCCCATCATCGCGATGTACGCGAACGAGATCGGCAGGATCGACGCCGAGCCCCACGGCGCGGCCGACACCGGGCCGACCGCCTGCTGCGCGCCGCCGAGCGGATGCCCCGGCAGGAACGGCACGAGGTGCTTCGCGACTCCGATCGGGCCCATGCCGGGACCACCGCCGCCGTGCGGGATGCAGAACGTCTTGTGCAGGTTCAGGTGACAGACGTCGGCGCCGATTTCACTGGGCCGCGTCAGGCCGACCTGCGCGTTCATGTTCGCGCCGTCCATGTAGACCTGGCCGCCATGCGAGTGGACGATCTCGCAGATCTAGCGGATGCCTTCCTCGAACACGCCGTGCGTCGACGGGTACGTGACGATCAGCGCGCACAGCTTCTGCGCGTGCTGGTCGGCCTTCTTCTTGAGGTCGGCCATGTCGATCGTGCCGTCCGATGCGGTCGCGACGACGACGACCTCCATGCCCGCCATCACCGCGCTCGCCGGGTTCGTGCCGTGCGCCGACGCCGGGATCAGGCACACCGTACGGTGCGCGTTGCCCTGCGCCTTGTGATACGCGCGGATCGCGAGCAGGCCCGCGTACTCGCCCTGCGCGCCGGAGTTCGGCTGCAGCGACACCGCCGCGAAGCCCGTGATCTCGGCGAGCCACGCCTCGAGCTGATCGAACAGCGCGCGATAGCCGCCCCACTGCTCGGCCGGCGCGAACGGGTGGATGCGCCCGAACTCGGGCCACGTCACCGGCAGCATCTCCGTCGTCGCGTTGAGCTTCATCGTGCACGAGCCGAGCGGGATCATCGACGTCGTCAGCGACAGGTCCTTCGCCTGCAGCCGATTCAAGTACCGCAGCATCTCGTGCTCGGCGTGGTAGCGCGTGAACGTCGGGTGCGTGAGGAACGCGCTCGTGCGCTTCACCGCCGCGGGTAGCTCCGGCACCTCGGTCGTGCGGATCAGCTCGCCGACCTCGAACGGGAGGTCGGTGCCCGCGAACGCCTCGAGCAGGTCGTGGATATCGGCGTGCTGCGTGGTCTCGTCGCACGAGAGGCCGACACCGTCGGCGTAGCGGCGCAGGTTGAGGCCGCGCTCGGTGGCGCGCGCGACGACGTCCGCCTGCTGGTGCGCATCGAGATCGACGCGCAGCGTGTCGAAGTACGTGCCGCCGCGAACCTTGAAGCCGAGCTTGCCGAGGCCGGTCGCCGCGAGCGTCGTGAACGCGCGCACGCGCTTCGCGATCCGCGTCAGGCCGTCGGGCCCGTGATAGACGGCATACATCGACGCCATCACCGCGAGCAGGACCTGCGCGGTGCAGATGTTGCTCGTCGCCTTCTCGCGGCGGATGTGCTGCTCGCGCGTCTGCAGCGCGAGGCGGAACGCGGTCCTGCCCTTCGCGTCGCGCGACACGCCGATGATGCGGCCCGGCATCTGGCGGCGGTAGTCGTCCTTCGCGCTGAGGAAGGCGGCGTGCGGGCCACCAAAGCCCATCGGCACGCCGAAGCGCTGCGCCGAGCCGATCGCGATGTCGGCGCCGAGCTCGCCCGGCGGCGTCAGCAGCGTCAGCGCGAGCAGATCGGTCGCGCACGCGACGCCGGCGCCGGCCGCCTTGACCTTGCCGATCACATCGCGCAGGTCGATGACCTGGCCGTCGGTCGACGGATACGAGAACAGCACGCCGGCGACGCCGCCATCGAGCGAGCCTAGGATCGTCTCGATCGAGCCGACGCGCAGGTCGATGCCGAGCGGCTCCGCGCGCGTCTGCATCACCGCGATCGTCTGCGGGTGCGTCGCGTCGTGGACCCAGAACGTCGCGCGCTTCGCATCGCCCTGCGCGAAGCACATGTGCATCGCCTCGGCGGCGGCGGTCGCCTCGTCGAGCAGCGAGGCATTCGCCATCGGCAGCCCGGTGAGGTCCTCGATCATCGTCTGGAAGTTGATCAGCGCCTCGAGACGGCCCTGCGAGATCTCGGCCTGGTACGGCGTGTACTGCGTGTACCAGCCCGGATTCTCGAGCACGTTGCGCAGGATCACGCCCGGCGTGATCGTGTCGTAGTAGCCCTGGCCGATGAACGACCGCAGCACCTGGTTGTCGGCCGCGAGGTTCTTGAGCTCCTCGAGCAGCTCGTGCTCGCCGAGCGCTTCGCCCAGTGCGAGCGGCTTCTTCAGGCGGATCGCGGACGGGACCGTTGCGGTCGCGAGCTCTTCCAGTGAGCGGTAGCCGAGCTCACCGAGCATCGCGGTGACATCAGCATCCGAGGGTCCGATATGGCGGCGTGCGAAAGTGTCCGATGGTGCGAGAACGTCCGGGTGCACGCGCGCAGGCTAGCAGGTTTTTATCCTTTGAAGATCGTCAGGTAGCGCTCCGGGAAGTCCCCGAGCTCCATCTGTGCTCCACACTCGGGACAGGGCATCGCCGGGACCTTCATCTGCTGCAAAAGCGGTGCGTTTGCGACGGCATCGACGAGCGGCGCCGACTCTGCGCCGCAAGCCGGGCACACGTACTGTGCATGAAACGAGGAGATCGTCACGGCCCGCTCTCCGACGAATTCGGCGATCAGGTTCATCTGCGTGATCAGCACGTCGGCGACCCGATCGAGCCGCACGCGGCGGCCGGTCTCGCGCAGGCCGCGCAACAGGCGGATCCACTCGCGCATCCCGATCGAGTTGACGAACGTCACGCCGCCCGTATCGATCACGATCTCGCTCGTCGGCAGGCGCGCCGGGAGATCGGCGAACGTCGCCGAGTCATCGATGCGGCCGGTCATCGTCACGCGGTTCCCCGCGACCTGGACGTCCAGTCTCATGGTGCCTCCCCCACGAACACGTGAAACGATGCCGCGCGGCCGAGCTCGGTCGGCTTGTAGCGAACGTCGAGCAGCGCGACCATCTCGGTCAACGCACCGGGCGCGCGGTTGACGACGAGCTGATTGCAGCACGCGTACGCGAGCGGCAGTCCCATGCCGCCGGCGGAGGTCTGCGCCTTCGCGAGCCGCTTCCCGCACGCCGCCGGATCGATCGAGCCCCAGCGGTCGCGGATCTCGAGCGCGACGTAGCGGGCGTCGGTCGCCCACCGCAGCGTCACCGCATCACGGCCGGCGAGCGAGCGCGACTGATCGCGCGCGGTTCCCAGGTGCGGGCGCTCGCCACGGTCGTCGACGGGCGCGGCGTAGATCGCGTTCGCGAGCAGCTCGTCCGCGATCACGCTGACCAGCGAGCCGACGCGATCGGGAAGTCCCATCGTCACGACCTCGCGCGCGATCTCGGAGACGACGACATCGCGCTCGAGCGCGTCCTCGAGCGTGTAGCTGCGCACGTCGGCCGACCACGTCAGGTACTTCTCGAGGCCAAACACGTCGCGCTTGAGCAGCTTCTGCACCGTCGCGAGCAGCTCCTCGCTGAGCACCGGCATCGGATGCGCGATGATGTGATCGCAGCCGCTCTCGAGCAGGCCGGCGACGATCGACGCCTCGGCCGCCGCGAGCCCTTCGCCGGGCACCGCGATCCACGCGCGCGCCGGCTGCCGCGACAGCGCGACCGCCGCATCCGCGATCACGATCGTGTCGTCATCGATCGCGGCGCTCGCCGCATCGGCCGCGACCTCGACGGGCACGCCCGCCGCGCCGACCATGCGTTGCAACGCGCGCTGCGCCTTGCGCTCGGGGTGAATGACCACCAGCTTCCCACGCGCACCACCGACCGCCGAACGTTGCACGGCTAGTAAAGTACACCGAACGTCGCGGCGCCGCCGAGATACCGATCCGCCGCGCCGCCGACATCCTTGGACGCCGGCTCGCCATCGCGGTTGTTCGTCATTTCCGCCCCACCCGTGAACGCGAACCCCATCTGGGCGAACTCGCCGGTGAGCCGCAGCGCGTAGCGATTACTGAACACGAAATCCAGCCCGACGCTCGCCTCGCCCGCCGTCACCTTCGCCTGGCCGTACTGCTTCGGCGTCTGGATCGCGCCGGTGTCGGTGACGAGCAGCGCTCGACCGCCGAACATCAGCGCGACCGTCCCGCCGATCGGGATCCGGAACGCGATGCCCGGATCGAAGCCCGTGTAGTCGACATCCGGCAGGTCGATCACCGTGCCCATCGCGAGCGCGCTGCGATTGACGACGAACGTGTGCTTCGCGTACCCGGCGGAGATCGTGAACGTCGGGCTCGTCGGCTTGCTGCCGAACGCGAGCCGGTAGCGAATGCCGACGTCGAAGTGCCGCTCGGTGACCGGGAACTTCGTGCCGGGCTGCGCCGTCGACTGGAGGTTCAGCGCGAACGTCTGGTCGAACTCGCCGCCGAAGCCGAGGCCGGCGCCCGCGCTGTTCGGATTGGAGAACGCGAACGGATACAGCTCGGCATCGAGGCGGCCGCCCGGGACCGGGTTGTTCTTGTAGCCCTTGGGCGCCTGATCGAACGCGCGCGAGTTGAACGTCAGCTGGCGAGACATCGCCGAGAAGCCGAAGTCGACGCGCACCGCATCGCGATTCGCGGAGTGCGCGGGCAGCTTCACGGTGGTCGCGACCTCTTCCTCGACCTCCTCGTCGCTGTCGTCGCCGGACTTGCTGACCTTCTTCTTCTTCTTCGGCTTGGCGTCGGCGTCTTCCTCGTCGTCGGCCTGGTCCTTCTTCTTCGTCTTCTTGGGCTTGTCCTCTTCGTCGTCCTGCTGCTTCTTGGGCTTGTCCTCTTCGGGAGGAGCCAGCTTCTCGAGGAGCTTGTCGTGCAGCGCGGACTTGAACTTGTCGCTCTTGAGGCTGCCGAACTCGATCGTGAAGCCTTTGACCTTCTTGCCCTTCACGAACAGCTTGAAGTGAAGGACCTGCTTGCCGTCCTTCGACGACAGCTGGCCCTGCACGACCGCGTCGGCGTCGAGCTCGCTGCCCAGCTTCTTCGCATCCTTCTCGCCGATCTCGGTATCGATGCCGAGCTTGTCGAGCGCGCGTGTCGTTTCCTTGGGGCCCGCGACCGTGACGTCCTCGCCGAGCGCCTCGACGACAGCATCCTGCGTATCCCCGCTGACGTCGCCCTGAACGGGGACGATCACCACTTTCGGGGGCTTGGCCCAGGCAGACCCCGCCGTGGCGAGGGCGATGGCGATCACCAACCGTCGTTTCATCGCGAGGTTGGATTATAACTCGGCTCGTGGACCCGGTCGACCGCCGCAACTTCACCATTACAGGCCGTCACCGCGTCGTGACGGATGCACACGTGGCCGTCGAGAACGACGTCCAGGTCGTCGTGACGCAGGCTTTCGGGCCGCGCGGCGACAACCTCGTCGGGATCTCGGACGTCACGTTCGACGGCCATCCGGCCGTCACCGTCGGCGTTCGCGCGCCTGGCATCGATGGTCTCGTGCATCTGTCGCCGATCCACGGTGACGCGCGCAAACAAGGCCTCACTGACATTCCGGCGGG
Organism: Deltaproteobacteria bacterium; assembly: GCA_019237945.1. Classification (GTDB taxonomy): domain Bacteria; phylum Myxococcota_A; class Polyangia; order Haliangiales; family Haliangiaceae; genus JABFXX01. The sequence goes on along the minus strand of JAFAOG010000075.1, from coordinate 5,725 downwards.
CACGCGCTGCGAGCTGTATTGCCCTGTCAGCAAGCAACCCCTGGATCTCGTCGGCGAGGTCGAGGACGGCTCCGGCGCCCGCTACTACGCGATCTACCTGACACCGCAGCTCTCGCGCGGCTCGATGGTCATGGTCAGCGACGTGTGGGGCCACTACCACTCGCGGATCATCGACGACTTCGAGCTGATCAGCGCGTGGGCTGCCGCGCACGAGTAACGCTAGAGATCGAACAAGTAGAAGTACGCACGCAGGTTCGCGTTCGCGAGCGGCTTCTTGATGCGCGGCTTCATCCCGGCGTCGAAGAACGCGCGCTCGAGCAGCGGGTTGCCGACGAGGAAGCCGGCGCGCCAGCCGGTGAACCGGCGCGTCGTGTCGGCCATCACGCGATAGAGGTCGTAGAGGTCGCGCTCGTCGAGGCGCTCGCCGTACGGCGGGTTGCACAGCAAGAGGCCGTTCTCGATCGTGCGGCCCTTCTCGCGTGCGATGTCGGCGATCGCCTGCGGCTCGAGGCGCGCGATGTCCATGCGCATCCACGTGATGTTCGGCGACTTCGCGGCGCGAGCGTTGTCGCGGGCGGCGGCGAGGACGTCGAGATCGATATCGCAGCCAACGACGAGCGGATCGGCATCGGCGTAGAGCGGCTGCGCATCGCGCGCCAGGCCGAGCGCGCGGAGCGTGTGCGAGCTGCGCGGCGTCGCGCGGGCCATCTCGACCGCCTCGATCGGAATCGTGCCCGAGCCGCACATCGGATCGACGAGCGTGTCCTTGCGCGGATCGAACCGGCACAGCATCAGGAGCACGGCCGCGAGGTGCTCGCGCAGCGGAGCCTCTCCGATCTCGCGCCGCCAGCCGCGCTGCGACAGCGATCCGCCGCCGAGATCGATCGACACGACGAGCTCGCCCTGGTCGTCGACGCGCGCGACCCATCGCGTCGCCGGCCGCTCGGGATCGACGTGCAGCCGCACGCCGCGCCGCGCGAGCGTATCGACGATCGCGTTCTTCACCGTGCCGACGATCTGGCGCTCGCCCGCCGCAAACTCGTCGACGCGCCGCGCCTCGACGCTGATCCCATCGCGATCGCGCCACAGCGCGCGCTGATCCTCGCGGATATCGGCGCACAGCTCGTCGTAGAGCGGCTCGAGCCGCGTCGCGCGCGAGCGATAGACGTCCCACAGCACGCGCGTCGGCGTGCGCAGATACGTCACGGCGGCCCACGCGAGATCCGGATCGAACGGATACACGAGCTGGCCCAGGCCCTCCTTGCGCGGCTCGGGCGGGCGCTGCTTGACCGCGCGCTGCGCGATCCGGATCAGCTCGGCGGCCATCACGACGTTCGTCTGCGTCGAGCCGACGATGCGGAGCTCGTTTACAAGCATGGGCCGTTGAGCGTGGCTAGCATGCCTGCCTCGGCGAAGAACCGCTTGGACAGGTAAATCCCGCGCTGATCGGTGTTCGCCGGCCCCTTCGGCCGCACGTGCAGGAAACGGCGCGCCATCCGCGCGACGTGCGCGTCCCACTCGAGCAGGTACCAGCTGACGATCGTCGCGTCCTCGCCGTCTCCGACCGGCGCGCGCGCGAGCCACAGCGTCCGCTGCAGCTTCGCGAGGTGGCGCTCGCCGACCATCGCGATCGCGGGATCCTCGACGACGCGCCACAGCCCGCTCGCCTCCTGCGCGACCGGTACCGTCTTGACCTCGACGTCGCCGCGCCAGTCCGGCTCTTCGTGACCGCGCTCCGGCACGCCGAGCAACGCCGCCGCGCGCATTCCCCACGCGCCCTTGTCGCGGCCGCGGGCGCCGAGCTGCACGCCGATCGCGCGATCGGCCGCTGCGAGCAGCTCGTCGAGCGTCTCGGGCTCGTCGGCGGGCGGCGCGGCCGGCACGGGCGTCGGTAACGGCCGCGGGTAGCTCGCGGCGCGCGGATACATGCCGCGCGGGGGCGCCTGCACGACGAGGTGGCCGCCGAGCAGCACGGGCCGTGGCTGCAGGACAGGCGGAACATCGGTGCCGCCGCGCTCGAGCGCCGCGCCGAGCTCCCACGCGGCGAGTCGCAGCTCGGGCGACCGCGCACCGGATCGTTCACACAACGTCTCGAGATCCCCCCGTGTGAGGGCGTTGAGCAGGCCGCAGAGATCGCCGCGCCAGCGCGCCGCAACGATCGCGCGCGCCTCGTCGACGGTCACGCCGCGGGTCGCGCCGGGCCGGGCCGCGCCGTCCTCGTCGAGCGCGTCGAACCGAATGACGCGTCTCGCGGCCAGCCGCCGCACGCTGTCGCCGGGAAGGCGCTGGGCGAAGTACTCCGCCGCGTTCACGCCTCCACCGTACAGTGTTACCGTTCGGTGTGCGCATTCTTGCGCTGCTGGTGGTGATCGCCTGCGCTCCGACGGTCGACGGACCGCTCGAGCAGCAGCGCGCGCGTGACACCGCCGATGCCACCGCGCTCACCACGCAGCTCGCGGCCTTGCCGGGCGCGGTCCGCGCGCAGGTCACGCTGCACCGCCCGATCACCGACCCGCTCGGCGCGTCGCAACCGGCCGCCGCCGCGGTGCTTGTCGTCGTCGACGACCACGCCGACCGCGCCGCGATCGAGCGGACGACGCGCGCGCTGGTCCACGGCACGGCTCCGGAGATCACCGAGCCACAGGTCGCGATCGAGGTCGGCGCGACGCGACCGCAGCTGGCGAAAGTGGGGCCGTTCACGGTCGAGGCCGGATCGAGGAGCACGCTCGTCGCGCTGCTGACCGTGGCCCTCGGCCTGGTCGCCGCGCTCGCCGGCTGGATTGCCTGGCGCGAACGTCCCTGAGCGAATAGCCGGACTCCGCATCGCGTTGTGTCGGCATGCGCCGGCTCGCCGTGCTCGCGACCCTCGCGGCTTGCAACATCGGCCCGCCACCCGGCCCGCCGCCCGACGATGTGGCGGCAGGTGGCTCCGCGCATGCGACTCCCGGCGGGTCCGCGATCGCGCCATCGAATGGCCGCGTCGATCCCTGGGCCAACCCGAAGCCGCCGCCGCCGGCCCCGCTGACGACGAACGACATGAAGCCACTGCCGTACATCGAATTCTCGAACCCGTCCGCCGCCGAGCCGGCGCCGCGCCCGACCGTCTTCGGGCCCGCGCCGCGGCCTCCCGCGCCCCACACGATCGTCGCGCCGCCGTCGCAGGCGATGCGCGCGCTCGCGGTCGCGCCAGACGGTACGGCCGCGGTGAGCGCGGACATCGGCGGCAGCGCGCGCTTGTGGCCGACGCTCGACGGGACGCACGAGCCGGTGATCGTCCCGATGCGCCGGCCGGTCGCGCTCGCGATCACGCACGCCGGCGCGCAGGTCGCGATCCTCGGGATCGACGGCGCCGGTCAGCTGGAGCTCGTCGTCACGGGGGTGCTCGGCGAGTCGCCGGTGCGGCGGCCGATCGCGTTGCCGCGGCCCGCGACGGCGGTGCACGCGATCACGCGCGGCTTTCTCGTCGAGCGCGATGACCAGCATCTCGTGTTTGTCGCGCCCGGCGGGCAGCTGCTCGGCGATGTCGAGCCGCCGCCGGGCACGCACGTCGCCGCGATCGCCGTGCAGGGCGATGCGATGTTCGCGGTGCTCGCGGGTGGTGGCGCGGTTCACGGACGGTGGCTGTCGGTCGAGGGCGGCCTGCACTGGGGCGACGAGACGGGCGCCTTGCCGATCGAGCCGCGCGCGGTCGCGCTGACGCCGAACCACAAGGCGATCGCGGCGATCCAGCACGACGACAAGACGTCGCGCCTCGTGCTCGTCGGGCTCGCGCACGGCGATGTGCTCGCGCAGGGCCGCGACCTAGGCTTCATCGACCCCGGCCTCCAGCCGGTCGGCTTTCTCGACGCGACGAGCGTGCTCGTGCGGTTCAGCGGTTTCACCATGCTGTGGCACACCGACGAGCCCGATGGCGACACGACGGAGCTGAGCGAAGAGCGACGCATGCCGCTCGCCGCCGTCGCGGGGGCGCAGGCGGTGTTTGGCAGCGGCGCGAACCTGACGCTGATCGATCGCGATGGCACGACGCGCTACCTCGGCTTCCGGATCGGGACGCTGAGCACGTTCGCGCCCGGCGCACGCACGCTGCTCGCGACCGATGGCCAGCATGTCGTGCGCCTCGGCACCGACCTGCGCGACCACGCGAGCTACGACCTGCCCGAGCTGAAGGAGAGCGGCTACAACGTGATGGCGCTGCTCGACGCAAATCACGTGCTCGTCCAGAGCTACAGCCGCGACACGTACTACGAGGTGATCGCGCTCGAGACGATGGAGGCCGCGACGCAGCCGCTGTACGAGCGCTTCAGCGCGTACGACGTGCACTCGCACATCGCCGCGTTCATCACGACCGGCAAGATCGTGTTCCGGCGGTTCGCCGGCAAGACGGGCACGTTCGGCAACGCGGCGGAGCTCGAGGCGAAGGATCCATCGAGCGTCGTGCTCGACGGCGATCGCGCGATCATCACCGCGTACCGCGACGACACGACGTACAACGAGCAGACGATCACGCACATCAAGCCCGAGGCCGGCACGCTGAAGATCGAGAGCGACCGCCAGCGGCAGCTGCAGATGTCGGCGGAGGGCGGCTTCATTCCGCCGACGACCGTCGCGTTCTCGCGCTCCGCGACCAGCCCGGATGGCGCGCTCGTCGCGACCCTGTCGGCGGGCCGCATCAGCCTGCGCGATACCGGCGGCGCGACGCGCTGGACGGTCGCCGCCAACGGCGCGTTCGACGTGATCTGGCTGCGCTCCGGCGAGCTGCTCGCGACGGGCGCCGGGCTCGCGCGCGTGGACCTCGAGAGCGGCGCGTTCACCGACCGCCGCTGCGGCTGGCAGTTCGGACTGTGGAACGATCGCATCGACAGCTTCGCGAGCGCGCAGATGTGCGAAGCGGAATAGCTCGACACAGCCGCGCGTACATCGCGCATGCGCCGTCTCGTGATCCTCGCGTGTGCGCTCGCCCTGCCCGCCAATGCGATGGGGCACCACGAAGAGTTCTCTCCGCCGCCGCCGTTCATGATGTTCACGATGGGCGTCGGCGACGTCACGCCTGCCCCCGCCACACACGCCTACCAGACCGCGTCACGGATCGCCGCGCTGCCCGACGGCGCGCTCGTGATCGACGCCGACTCCGGCGACCTGCTGCGCGTCGACGCCGCGGGCGCGCTGCTCGCCGAGGTCGCGATCGGCAAGGACGCCGGCCTGCTCGCCTACGACGACACCGCAAAGCGCGCGTTCGTCGCCGATCGCCGCGGCGACCGGATCTTCGTCGTCGACGTCGGCGACAAGCTCTCGGTGCGCGCCGCCTGGCGCACGCCGGCCGAGCCGTACGGCATCGCGCTATCGCCCGATCGCAGCACCGTCTACGCGACGTTCGTCGCCGATCAGCTCGTCATCGCCTACGACGCGATCTACGGCCACGAGCTGTGGCGCGCCCCCATCGACGCCGAGCCGCGCGGCCTCGCGATCTCGCACGACGGCACGCGCGCCGCGATCACCTCGCTGACCGGCGCGTCTCTCGGTGAGCTCGATCTCGCGAGCCACACGCTCGTCCGCCACGCGCTCCCCGCGGGCAGCGAGCTCGATCAGCCGCGCGGCGCATTCGCCGTCACGTACCTCGGCGACCACGTCGCGGTCACCGCGTTCCAGGCCGAGCGCCCGATGCCGATCGCCGACGAGGGCGCCGACCACTACGGCGGCACGTTCTTCCCTCCGATCGAGCACCAGC
>JAFAOG010000355.1 GCA_019237945.1 Deltaproteobacteria bacterium | reverse complement strand
CGTCGCTGGCGACGAGCTTCTGCGCATCGATCACCTTGGGGTCGATGCCGACGCCCTTCTTCTCGGCGAGCTTGTCGTCGGGCGCGACGGCCGCGCCGCCGGCGAACGTCCACGCGCGAACTTCCGCGTCGCCGTCCTGCGCCTTGTAGTCGACGATCAGATCGCCGCGCGGCACGAAGCCGCCCTGCGCGAGCGTCATCGCGTTGAGATCGCGGCGCGCCGCATCGGGCTGCAAGCTGTAGCCGGCCGCGCGCACGGTGCCCTGCGCAGCGCCGCGGACCTCGACGTCGACGGTCATCTGATCGGCGACCGTCGAGCCATCGGCGGAGTGCGGCAGCGGATAGACGTACTGGCGCCACGCACCCCGCGGCGTCACGACCTGCGTGTACGCGATCTTGATCGTGCGCGCGCCGTGCGCGGGGATCGGATAGACCTTGAGCTCGAAGCGGCCGCCGCGCTGCCAGTCGAGCAGCGCCGGGTCACGCCACGGGCCGGGGACCCACACGATCTCCTGCGTCTGGTGCTGGATCAGCGGCTTCGCGCGATCGATGACACCGTTCCAGATCTTCTGCGCGCGGACCTTGTCGACGAACGCGCCTTCCTCGAAGCCATCCTTCGAGTCCAGAGCGAGGCCATCGATCTGCGCGTCGGCGGGCAGCGGGAACTGATAGCGGCCCTCGAGCGTCGCATCGGAGTCGTTGCGGAACGTCTCCGTGATCTCCGTGTGCGCGATCGGCCCGACGATGCGGACCTTGACGTCGTGCTTCGCAAGCGCGAGCTTCCAGTCGCGATCCCGCGACTCGCCCGGCTTGTACGCGCGCAGCGAGCCGAGGCCGCTGGTCGCGTCGTCATCCTTCGCCGTCGTGTTCTGCGACAGCTCGCTCCACGCGACGTCCTTCACGAGCGAAGGCGCCGCGCTGACGCTGAGCTTGCCGCTCGTGATCAGGCCCTCTTCGCCGGCGTGCACTTCATCGTGCGCGCCACCGGCGGCGGTCAGCACGACCTTGCCGCGCACGACCTGCACGGCCGTGAGGTCATCGGCGGCGGTCACCGAGAAGCGCGTGCCGACCACATCGATCGTGCCCTGGCTCGTCGCGACCTGCGCCGGGCGACCGTCGACATGCGCGAAGTCCGCGACGATCCGCCCGCTCTCGAGCTTCACGCGGCGCGGCTCCTTCGCGTCGAACGCGACGACGGTCTGGTGATCGAGCACGAGGTGCGTGCCATCGGCGAGGTCGATCGACGTACGCGTGCGCTCGTCGGTCTTGATCCTCGCGCCGGCCGGAACGGCCTCGTGCGCCTTGAGCGGCTGCCACCCGCCGTTGCGCTCGACGCTGACGCCGCCATCGTGATCCGCCGCCGCGCGCGCGATCGTCGCGAGCTGGCCGATCGAGCCGTCGGCGCGCTGGCCGGGCGGCACGTCATGCTGCGCGATCAGGATGCCGGCGGCGCCGGCCGCGAGCGCACCGACCGCGCCGATCGCGAGCCACGTCTTCGTCCGAGCTGGGGACGCTTTCGCACTTCGCAACCCACGGTCCGCCTGTGGTTTCGCAGACTTGATCGGGGACGCTTTCTCACTTCGCAACCCAGCATGGTTGATAAGTGATAAAGCGTCCCCAGTCCGAGATTCGGACGCGGCCTTCGGCGCCGGTGCCGCGGGTGCCGCGGGTGCCGCGACAGGCTTGTCTTCGAGCGACGCCATCAGGCGCGCCTCGAGGTCCGCGCGCGGCGCGTAGTCGGAGCCCGCCGTCGCGACGAGCTTGGCGAGCTGGGTGGCTTCGTGGCGTGCATCGCGGCACGCATCGCAGCTCGCCAGGTGATCCGCGTGGCGGTCGATCGCATCGCGATCACCGTCCACGATCAGGGCGAGCTCGTCGGTCAATTGTTCACAGGACGTCATTCGATCTCCTCCGTCGGCACGATCGAGCGCAGGCGCGCGAGGGCGCGGCTGGTCCGCTTGCGCGCGGCTGCTTCGTCGAGCCCGCAGGCCACCGCGATCTCGCGATGGCTCAGGTCCGCCACAAAACGCATGACGAGCGCCTCGCGCTCGCTCGGCTTCAACTTCTCGAGGGCTTCGCGCACCAGGCGCGTGCGGCGGCGCGCTTCGAACGCGTCGCGGGCTTCGCCGGCCGCCGGAACGATCTCCAGCAGCTCGCGGCCCTTGCGCCGCGTCTCGAGCATGTGTGCGCAGACGTGCCGCGCGATCCCGCACAGCCACGCCTTGATCGTGCCCTCGGCGCGATACGTCGGCATCGCGCGGTGCGCGCGCAGCAGCGTCTCCTGCACGGCCTCGTCGGCATCGGCTTGCGCGCCGAGCAGCGCCATGCACAGCCGGCCGAGGATCGCGTGATGCGTTCGCACGCACGCGGTCAGCGCCTCGCGATGCTTGCCGCCGCGAACGAGCTCCGCGATCGGGTCCTCGCCCGGGCTATCCTCCACCGGCGTCTCCACGGCAATCGCCTGCATCTCACCCCCCACGTGCGGGGCGCGCGACGTTTCGTGACCGGGTTTTTCAGCCGATGTTGCAAGTCCGCGGGATCCCTCGAGCATGACGAGATCCAACGCGCGCGCCGACCAAACGACCTACCCACCTGCGGTGTCGCAGGTGCGATAGCGCATCACGCCACGCGCGTAACTAGCGGATGAACGCGCGCGTGATCGCGAACGCGAGCAGCGCCATCACCAGCGCGCCGACGACGAGCACCCACGGCTTGAGTGTCTTCTTCTTCTCCGCGCCGAACCCCGCGACCTGCGGCTGCGACGGACGCGGCGGGAACATCGGGCGATCGAACGAGTCGCGCGCGGTCGGTGTCGCGTCGCGCGGCGGGCGTTGCGGTGCGATCGCGCTGCCCCATGCGGGATACGGCGCCGCCGGCGGCGACGGCTGGAACGGCAGGCCCGGCCCACCACTGATCCCGAGATTCTGCGGCGGACCCTGCGGCGGCATCGGCGGACCCTGCGGCGGCATCGGCAGCTGGCCCATCGCGGGCGCCGGTGCGATCGGCGCGGGCGAGCCGGGCAGCGTCGACGGCAGGCCCGACATCGGCAAGCCGGGCAACGGCGGAGCCGGCATCGGCATCGGCGGCCCGGGCGTTGGGCCGCGCGAGCGAGGCGGCATCGGCGGCGGCGCGGTCGGCGGACGCACCGCGCGTTGCGGCAGCGGCGTGCGGCGATCGCGAGGCGCGATCAGCCTGGTCTGATCCGACGGCGTGACGTTGCTCGGCTCGAACGGCACGTCGATCGGCGCGCGCATCCGCGTCGCTTCCTCGTCGCCGGTCGAGCTGTCGCGGCGCGATCGCAGCGGGGCGGCGGCGGCCGTCATCTCGTTCGAGTCGCGCGGCGCGCGCGAGCGCAGCATCTTGAGCTGATCGCCGGAGAGCTGGGCGAGCCGCGTCTCCTCTTCCTCGAAGCGATCGATCACCTGGCGCGCCTTGACGATGCTCGCGTCGTTGTTGCTGAACGCGTCGGCGGTGCGGATGCGGATCACCGTCGCCTCGCCGCCGTCGAAGTCGAATCGGCCCGACGGGGTCGACGGCGCGATCAGCTGCTGGCTCTCGCGCTCGAGCTGCTCCGTCGAGTCGATGATCTTCGCGAGCTCGGTCGCCGGATCGCCGCTCGTCGTCTCGAGCGAGTAGCGCAGCGCGCGCAGCTTCTGGCCGAACGCGCCGGCGCTCGGGTAGCGGCGCGACTTGTCCTTCGCGAGCGCGGTCATCAGGATCTGATCGACCTCGGGCGTCAGCTTCGGATCGACCTGCGACGGCCGCGGGATGTTCGGATCGCGCACGGCGCGCAGCGCGCTCAGGTCGTCGAGCCCGCTGAACAGCCGGCGGTTGCAGATCAGCTCCCACATCAGCAGCGCGACCGAGAACACGTCGGCGCGCGGATCGAGCGCCTCGTTGCGCGCCTGCTCGGGCGAGATGTACGCGAACTTCCCGCGCACGGCGCCGCCTTGCGTCGCATCGGACTCGGCGCGCTTCGCGATGCCGAAGTCGGTCAGCTTGACCTCGCCCGCGCGCGACAGCAGCACGTTCGACGGCGACACGTCACGATGGACGAGCGACATCGATTTGCCGTCGGGCGCGCGCGCCGTGTGAGCGTGCTCGAGGGCCTCGCAGATCTCGGCGCCGATGTGCAAGGCGAGGTCGAACGGGATGCGCCGGCGTTTTTGCTCGAGCGCGCGCTGGATCGCGCCGAGGTCCTTGCCGTCGACGTACTCCATCACGAGGAAGTACTGCTGGTCGTCGCCGAGGCCGACGTCGAAGATCTGCACGATGTTGCGGTGCTTGAGCAGCGACAGCACCTTCGCCTCGGCGATCAGCAGCTCGACGAACCGCGTGTCCTGGCTCAGATGAGGCAGGATGCGTTTGATCGCGACAGGCTTCTCGAAGCCGCCGGCCGCGATCGCCTTGCCGCGGAAGATCTCGGCCATGCCGCCGGCGCCGATGCGCTCGAGGAGCTCGTACCGCGTCATGACGACTTCCCGTCGAGGGTAACACGCGAGGTCGTCGCGGAGCCCGTG
>JAFAOG010000351.1 GCA_019237945.1 Deltaproteobacteria bacterium | reverse complement strand
GCTGGTGGCCGAAGTCGCTCGAGTAGCTGCCCCACGCGCTGCCGTAGAGGTTCGGCGCGAGCTGCGCGTCGACGGAGCCGGTCGCCTTGAAGTAGTCCTTCGCGCCCTGACCGCCCTCGAGCGTCATGCTCTGGATGACCTTGCCGTCGTTGTACTTCTCGGTCGCGCCGAGCACGCTCTGGTGCTTGCCGTGGTCGGGAATCGTCTCGTTGTAGTGGCCCTCGACGGAGAGCTGCTTGTTGATCTGCTCGCTCGCGCCGGCGTGCAGCTTCCAGGCATCGGCCTCGCGCGAGACGGAGCCGTCGAGCTTCATGCCGCCGTTCTCGTAGTTGCCGGTGAGCGAGCCGGTCGTGCCCTTGCTGTCGTGCGCGACGCTGAGCGACTCCTGGTCGTGCGCGCCCTTGTGCGTCAGGCTCGCGTTCTCGCTCCACTGGCCATCGGCGTTCTTCACCTGCGCCGTGCCGGTCGTGCCCTTGCCGAAGTCGTGCGTCGCGTCGACGGTCTCCGTCCATTTGCCCGCGGCATCGCGCTGGACATCGCCGGTGACCGACGTGTTCTTGCCGAACTGGTGCGTGTCCTTGATCTCGCCGCTGACGCCCGTCGCATCGTGCGCGAGCGAGCCGCTCAGCGAGTCGTGCGCGGTCTTCGTCGATGCGCTCAGGTGCTGACCACCGGTGCCGATATCGGCGTGCGCGGTCGTATCGCCCTTCGTGAGGTCGGCGTAGACCGAGTCGTTCGCCTTGCCATCGGAGACCTCGTGCTTGATGCCTTCGGTGACCTGCGCGCCCGCGACGTCCTGCTCGCGCGATAGCGACGCATCGTAGTTCTTGCCGTCCTTGAACTGCCCGGCGAGCGTCGCCTCGGTCTTGCCGTCGCGGTTCCAGTCGACGGAGCCGCTCTTGTCGGGCTTGACCTGCGCGTGGATCGAGTCGTGGGCGTTCAGCTTGGCGGTCGTGTCGAGGCCGTTCTTGTCGATCGTGCCGGTCTCCTTGCCGCCGGCCGCCTTCCACTTCGCGCCGCCCTGCGCCTGCGAGATGTCGAGGTAGTCGGCGTTCGGATCGCCGGGGTCGCCGACCGCGAGCTCCTTGTTCGCGATCGACAGCCGCAGGCTCGACAGCTCGCTGCGCACGTTCGCGACGAACGAGTCGCCGAGCTTCTGCTGCACGAGCGAGAGCATCTGATCGTGCTCGTCGCGGTGCGCGTCGATCAGCGTCGCGACGTCCTTCGGCTTCGGCGCGCCCTTCGCGAGCATCGCCTCGAGTGCCTGCATGCCCTTGCCGTATGCGCGATCGCTCGCGCTCGGCGCCGGCTTGCCCGCGGTCGTATCGACCGGCGGAATCTTGCCGCTCTGCACGAACTGCGTGTCCGCGCCCGCTGTCTCGATCGGTCCCTCGAGCGCGGGGACATCGGCTTCGGGACGCTTGAGATCGGTCTTTTGATCGCGGGCCATGGGCTACCCCATTGTACGCGGATTCAGCGAGCGACCTTCCTAGTGCAAGCGTGCGACTTCCTGGATCTTTTCTGGCGCCACGTGCGCGAGGATCTCGGCGACCAGGCCCGGCCGATCCTCGATGTCGTAGGGGGCCGGCGCGCCGACGCCCGGGACGAGCAAGCTCCTCGCGGGATCGCCGCCATCGACGAAGCACGTGCTCGTCGGCTTCGAGGCGACGACCTTGACGACGTCGCCCCACGGCAGCCGGAACTTCGTGCCCTTCGCGCCCCGCACCTCGAGGGCATCGTCATCGATGACGACCTCGAGCCGCCACGCCGGCGACATCAAGTACGCCGAGCCGAGCACGACGCCGAGCGCGCCGGTCGCGAGCGGCAACAGCGCACCGCCGAGCGCGGCGATCGTCGCGGCCCCGAGCGCGCCGCCGACACCTACCGAGCCCCACGCGAGCCCCCGGAAGCGCGGCTTGAATCGGAACACGCGCGCGCTAGGTGCCGGCATGCCGAGCGACGAGCGCGGCGATCGCGGTGCGCGTCTCCATCGGGATTGCCTCGAACAGCACGCCGAAGCCCTTTGGCAGCGTCTGCGCGGCGGCCTGGCCGGGTAGCTCGCAGTCGTCCATGCGCTGCCACAGCACCCAGCCGATCGCGTCGACGGTGCCGAGGCCCTTGACCTCGAACTTCAGCGCGACGCGCGACAGTAGCGGAAGCGGCGCACCGGAGATGAACGCGCCGTTCGTCGACAGGTCACGCACGACGGCGGGGAACTTCGATCCGATCGAGCTCCGATCCGCATCGACACGCCGGAACACCTTCGCGAGGTTCGGGTGCAGCTGCATCGAGCCCTGGCCGATCGACTCGATGACGGCGGGCGCGTTGACCACCAGGCGCGGTGCACGGCGGATGTCCGACATGTTGACCTCCTACTTTACCCGCGTTCCCGGAGGGACGTCGCGGTCGACCGCCGAAAGTCCGAGGATCTGCTCGTCGCCGGCGGCGAGGATCATGCCTTGCGACATCAGGCCCGCCATCTTCCGCGGCGCGAGGTTCGCCACGACGATTACGCTCTTGCCGACCAGCGAGTCCGCCGGGAACGCCTGCGCGATGCCGGCGACGATCGTGCGCGGCGCCGCCTCGCCGAGGTCGACGGTGAGTTGGAGCAGCTTGTCCTTGCCCTTGATCGGCTGCGCGCTCGCGACGCGACCGACGCGCAGGTCGAGCTTCGCGAAGTCCTCGTACGTGATCTGGTTCGTCGCCTCGGCGGCGGCCGGGGCGGGCGCGGGCGCGGTCGTGTCGGGTGGCACCATGGTGTCGAAGATCTTCTTCTGCGCCTTGTCATCGAGGCGCGGGTAGAGCGGCTTGGGATCCTTCGCGACCTCACCGACGATCGTCATCAGATCTTCGGGCGTCGGCCAGCGATCGAGCGCGTCGTCGGCGACGCCGACCCACTGGCGCAGCGCGCGTCCGGTCGTCGGCAACACCGGCGTGACCAGCCCGCCGACGATCGCGATCACGCTCGCGAGCATGTGATAGACGTGCGCGAGCTCGTCGGACTTGCTGTCGTCCTTCGCGAGCGCCCACGGCTGCGTGTCGCCGACGTACTTGTTCGCCTCGCGGACGAGCTTCCAGATCGCCTCGAGCGCGCGGCTCGGCGCGAGCCGGTCGTACTCGAGCGTCGCCTCCGCGATCGCCGACTTCGCGACCGCCGCGAGCGCCGCGTGCGCGCCCGACTCGGCGATGAAGCCGTCGTACGCGGGACGCACGGGGCTCTTGCCGATCAGCGTCAGCGAGCGGTTGACGAGGTTGCCGAGGTCGTTCGCGAGCTCCGCGTTGAACCGACCGAACAGCGACTCGAACGTGAAGTCACCGTCGAGGCCGAGCGGCACCTCGCGCAGCAGGAAGTAGCGCATCGCATCGATGCCGATCGGCCGGCCGAGCGGCCCGACGGACAGCGCATCGGCGAGCTTGATCGGATCGATCCGCGTCGCCGGCATGCTCTTGCTGATCTTCTCGCCGCGCACCGTCCACCAGCCGTGCGCGAAGATGCCCTTCGGCAGCGGCAGACCCGCGGCCATCAGGAATGCCGGCCAGTACACGGTGTGAAACCGCAGGATGTCCTTGCCGATGATGTGCAGCGCGTGCGGCCAGTACTCGGCGACGTCCTTGCCGCCGATGCTGCCGTCCGCAGGACACAGATCGCTGAGGTAGTTCGTCAGCGCGTCCATCCACACGTAGATGACGTGCGAGAGCCCCTCCGGATCCGGCTCCGGCACCGGGATGCCCCACTGAAAGCTCGTGCGCGAGACGCTGAGGTCCTTCAGGCCGCCCTTCAGGAACGAGACGATCTCGTTGCGATACTGCTCGGGCCGGATGAAGTCGGGGTTCTTGTCGATGTACGCGAGCAGCGGCTCGGCGTACTTGCTGAGCTTGAAGAACCAGCTGCGCTCCTTATCGAGCCAGTTGACCGGCTTCTTGTGGATCGCGCAGCACCACTGATCGCCTTCCTTGATCAGCTGGCTCTCCGTGTAGAACGCCTCGCACCCGACGCAGTACCAGCCCTGGTAGCTCGCGAGGTACAGGTCCTCGGGGTTGTGCTCGCGGATCCGCTTCCACAGGTGCGCGACGACCTTCTTGTGCTTGTCGCTCGTCGTGCGGATGAAGCGGTAGCGATCGATGCCGAGCGTCTTCCACGTCTCGTCGAAGCGCGGCGCGACCTGATCGACGAGCTGCTGCGGCGTCAGCCCGCGCTTGTTCGCGGCCTCCTCGACCTTCTGGCCGTGCTCGTCGGTGCCCGTCAGAAACCGCGTATGATCGCCACGCATCCGGTGATAGCGCGCGAGCGTATCGGCGACGATCGTCGTGTACGCATGCCCGAGGTGCGGGACGTCGTTGACGTAATAGATGGGCGTGGTGACGTAGAAGGTCGACATCAGGCGTTCTCTTCCGGTTCCGGATCGTCGGGGCCGTCGTCCGGATCGCGTTGCTGCGGCTGGTTCCCGGACGGGAAGAGCGGCTTGACCTCGCTCGCGGGCACGACCTCCGTATCACCCGCCCCATAGCTCACCCGCACGCGCTGGCGCAACACATCGACCTCGACCACGCGTCCTTCGCCGCGCGCGCCGATCACGCGCTTGCCGAGCTTGGGCAGCCCCTTGCGCAGCTCCGCATAGCCGGCCTGCTCGTACACGAGGCAGCACTTGAGGCGCCCGCACTGGCCGCTGACCTTCGTCGGCGAGAGCACGAGCCCCTGATCCTTCGCCATCTTGATCGACACCGGCACGAAATCCGGCAACCACGTCGTGCAGCACAGCGTCAGCCCGCACGAGCCGATGCCGCCGACGACCTTTGCCTCGTCGCGAACGCCGAGCTGGCGCAGCTCGACGCGCGCCCCGGTCGCGCCCGCGACATCCCGCACGAAGTCGCGCAGGTCGAGCCGCTCGTCGCTCGTGTAGTACACGAGCACCTTGCCGGGGCTCCGCTCGACGCGGAACACCTTGAGCGGCAGCTTGAGGTCGGCCGCCTTGTCCTTCGCGACGCGCAACGCCTGCTGCGCATCACTCTCGCCGCTGCGCTCGCCGCGCAGATCGTTGTCGTTCGCGCGCCGCATCACGCGCCGCAGCCCGCGATCGCGCGTCGCCTTGCGCTGCGGCACCGTCGCGATCCACGCGAGCCGCGGCCCGCGCTCGCTGTCGACCATCACCCGCTC
Source organism: Deltaproteobacteria bacterium (assembly GCA_019237945.1). Lineage (GTDB taxonomy): Bacteria > Myxococcota_A > Polyangia > Haliangiales > Haliangiaceae > JABFXX01. The sequence continues at coordinate 9,560 of JAFAOG010000351.1, read as the reverse complement.
GCCGGGCGCGAAGTCCCCATCGCCCGCATCGCACCACGTGATCCGGCCCGCCGGCACGAACCGCACGCCGACGACATTCGCGACATCACTCCCCAGCTGCGCCCCGGGCCCGGTCGCGAGCGGCCAGCTCACGGGATCCGGATCGTCGGCGGGCGCGTCGCTCGGCAGATCGGGCGCGAGCTTGATCTCGGGAGCGGGCGCGCCGTCGTCGGTGCCCCACGCAACGCCGGCCTCGGCGGGCGCCTCGTCGAGGTCGGCCTCGCTGTCGCGCGCGATCGTCGGCTGGCTGCCGCGCCCGAAACCGCGCTCCCCGCCGTACCCACCGCGGTCGCTGCGTTCGCCATGCCCGCGGTCACTCGCGGGATGCTCGGCGCGCGCGCTGGCATGCGGCGCAACGGGCGTGGTCTCCGCCTGCAGCGCGTCGTTGTCGCGGCCCGGCTGGTCGCGGCCGCCTTGCGCCTGTGCAGCGCGCATCACCTCGCGGTCGCGATCGTCGCGCTCGCGGCGCCGCTCGTTGCGCGGACCGCGGTCGCCACGCTCGCCGCGGTCGCGGCCATCTTCGCGCCCACGATCACGGCCTCCGCGATCGTCGCGACGCCCTTGGTGCTGCTGCCCTTGCTGCTGCCCTTGCTGCTGCTGCCCTTGCTGCTGCTGCCCGTGTTGCTGCTGCGGCCCTTGCTGCTGCTGCTGCCCTTGCTGCTGCTGCTGCTGCTGTTGCGGCTGCCGTTGCTGTTGCTGCTGCGGCTGCCGTTGCTGCTGCGGCTGCCGTTGCTGCTGCGGTTGCCGCTGCGGTTGCGGCTGCTGTTGCGCTTGCGGGTCCTGCGGCGACTGCGCCTCCGATGATCCACCCACCTGCGCGTCGCGATCCCCGCCGCGGCGACGACGCCTGCGCCGCCGACGACCTTCGCCCGGCGCGCCACCTTCTGCGCCACCCTCCGCCGCGCCGCCCTCCGATGCACCACCCTCCGACGCACCCGCCGCGGATGCGTCCGACGAGCCGCCCGCGTCGGGCGCGTCGTCCCAGCCGTCGTCAGGACTGTCGGGGCTCACAGCGTCGGCTCCTCGGCGGCGAGCTGCGCGATCACCGCCTCGATCGCGAGCGCGGGGCTCGCATTGTGGATCGCGATCGCGGTGTGCCACGACAAGATCGTCTCGGCGCGCTTCGCGGCGCGGCGTGCACCGCTCGGATCGCCGGCGGCGGCTGCCGCGTGGGCCCGCGCGTGAAGCTTCTGGGCGGCGGCGACGAGCACGGGGGCCGCATCGCCCTTGCCCTCGGCGACGCGCTGCGGAAGCGTCGGGTCGGGAGCGTCGCTCGCGAGCTCCTCGCCGAGCGCGGCGATGCGTTCCGCGCGCGCGGGATCCGCGTCGGCGACCGGGGCGCCGCCGCCGAAGCGCACGCGCTGGCAGCGCGATCGGATCGTCGGGAGGAGCTGCTCGGGCGCCGTCGTGCAGAGGACGAACAGCGTGCGCGCCGGTGGCTCCTCGAGCGTCTTGAGCAGCGCGTTGGCGGCGGGAGGCGCCATCGCCGTCGCTTCCTCGACGATGAATACGCGCGTCTGGGCTTCGTGCGGCGGCAGGCCGATGCGCGCGAGGACCTGGTTCCGGATCGACTCGATCGGAACGATGTTCGCGGCGCCTTCGCGAATCAGGGTCACGACGTCGGGGTGAATGCCCTGCACGATCTTGCTGCACGGATCGCATTCACCGCACGCAACGCCGCGGCCGCGCTCGCAGTTGAGGCCACACGCGAGGGCGAGGGCGGCGTCGAGCAGCGGGGCGCCGGGCGGGCCGGAGAACAGATAGGCGTTGGGGATGCGGTCGCGTTCGATCGCGCGACGGAGAAGGTCGGTCACCCGATCCTGCCCGATCCCTTGCCAGATGGACACGGCAGCAAGCTAGCACAAGCTCCCGACGACAAACGCGATCGCCGCGCGTGCTAAGGTTCCGCGCCATGTCGACGTTCCCGCGTCCCAAGACCGGCACTGGCCCCCAAGGCGTCGAGGGTCCGTCGTTCGCCGCGTTTCGCGAGGTGCCGCGCACGGGCGTCATCTACGTGACGACGGAGGCGACGAAGCGCGGGTACACGGGCGGCGCCGACGACTGGGCGAACCTCGGGCAGGGCATGCCGGAGGCCGAAGGTCTGCCGGGCGCGCCTCCGCGGATCTCCGAGCTGCCGGTGCTGCCGGGCGATCAGGAGTACTCGCCGGTCGCCGGGCTGTGGGAGCTGCGCGAGGCGATCGCCGGCTACTACAACGAGCTGTTCCGCCGCGGCATGGGCAGCAAGTACAGCGCCGAAAATGTTTCGGTGTCGGGCGGCGGCCGCAGCGCGCTGACCCGCGTCGCCGCCTCACTCGGCAACATCAACCTCGGCCACTTCCTGCCCGACTACACGGCGTACGAGGAGCTGCTCAGCGTCTTCCGCCTGTTCTCGCCGATCCCGATCTTGCTCGAGCCCGAGCGCGGCTATGCATTCTCCGGCGCGGATCTGCGGCGCGAGGTGATGGGACGCGGTCTGTCCGCGATCCTCGCGAGCAACCCGAGCAACCCGACCGGCAAGGTGATCGGCGGCGCGGCGCTCGCGGAGTGGGTCGGCGTCGCGCGCGAGCTCGATTGCGCGCTGATCCTCGACGAGTTCTACAGCCACTACATCTGGCGCCCCGATCTCGTCGCGCAGGGTGCGATCGAGACGGCCGCGCGCTACGTCGAGGATGTCGATCGCGATCCGGTCGTGATCCTCGACGGGCTGACCAAGAACTGGCGCTACCCGGGCTGGCGCGTGACGTGGACGGTCGCGCCGAAGAAGATCATCGACGGCGTGACGAGCGCCGGCTCGTTCCTCGACGGTGGCGGCTCGCGCCCGCTGCAGCGCAAGGCGGTCGAGCTCCTCGCGCCGACGGCGGCGATGGCCGAGACCAAGGCGATCCACGCCGAGTTCGGCAAGAAGCGCCGGCGGCTGCTCGAAGGGCTGCGCGACCTCGGTTTCACCGTCGACCTGCCGCCCGAGGGCACGTTCTACGTGTGGGCGAGCGCGCAGCACCTGCCGGCGTCGATCGCTGACGGCATGTCGTTCTTCAAGGCCGCGCTCGATCGCAAGGTGATCACCGTCCCCGGCGAGTTCTTCGACGTCGATCCGGGCAAGCGGCGCGGTGGACGCGCATCGCGGTTCCGCAAGCACCTGCGATTTTCTTTTGGTCCGCCGATGCAGAAGATCGAGCTAGCGCTGGAACGGTTCAAGGATCTGATCGCGTCCGCGCAGTAGCGCAGTAGAGTAGGGCCGTGGGCGCTCCCGCCGAAACCGCCGAAGCGGCCCCGCCGCCGAGCCGCCTGCGCCGCATCCTGCGCAAGCTGTGGTGGCTGCACTCGGGGTTCGCGCTGAGCTTCGGCGTCGGCGTCATGCTGTTCGCGCGCGCCGGCCTCGCGCACGCCGACAAGGTGATGATCGCGCTGTTCGCATCGTGGACGCTGCTGTTCGTCGCGCTGCGCTTCATCGTCGGCCCCGCGAATCGCCGCGAGGACGAGCACGTCGTCCGCAAGGGCCTGCGCGTCGCGACGAACTACGTCATCAAGCAGTTCTATCAGCAGATGTTCTTCTTCCTGACGCCGCTCTATGCGTCGAGCGCGACGTGGTCGTTCGCGTCGTGGAACTGGTGGCTCGCGCCGATCCTGCTCGTGTGCGCGGTCCTGTCGACGATGGACCTCGTCTTCGATCACTTCATCATGGAGCGTCGCTGGCTCGCCTCCGCGATGTACGGGCTCGCGATGTTCGCGCTGCTCAACGTGCTGCTGCCGCTCGTCATGGGCGTCGATCACCTGACCGGCCTGATCGTCGCCGCCGCCGCGACGCCCGCGTCGGTCGCGCTGCTGTCATTCAGCGTCCGCCAGGTGCTGTCGCCGCAGGGCGCGCTGCTGACGCTCTTGATGACGGGCGTCATGCTCGGCGCCGTGTGGTACGGCCGCACGCTGATCCCGCCGGCGCCGCTCGCGATGGCCGAGACGACGGTCGGTCACGGCACGCTCGGCAGCTACGAGTGCCTGCCGGCGAGCAAGCACGACATCCGCGCGAGCCAGCTCGACAACCTGCGCTGCGGATCGCTCGTGCGCGAGCCGGGCGGCCTCAAGGAGCCGGTGATTCACGTCTGGACGTTCAAGAAGCACGAGATCGCGCGGCTCGCCCCCGAGCGCCTCCACTGCGACGGCGCCGGCGAGGTGTTCCGCAGCTACCTGCCGCCCGAGAAGCTGCCGAAGGATCCGATCGGCATGTGGGCGTGCGAGACGTTCACCGTCGGCGGCCAGCTCGTCGGCATCCGCAAGTTCGAGGTCGTCAAAGCTGACGGCTCGTCGACGCTCGAGCCGCCGCCGACCGGCGGATCGGCGGGCAGCGCAGCGAGCAGCGGCTCGGGCACCTGATCGATTCAGATGCGCAGCGCGAGATAGGCCTCGGGGGCGAACGTCCCCGAGTGCGCGAGGTCGTCGAAGCCCAGCGACCCGCCAACGTCCACGTACTTCCGAGGCGAGTACTGGATTCCGCCCCGCAGGAACGTCGAGTTTCCGCTCGTCGTCGCCGTGCCGGCGCCGCTGCTGCTCGCGCTGCCCAGGACGCTGTCGATGCCGGCGCGCGCGATGATCGCGAGCTGCGGTGTGTGCTGGTAGATGCCGAAGATCGAGAACCGCAGGTGGCCGTTCGGCTCGATGGTTCCGTTCGTCTGGCCGTTCGCGTTCACCGCGTTCTCCTGCTCGGAGAAGAACGACGGCGCGAACTTGCTGATCTTGATGTTGAGCAGGTCGTCGAACCCGCCGAGCGCGAACTTGTCGTCGAACGTCAGCTTGATCGGCGCGCCGATCTGCAGGCCGACCGCCACCGGATCGACATACACCGGCACGCCGACGCGGATCGCGAGCCAGTTCTGCAACAGCACCGTGACGTCGACGCCAACGGCCTTGCCGGGATGGAACGCCTTCGCCGATGACGTGGTCGCCGGGTCGTCGTAGATGCCGCCGATCACGTACGACAGGCCGAGCTGGACCCGCGACGTGATGCCGTACCGCGCGTGCAGCAGACCGGTCGACGACAGCGGCGAGACATCGGCGTGCACGCCGATCGAGACCTCCGACATGTTCGCCGGCAGCGTGATCGGCCGCAGCGCCTCTTCGATCGGATAGCCGGTCACCTTCGACGCGACCGGTGCCGTCACGACCGCGTGCTGGTTCGAGACGTCTTTCGGCGCGTCGGGATTCTCGTCGGTGCCGTTCATGTCGGACGGCGGCGCGTCTTCCTGCATCTCGACCGCGCTGCCCGCACCGCTTCCCGCGGCGGCGCTGCCCGCGTCGTCCTTCGCCGGCGCGACCGGTGTCGGCGGCGCCTTCTTCTTGTCGGCCTTCTTCGGCGCGGCGAGCGCGAACGAACCCGACACGATCACGATGCTCAGCACGGAGACCCACCGGCGTAGCGACATGGCGCGCACGATACACCAGCTATGGAGATCTGCGCCTAGAAGTGGCCGATCCAGCGCGGCAGAGGCGGGGGGACCGGGTCCTTCGCCGGCCCCTTCGGCTTCGGCAGGGCGAGCGCGGCGGCCGCGGCCCCGAGCATCGTGACGAACGCTCGGCGCGTCGGCTCTTCCCACACGACCTTCTTCTTCACGGCCCACACTCCGGCGCGTCGAAGCCCATGACCAGCTCCTGCAGGCCGAGCTTCTGGTTGCACGGATCGTCGGTGACCTCGGCCGACGAGCGCATCGACGTGCCGTCCTTGTCGCCGAGATCGTCGAGGATGCCCTTGGGCACTTCCTTCGCGTCAGCCGCGTTGATCACGGGGGCCGAGCCCGCCTGCGCGGCGGCGTCGAGCAGCTGCTGGTTGAACCAGCCGAGAAACGTCACCGGGTGGTAGTGGTAGACGACGCCGTCGCTGGGCAGCCGGCAGTGCGCGGCGACCGTGCCGTCCCACCAGAGGAGCGGCGTGATCTGGTCGGCGACCAGCTGGTCGATATCGGCCGCCTTGTACTTCTTGAAGTCCTTCGGTATGCGCAGCGACTCGCTCCACGAGGGCTCGGCGGTCCACTCGCTGACGTGCAGCGTGACCATGAAGTGGAGCTGGGTGCCGTTGCCGCCGCCGAAGAACTGCGACAGCTCGGACTTGTCGAGCACGCCGTTCTTGTCGGCGTCGATCGGGTCGTTGATCTGCGGTGCGTCGCAGAACCGGCCGCCGGCGGTGCCGTCGACGAGCGTCCACGGCGAGCTCGGCACGGCCGTGAACAGCTCCGACGTCGAGAAGAACTCGAGATGGATCTGCGCCTTGCTCGACTCGGGCGGGCCAGCCTTGCCGATGTGACCGATCACGATGCCCGCGTCGACCGGCTCGTCGAGCAGCACGACCTCGCCCGGCTTGCCGACCTCTTTCCACGCGCCCTTCGTCATCCACTCCGGCGGCTTGTCGGCGCGGAGCTCGTCGGCGAGGTGCATGTAGAGCGAGAAGAACTGCACGCGCGACGTGCCGAGGGACATGTCGTGGCGCATCAGCACGAAGTTCGCGCTGCCGACGCTGCTCGTCTTGCCCATCCGCGCGGCGACGATGCGGCCGGGGAACGGCGAGAACACCGGTGCGTTCTCCTTGCCGACGAGGTGGACGCCACCGTGCCACAGCCGCGACTCGCCCCACGGGCCGACCGGGAAGTAGCCGCCGTCGGCGCGCTGCTCGTTGAGCTTGAACAGCTCCGTCGTGTCGTCGGCGAGATCTCCCGGCTTCTCGGGAACGAGCGGGCGATCCTGATCCTTCTTTGGCTCGCCGCGCGGGAACACGGCGAAGCAGTTCGCACCGCGCAGCTTGCGGCAGAACTCCTTGAAGTCGAACGGACCCGGATCCCACTTCTGGTTCGTCAGGTGGTAGTGGCCGATGTAGCCGGAGAACGAGAACGACGCGGAGGGCGGCATCGTGTCCCACGACTGCACGCCCGCGCTCGACTGCGGGAACTCGGCGGGCAGGTTCGGCAGCGCTCGCTGCAGGCCGCGCGCGAGGCGCATGAACGAGTCGTACTGCTGCGGCGTGTAGTCGAACGCGAGGATCGTGTTGCCGTTGATCTTGCACGGCTTGACGTCGCGCTTCGGTCCGAACTTGCCGCTCGAGTAGTAGTTCGGCTCCTTCTTCGCGTCACCGCGGTTGCAGAGCTCGACGCCGATCGAATTGATGTTCCATTCCGACGCGTGATAGGCCATCAGGCCGAGATCGATCGTCTGGTAGATCGTGCCGTCGTTGTCGATCATGAAGTGGACCGACAGACCGCGTTCGTTCTGCACGACCGAGAAGCACATGTCGCTCGAGCTGCAGCCGTCGTGGTGGACGACGAACTGCTTGATCACCGCCTTCACCGCGTCGGGCGGCGGGTTCATGCCGTAGCGGCGCAGCGCGGGACGCAGCGCATAGCGCTTCGTGTACGGCGCGGGCAGGTTGCCGTACGGAACGCCGGCCTTGCACGCGGGCGACGGGTCGGTGACGGTCGGGATGCAGTACTCGCGCGTCGCGTCCCAGTACGGAGGCTCGCGAAAGTTCACGACCGGCGCGTCGATGTGGACGACCTGGCCGCCGATGATGACGTTTCCCGACGGCTTCATGCTGCGTTCCTCATTGTGCCAAGAACCTCAGCTCCGTCGATCCAATTCGGATCGACGCGCCATGCTGCAGCGGCAACGCGGTGATGCGATTGCCGTTGACGAACGTGCCATTCGTCGACTGCCGATCGAACAGCGTCACGTTGCCTTCTCCGTCCATGTACACCTGCGCATGCTGGCTCGACGTGTAGCCGTCCTCGATCAGCAGGTGGCAACCCGGCTGCTTGCCGACGAGGAAGCCGTTGTGCAGCAAGAGCCGCTCGCCGGTGCGCGGTCCGCTCATGATCAAGAACGCGGGAATCGGCCGGCCGTTCGGCAACAGGCCCGGCTGCACGACCGGCGCCTGCGCCTTTGCCTTCGCCGGCGGAGCGACGACCGGCTGCCCGGGCACCGCGGGCGTCTGCGGCCGCTGCTTGCGCTGCATCAGGTAGCCGATGAAGCCGAGCAGCACGAGCAGCCCGACGACGCCGCCGCCGATGGTCAGCAGCCACTTCCACCAGTGACCGCCGCCTTCGGCGCGGTAGGTCAGGCAGTGATCGTCGGCGCAGTAGCCGACATCGCACGCGGCACCCGCGCAGCTCGCATCGGGAACCTTGAGCTCGTTCGACGCGACCTCGAGGCGGCCCGTCATCGTGACGTGGAGCTTGCGGCCCGCGGCCTCGTCGCCGGGATCGAGGAAGTACGTCAGCACGTATTGCTTGTCGATCTCGTCGCGCAGCTGATCGAACGTCGCCTTCCACGAGTCCGCGGTGTCCTTGCGCACCCAGCGCAGGGTGCCGAGCGAGCGCTTCGACAGCTCGCCGAGCGCGAGCATCGGGCGGCGGTTGTCGCTCGGCGAGTACGCGATCGTGTGGATGCGCACGCCTTCCTTGCCGGCGCGCTGGCCGGCGCGCGTGATCCGATCCTTGTCGCCGCTCTTGTCGCGGCCGTCGCCGATCACGACGATCAGCTTGCGGATCGGCTTGCCCTCGGGCTCCGTCTTCGCGTTCTTCAAGAGGCGCAGCGCCTTGTCGACCGTGTCGAGCAGCGCCGGATCGCCCGGCGATGCATCGCCGCCGATCGCGAGCTTGCCGCGCAGCGGCTTCACCGGTCCGAGCTTGCCGGTGCCCGGCGACTCGCCGTACGTCAGCACCGCGACCTGCGTCTTGTCGGAGAGCGCGGCGAGCACCTCGTGATCGAGCGCATCGGCGATCAGCGGCAGTGCCTCGGTGTAGTCGGCGCCCGCCTGGACGACGAACACGATCGCGGTCTCGCTGCCGCTCGTGCTGCCGTACTCACCGACCGCGAATGGCGCCTTCTTCTCGGTCGGCCCGAGGAACAGCTTCACGTTCTTCGGATCGAGATCGAGCTTCTGCCCCTGCAGCGACAGGAAGCTGAGATAGACGCGCAGCCGCATGCCGGTCAGCGACGACGGCTCGAGGTCGACGCGATCGACCACCGCGCGAAACGACGGCCGCGTGGCATCGTCATCAGCTCGCGCGATGCCTGTCAGCACCGCCAGCGCGACGAAGATCCGCAGCACGGGCCGACGATACTATGGCGGCAGTCGAAACCGGTACATGACCGGAACGAACGTCATCAGATCCATCTCCGAAACCACCGTACCGTCGGTCCAGTTGTTGATGATCAGAGGAAGCCCTTGTTCATCGACGCGGTCGGACACGATCCCGATGTGATCGGGCCCCGATTTGTTCGGAAACGTGTCCATGAAGATCACGTCACCGGGGCGCCACGGGTCTTTCGGATCGTCGAGCTTGGCGGAGTGCTGCTCCCAGTGGCGCTTGAAGTAGGGCAGGAGCGTACCGACGCGCCGCTGATCGATGCTCGCATCGCCGGTGCCCTTGACCATCGGATACGCGGCCTTCGCCTTGCGGATGTCCTCGTGGAGCTCCTTCTGGAGATCCCAGCCGCTGTTGCGAACGGCGCGCACGATCACGTCGGTGCACACGCCGATCGTG
>JAFAOG010000319.1 GCA_019237945.1 Deltaproteobacteria bacterium | reverse complement strand
AGGCCGCCGCCGTTGCTGCGCAGATCGAGGATGACGCCCGCGACCTTCTTCGCCTTCATCTCGCCGAACAGCCGGTCGAGGTCCTTCGCGCTCGTGCGCTTGCCGGTGCCGTAGAAGCTCGGCAGGTGGATGTAGCCGATCTGCGGCGAGCCCTTCTTGTCCAGCACCGCGCCGCGCGCATACGCCTCTTCGATCACGACGACATCGCGCGTGATCGACATCGTGTCCTCGTGACCATCGGGCTTGCGCACGCGCAGCGTGACGACGGTCCCCTTCTTGCCGCGGATCATCTTGACGACGTCGTCGAGGCGCATGTTGACGATGTCGACGGGATCCTGGCCTTCATTCGCGACGCTGAGGATCAGATCGCCGGGCTGGAGCAGGCCCGCGCGCCACGCCGCGCCGCCGGGAACGAGCTCGGAGACCTCGATGTAGTCGTCCTTCTCGCGCAGCGCGGCGCCGATGCCCTCGAGCGAGCCGCTCATCTCGATGTCGAAGTTCGCCTTGTCGGACGGCGGCAGGTAGTTCGTGTGCGGATCGAAGCTCGCGGTCAGCGCGTTGATCAGATCGGCGGCCGCATCGAGCTTGCCCGGCTCGCGCAGGCGCACGAACCGCGCCGCGTAGCTCTTCGCGAGATCGGCGCGCGCCTTCGCTTCCTGCTCGGGCAACGTCTTCGGGATCGCCGCGATCGGCAGGGACCGATCATCGGCCTTCTTCTTCTCGGCCTTCGCCTTCTTCGGATCCTTCGCCGCCTTCGCCTCCGCATCGAGGCGGTCCTGCATCGTGTCGACGCGCTCCATCACCTCGAGCTCGAGCTTCTTGCGCCAGCGATCGCGCAGCTCGTCCTCGGTCGCGGGCGGCTCGACCTTCTTCGGATCGAGCTGGAGCGTCTCGTCGTCGTCGTGATTCATCGGCTTGGCGAGAATCTCGGCGACCATCTTGTCGACCTGCGCGACGCGGTCCTCGAAGATCTTCTCGCCCTCGTGCGCGAGATCGAGCGAGCCCGCGTTGAGCTCGTCATCGATCTTGTCGGCGTACTTCGCGAGCGCATCGCGATCGCTCTTCAACAGAAACAGCTTCCCGGCATCGAGGCGCTCGAGATACTGCGCGAACGCCTCGCGGCTGATCGTGTCGTCGATCTTCTTGTGCAGCAAGTGCTCGTGCTCGAGCAGCTGCTGGACGGTCGCGGCGAGCGTCGCCTCGCGCGGATCCTTCGGCGTCGCGGGGGCTGCGGCCGGAGTGGTCGCCGGCGCGGCCGCGGGTGCGCCGAGCGGCGCCGCCTGTGCCTGGCGCGGGGATTCACCGGGGCTATTCGACTTGGCGTTGCACGCGACGACGAACAGGAGAGCGGCAAGTACGCGTTTCACCCCCCAATCGTAGCGTGCCCTCCCGCGGCGCGCTGTTACTTCACGTACTTCGCGTTCACGTCGACGTAAATCGAGTCGCTGATCGTCGGATACAGCCCGCCCGTGAGCAAGCTGGCAACTCCCGCGCCCGCATGCGCAAGGATCGGACCGATCTTCACGGTCAGCGAGGCACCGGCGGCAATTCGCCCGCCCTTGTCACCGCTGAAGGAATACTTGTCGCCGGTGAACACGCCGAGATCGGCGCTCGTCGCGATCGTATCGCCGAGCTTCAAGATCAGCGACATCGGCACCTGGATCGCGGTGTGCGAATCCATCGTGCCCGACTGGTACACCCACGCCGGCACGAGCGAGAAGTCGACCGCATTGCCGAGCTTCACCTTCGTCACGAGCGCGCCCGCGAAGCCCGGCTTGAAGTCGCCGACGAACATCGGATAGTCCTTCTCGCTGAGCAGCATCGCGCCCTCGCGCATGTACCCGACGCCGAGCGACACGCCGACCTGCGTCTTCTTCATCATCGGCATCTTCGGCAGCATCGCGTCGAGCCGCGCCGTGATGCCGCCGATCATCGACGGCGACACGCCGCCCGTACCGCCCGCCGCACCGACCGTATCGGGGTGAATGATCGCGATCGGAATGTTCGCGTTCGCGGTGACCGAGTCGAGCAGGAAGTACCGCGCCTTCATGTCGAACGCGACCCAGTTGAACGTCGCGAACTTGCCCATCGCATCGGGGCCGTTCGGCAGACGCACCTGTCCACCCGCATCGAAGTCGCCGCGCCCCGGCTCCTTCTTCTTGTTCGCGTCGTCGGGCGGCGGCGTCGCGCTCGCCTCGGTGCCCATGCCGTTCGGCATCATCGGCGCGGACGCGGGCTGACCCGGCATCCCGGGCTGACCCGTCGTCGGCGCGCCGGGCTGCTGCCAGCCCTGCGGCGGCTGTTGAGGCCACTGCTGCGGCTGCGACTGCCCTTGTTGCGGCGGCTGCCCTTGCTGCTGCGGCTGTTGCTGCGGCGGCTGTTGTTGCTGCGGCTGTTGCTGCTGCGGCGGCGGCGCGCCTTGCGCGAGCACCGACGACGACGACGCGACGACTGCGGCCACGACTAGACGATTCATGCGCATTGGCATTTCCCCCATCGTCCATGAGACGGCAGAGGAGCCCTGCTCATCCAGTGCTTTAACCGTGAGTCACGCGTGAGTCGCGGGTGCCTAACCCTGCCGCATTCGCGCCGCGAGCAGCCCGAACATCAGCATCTGCGTCTGGTTCTGCTGCTGTTGCTGCGAGTCGTCGACGTGGCTGACCAGCCGCTGCAGCTTGAACAGATCTTTCGTCGTCAGGCCGCCGGCGACCGACGCGAGCTCTTCGGGAGACAGGTTCTGTGGTGTGGACATGATGGCTTCCTTTCGCCCACCTCCAGTTGCAGCGCCGATGCCACGCACGCGTCGCCACCCGCAGGTTTCACTTCGCGTCCCGAGGGAGACAACACGCGCGCACCGACGACGAGCAAGCTCGCGAACCTGCGTTCGTCGTCGGCGCCGCCGCGCACGCGAGGTGGCCGCGACACCTGCCGCCCGGCGACAGCGCTGGCCGTCACCCGCGGGCAGCGAACGATCACCCACCGGCCGCGACGATCGCGTCGCGCAGATACCGAGCGAACCCGGGCGCGACCTTGTCGAGGTTCGCGGTGAATCGCGGATCGCTCACGTACATCTCGGCGAGCTGCGCGTGCATCTCGACCGAGCACGGATAGAACCAGCGGTCGATGTGCGCGCGATGCGCCTCGACGACGCCCTTGCACCGCGCGTCATCCGCCGCCGCACCCTCGCGCATCAGCTCCGCGAGTCGCGCATAGATCGCCTCCCAGTCGCGCCGGATCTGTTCCCACTCGGCCTTGCCATAGCCCTTCGTGCGCCGCGCGCTCTCCTTGTACGAGTCGGTCTCGCCCCACTTCTGGCGCACCTCCTCCTCGTACTGCGAATGATCAAACCCACCGAACATCGTGCTCACATCCTGGTCCTTCATGACCGCATCCTCTTTCTCGAGGCGCAAAGCGGCATCCACGGCCGCGAGCATCGCGTCGATCCGCCCACGCCGCTCGACCAGCGCCGCGCGATGAGCACGCAACGCCTCGCCGCGCGAGAACCCCGGATCGTCGATCACACCTGCGATCTGCTCGAGCGCCAACCCCAGCTCCCGATACAGCAGCACCTGCTGCAGCCGCAGCACGTCCCGCTCCTCGTAGATCCGGTACCCGGCCGCCGTGCGCCCCGACGGCCGGACCAAGCCCAGCTCGTCATAATGGTGCAGCGTCCGGACGGTCACGCCCGTCAGCTTCGCCAGCTCGCCAACCGTAAATGCCATGATTGCCTCGTGACCTGACCGTGCGGCCTCACGCCGCGTCAGGGTCAAGCCTTGACACGCGCGCTCCCAGACGGTACCTAACCGCCCTCGCTCTTTACAGACCTGCGCGGGTGGCGGAATTGGTAGACGCACTAGCTTGAGGTGCT
>JAFAOG010000261.1 GCA_019237945.1 Deltaproteobacteria bacterium | reverse complement strand
GCGTCCGCGGAATACGTGCATCGCGTCGATGTCCTCGCGCAGCTCGGACGCCGGTGGGGGAAGCCATGATGCGCGTCGCGGTGGTCTGTGTGCTACTCGCGGCGTGCGCGGGCGTGCTCGGTCTATCGCGCAGCTCGCCGCACGCGTTCCCGCACCGCGCGCATGTCGTCGCGGGTGTCACCTGCACGCAGTGCCACGCGAGCATGGAGTCCGAGCGCGCGCTACACATTCCGAGCGACGCGAGCTGTCTCGAGTGTCACGCCAAGCCGCACGACACACGCTCGTGCCTCGGCTGTCACACCGCCGCGAACGCGCTCCCCGAGCTCGCGCAGGCGCGCGAGCACCTGACGTACGATCACGGGCAGCACCTCACGCCGACACGAGGGAACTGCGCGCGGTGTCACGTCGGGATCGCGGAAGGCGACGATCACCTGCGCCCGCCGATGGCGACGTGCTTCAAGTGTCACGATCACGACGCGAGCCGTGACGCGCGCACGTGCGATGCATGCCACCGCCGGCTGGACGACGCGACGACGCTTCCGCAGAGCCACCTCGCCCACGACGGCGACTGGCTACGCGAGCACGGCACGCGCGCGGCGGCGTCGGCGGATGCCTGCCAATCGTGCCACCGCGAGACGTTCTGCACGCAATGCCACGGCCAGAACGTACCGGTCTTGCCCGCGACGGCGAGCTTCGCGGATCCGTTCGCGCCGAGCGTCCACCGCGGCGGCTTCGCGGGTCGTCACGCGCTCGAGGCGCGCGCAGATCCGGGCGCGTGTATCACGTGCCACTCGCAGGATCGCTGCGTGCAGTGTCACGTCGCGAAGGGTGTCGCCGGCGCGACGAGAGGGAGTCCACATCCGCCGGGTTGGGTCGGCCAAACTGCGGCCGAGAACGAGCACGGGCGCGAGGCGCGCCGTGATCCGGCGGCGTGCGCGGCGTGTCACGACGGGGCAGGGCAGCAACTGTGTGTCACCTGCCATGCCGTCGGCGGCATCGGTGGGAACCCGCATCCTGCGGGATGGTCGAGCCGCCTGCCGCTGTCGGCGATGCCGTGCCGGCTGTGCCATGCGAACGGCGCGCGGCCATGAGGTACGTCGTGCTCGTGTTCCTGATCGCGTGCGTCGGCGGACGCGAGGACCGGCCGGCCGAACAGGTGCCCGCCGAATACCACGCCGTCGCGAAGAGCCCGGGTCATGTGGGCCACGTCGGCAAGGTCGCGTGCGCCGAGTGTCATGGTGAGCGCGGCTTCGACAAGCCGCCGGCGGATCTCTGCGAGCGGTGCCACGCCGAGGTGCGCCCCGCGATCCACCACGCGCCCGAAGGGCCGTCGTGCCGATCGTGTCATGCGTTCGGTGCCGACGACAAGCCGATGTGTATGCAGTGCCACGACGCTCCGCAGAGTGGTCATGCGGCCGTCGGCGCGCACGCCGATCAACCGTGCGGCGACTGCCACAAGGCGCACGCGTCGCCTTCGCTCGCGCCGAAGCCCTGCAGCGCGTGCCACGCCGACGAGAGCACGAAGCACGCCGGCACGCGCGGCTGTCTCGACTGTCACAGCATGCACGAGAGCGCACGCGGCGCCGATCAGGGTTGCATGCGATGTCACGCGAAGCAGCCGGCGAAGCTCCACATCGACGAACGCGCGCTCACTGCCGGCCACAGCAAGTGCACGGGGTGCCACCAGCCTCACCGGTTCGCGATAACGGAGGTCGCGACCTGCACGACGTGTCACCAGAACCAACCCGAGCTCGCGCCCGCCAAGCATGGCAACTGCACGACCTGCCACGATCCACACGACGATGCGCCGCGCGCGTGCACGAGCTGTCACCAGAAGGAGGTCGCGCACGCGAACGGCGACTGCAAGGGCTGCCACCCGCCGCACGCGCGTGCGCTCGCCGCGGATCAGAAGGCCGTCGCGTGCACGACGTGTCACGCAAACGAGCACCATGCCACCGCACCGTGCCTCGCGTGCCATCAAGCCCACGGCGGCAAGCCGCAGCTCGCGAGTATCGCGTGTGCGAATTGCCACCGAGGTCAGGCCGAGACGACGCAGCAGACCGGCCACGCAGCATGCGCGACGTGCCACACGGCCCACGGCCCGGTACCGCTCGCCGGCTGCACGACGTGTCACGCCGATCACGCGCGGACGACCGCATCAACGAGCCATGCCGACTGCACGAGCTGCCACCGCGGCGGCATCCATGATCCGAAGGCACCGCCGCTGGCCTGCGCGACCTGTCACGGCGCGCAAGCGTCGAGCGCTCCCGCAGGACATACGAAGTGCGAAGGCTGTCACGACGCGCACGCGCCGAAGCAACCGGCTCGCGCGTGTTCGTCCTGTCACGCTGACAAGCCCGCGACCGAGCACGGCAAGGCGATCGCCGGTTGCACGGCCTGCCACCGACCGCATGGCCCGAACGGCACCGCGAGCCCGCCGGCATGTACGACGTGCCATGCGCAGACGTCGCTGCCCGGATTGCACCGCGTCACGAAGCACTCGCCCTGCGCGAGCTGCCACAGCGCGCACGAAGCGAAGCCGCGGAGCGATCGTGCGACCTGTCTCGCGTGTCACCAGGACCGCATCGGCCACGAGCCCAAGGCGACCAGCTGCGCCGGCTGCCACCCGTTCAAGCGGTGAGTCGGTCGAATGTCTCAGATCGTCGACGAAAATCGTGGTTCGTCAGTGACCGGTTGCAGGTAGCGGTCGAAGCCCATGCAGACGTTGCGAACGAGCAGGCGACCGACTTCGGTGGTCGCGATCGTGCGCGTGCGAGGGTCGTACGTCGCTAGGGTCGGGTCGAGCGCGGTCAGCTCCGTGCTGAACAATGCTTCCGCGTCGATGTCGTGCTTCCGCCCGAGCTCGTGAAGGTCGATCTCGCCGGCGCACATGAGCTCGTTGATCAGCGCGCGTCGAATGCGGTCGTCGTCATCGAGGGTCATGCCGCGCGCGATCGGCAGGTGTTGCGCGGCAATCGCGCGTTCCCAGTCGGCGAGCTCGGCGTGGTTCTGCCAGTACGCGCGGCGCGTCGACGAGATCGCCGAGGTTCCGAAGCCGAGGATGGTCTCTGCAACACGCTCGACGTAGCCCTGAAACGTACGCACCACGCGTTTCTCGGCCGCCGCGCGCGCGAGCGGGGAGCCGGGCTTGGCGAAGTGGTCGAGGCCGATGTGGATGTAGCCAACCCTCGTCAGTTGCTCGATCCCGAGGAGCAACAACGTCGCGCGTTCGTAGCGGTCGAGCACGCGGCCCGCGCGTTCGACGAGCGCCTGATGAGGCAGCTTGCTCGGCAGATGCGCATAGCCGAACAGCGCGATGCGCTCCGGCGCGAGCTCGACCACCGCGTCGAGCGTCTCCGCGAAGCTGTGCTCGCTCTGTCGCGGCAGTCCGTAGACGATGTCCACGTTGAGGTCGCGGAAACCAAGCTCTCTCGCCTCGTTGACGAGCCACTTCGTTTGCGTACGGCTCTGATGGCGATGGATCGCGTCCTGGACCGACGGCGAGAAGTCCTGCACACCGATCGAGAGCGTCCGAAACCCAGCGGTTGCGAAGACCTCGAGCTGGCTCGCGGTGGTCGAGCGCGGATCGAGCTCGACCGAGCGGCGAGCGGTCTTCGAGAGATCGAAGTAGCGGGTCAGGGCCGCGAGCAGCGTGCGGACCGCGTGCGGCGTCAGAAAATTCGGCGAGCCGCCGCCGAGCGCGATCTCGGCGATCGGAAACGCAGGCCCGAGTCTCTCTGCGTACAGTGCCATCTCGGTGGCCAGCACGTCGACGTAGCCGTCACCGCGAGACGTGTCCCGCGACGGGATCACGTTGCAGCCGCAGTACCAGCACAAGCTCTTGCAGAAGGGGACGTGTAGGTAGAGTGACGCGGGACCGTCGGCGCGCAGCGCCTCGAGCTCGCGGGCGACGGTCGCGGCTGCGATCGGTCCGAAGTGTGTGGCCGGCGGATAGCTCGTGTAACGCGGTCCGCGGGTCGACGCATCGGCAAGACACTCGGCGGTGATCATCGGGTCTGCTCTCATCAAGCGCCGTGCCGTTGTCGAGTGGTCGCCGTCACGCGACCGTCATTCGTTCTCCCAGCCGCGCACCTGGACGAACGCGAAGACGAACACGCCGATCGCCAGCGCGGAAAAGCACGTCATCGCGAAGATGGTTGCGAATCCGAGCCCGACGCTGATCTTGAGCATCAGGCCGACCGAAGCGACCACGAACAAGAAGACAAGTGCCATGACTGCTGCCATGCGCGCGTGTGCTGCGACGGATGTGCCAAGCGATTGTTGGATGACGCGCGCCATTCCCGCGCAAAGGCCGCGGGGAGCTCGTCCAGCGCGCGAACATTTCGCGAATGTCGATGCGCTACGCCAGCACGGAGGTTCTCACTCGCGACCTGCGTGCTCGCTTCGCGAGCGTCCGGCTTGCGACGCAATCGGTCCTGCCTTCGGGGCGAATGGGAGCAATCGCCCGCAAGACCCGCCGTGCATTGCGCCCGCACCGCATGGCTTGCGCGGGATTCGTCGTTGGTCGCGAGATTCGCCGGCACATCGCGTGCTGAACGCAGGGCATGGCGAAAGTACTTCGACACGGCGCGCTCGGCACGGCGCTGCTCGCGATCGAATGGCTGACGATCGCGGCTGGCGTCGTCGCGACCACGGCGGTGTTCGTCGAGGCATACCTGGAACGTCCAGCGCATCGCCGCGACGAAGCGAAGCGCGTCGTAAACGCGAAGTCGGCCTGTGAAGGCGGCACCGGGACGCTCGCAACGCTACACGCGTGGCTCGACGGCGCCGAGCTACCCGCCGAGCCGAGCGGGCCCGAGCCCACGATCGACGGCGCGTTGCGCGCTAGAGGTGCGCAGCTGTTCGCGCAGCATTGCACTACGTGTCACGGCGCGCGCGGCGATGGCACTGGTCCGACGGCCGTGCAGCTGCTTCACCCGCCGGCGAACTTCACGGTCGGCACGTACGAGCTGCGCACGACCGAGCACGAAGCACTACCCACCGACGTCGACCTGTTTCGCACGATCACGCGCGGCGTACACGGCACGGCGATGCCGCCGTGGTTCGCACTCCCCGAGCGCGATCGCTGGGCGCTCGCCG
>JAFAOG010000238.1 GCA_019237945.1 Deltaproteobacteria bacterium | reverse complement strand
GGGACGCGGGCCGAACGCGGCGGGCGCATCGGGATCCGGCTCGAGCAGCGGCAGCAGGTTGCACAGCTCGCGCGCGACCTGCCGGCAGCGATGCCGCACGAAGTCGACCGCGTACGGCTCGCTGAGCACGATCACGAGCGCGGCGTCGTACCAGAAGCTCATCGCGTAGGCATCGGGGTCGACGACCTCGCCGTGCGAGCTGCCCGGGGCGTGCGTCGCGAGAGCGCGGCGCGCGAGGAATGGCCAGCGCGTGCCTTCGAGCTCGTCGGGCGAGCGCGCGGATGCGACGAGCTTGGCGCCCAGCGTGACGAACGCGTTGCTCGCGCGATCGATCGTCGCGAGGCCCTTCATGTACGCCTCGATGCGTTCGATCACCTTGCCTGCGGCCGGCGACGCGCCCGGTGCGACCGTGACCTCGGGCAGCCGCGCGACCTCGTAGCGGCGCCGGATCGCGCGCAGCGTGCGGATCACGCGCTCGAAGGCGGCCTCGATGTCGTGCTCGCGGCCGTTCGTGCGCTCGACGTGCGTCGGCAGCTCGACGCGCAGGTACTCGCCGCCGCCGAGCGCGAGCGTGCGGGCCGGGACGCCGCTGCGGCTATTGTCCTCGTCGCCGATGATCCGCGCCGACGTCGCGTTGATCTCGGTCACGAGCTCCTTGAGCGCGTCGCGAACCTCGTCCTCGACGCTCTCGCTCACGCGCCCTCCACGAAGGAGGTCGACACCATCGTCGTCGGCTGCGGATAGAACAGGTAGTTCGCGATCGACGGCGCGCCGCCGAATAGCTCGCGCCACGTGCCCGCTTCGTAGCCCGGCGGCGCATGCGCGATCTCGCCGAAGTCGACGTGCAACAGCTCGTACGCCGGCAGCACCGCGACGAGCTTCTGCATGCGCGGCAGCAGCGGTGCATCGTAGACGCCGGCGCGCGGACGCTCGCGAACGAGCCAGCCGCCATCGGCGCGCACGAGATCGACGGCGACCTGCTGCACGGCCGCCACGCGCGCGCGCTGCGAGATGACGACGCGCAGATACAATTCTTCGATCCCGGGGGTCGGAGTGAATCCGCCCCCCTCCATCTTCGGCGCATCGGCATCCGCCCACTCGGCGGGCGCCGCCACGCCGTGATCGCGGACCTGCACGACGCACGGGGTGCGGCCCATGCACAGGACGTAGATGTAGTCGCACGGCTCGTCGTCGCCGCCTTCGCGCACGAACGTCGCGGCGCGCAGCTCGGTCGCGAGCTCCTCGGCGAGTGCAGCGAGATCTTCGCGCGTGATGCCGGCGGAGGCCGCGTCGTCGGGCTCGCCCCACGTCTTGGTCGGGTAGAGCGTCTCGAGCGCGTGGTCGACCGACTCCATCATCGCGCCCTTGCGATGATCGCAGCCAGACTTGCCCTTGCAGTTGGTGCAGCCGCCCACCCGATCACTCTACCGCGAGGGCCTATTTGCCCAATCCGAAACCTTCGTGCAGCGCGCGCACGGCAAGCTCGGCGTATTTCCTGGCAATCACGCAGCTGATCTTGATCTCGGACGTCGAGATCAGCTGGATGTTGATGCCTTCCTTGGCCAGCAGCTCGAACATCGTCTTGGCGATGCCCGCGTGGCTGCGCATGCCGACGCCGACGACCGACACCTTGCTGATGTCATCGTCGTACGTGATGCGCTCGCCGTCCTTGCCGACCAGCTCGGGCACCTTGTCCTTGAGCAGCTCCATCGCGCGCTTGCGATCGCCCTTCGGCACCGTGAACGTCAGGTCCGTCGTGCCGTCGTGCGCCTGGTTCTGCACGATCATGTCGACCGAGATGCTGGCGTCGGCGAGCGGCGCGAACATCTTCGCGGCGATGCCCGGCGTATCGGGCAGATCATTGAGAGTGACCTTTGCTTCGTCACGCGACGCGGTGACACCGGAGACAACAACTTTCTCCATGGCAGCCTCTTCCGGGACGACCCACGTCCCTTCGACATCCGAGAAGCTCGAGCGAACGTGGATCGACACGCCGTACTTCATGCCGAGCTCGACCGAGCGGATCTGTAGAACTTTCGCGCCGAGCGACGCGAGCTCGAGCATCTCCTCGTAGCTGATGCGGTGGACCTTGCGCGCGTTCGGCACGACGTTGGGGTCCGCGGTGTAGACGCCGTCGACGTCGGTGTAGATCTCGCAGACGTCGGCGTCGAGGGCGGCCGCGATCGCGACGCCGGTCGTGTCGCTGCCGCCGCGGCCGAGCGTCGTGATGCTGCCTTTCTCGTCGACGCCCTGGAACCCGGCGATCACGGCGATCTCGCCGGCGTCGAGCGCGTCCTTGATCGGCTGGCTCTCGATCGACACGATGCGCGCGCGAGAGAAGCTCGAGTCCGTCACGATCTTGCACTGGTGGCCGAGGAAGCTCCGCGCCTTGCCGCCGGCCGCGCGAATCGCCAGCGCGACGAGCCCGACGCTGACCTGCTCGCCGGTCGCGATGATCACGTCGACCTCGCGGTCGTTCGGATCTTCCTGGATCTGGCGCGTCAGCTCGAGCAGGCGGTTCGTCTCGCCCGACATCGCGCTGACGACGACCGCGACCTTGTGGCCCTTCCGCTGCGTCGCGAGGCAACGCGCGGCGACGTTCTTCATGCGATCGATCGTGCCGACCGATGTCCCGCCGTACTTCTGGACGATGAGCACGGCGCGCACTCTACCGCAGTGCGGCATGGTAGAGCGGACGTATGTCCGTCATCGTGGTGTTTTCGACGTTCCCGTCGGAGGACAAGGCCGCCGACATCGCGCGAACGCTCGTCAGCGAGGGCCACGCCGCGTGCGCGAACCTCGTGCCTGCGGTGCGCTCGATCTACCGCTGGCAGAACGAGCTGTGCGACGAGCGCGAGACGCTCGCGATCCTCAAGACCACGCGCGAGCGGTTCGACGCGCTCAAAGCACGCCTCGTCGCGCTGCACCCCTACGAGGTGCCGGAAGTGATCGCACTCCCCGTCGACGGCGGTCACGCACCCTACCTCGCGTGGGTCGCCGGCGACTGACGACTGTCCCGACTACGGGCAGTCGAACGGGCAGTTCATGTTGTTCTCGCCCGGATCGCACGTGCCGTTCGGCAGACCGCCGACGCAGCCGCTGCCGCCCGAGCCGAGACCGGAGCCGAGACCGCCACCGCCGCACGCCGCGCACGACACCGCGTCATACGGCGCCGTGCACATACCGAGGCTCGTGCAGAGCAGACAGCCAATCTGCGTGTTCGGATCACTGCAGTTCAGCTGCGTGTTGCCGCCGCCCGAACCGCTGCCGCCGCCACCGCCGCTGCAGTCCGACGGACACGACGTCGCGCTCTCGCCCTTCGTCGTCTCGCACTGACCGTTGCCGCATACGGCGTTCTGGTTTCCGCCACCGCCGTTGCCGCAGTCCTGCGGGCACGAATTCGCTTCGCTCGCGGCGCAGATGTTGTCGCCGCAGACCGGGTGCGAGGCGTCGGGCGCGGGCGAGCCATTGCCGCTGCCGTTGCCCCAACTACACGCGCCGACGGCCAGGGCCGCCAGAACGCAAACGATCCCCGAGTTGATCCTCATCATCGGGCGCGATGGTTACGAAACGAAGACACGCAATCAACTACAAAGTGCGAGGCGCGCTCAGATCAGCCGCTTTCAGCGCCATACACAGATTGTGCAAGACGCCGAGTCAACGCGGCGCGCAACGCACGATGCTCCGGTCGGACCAACCCCGGATCCTCGACGAGGATCCGCTCGGCATGTCCGCGTGCCTCCAAGAGCAGCTCCGTGTGCTGGGCCAGCGTTCCGAACCGCAGCCTCGGCACGCCCGCCTGCCGAGGACCGAGCAATTCACCCGGCCCGCGCAGCGCGAGATCCTCCTCCGCGATCCGGAAGCCGTCGGTCGTCTCGACCATCGCGTCGAGCCGCCGCCGCCCGTCCTCGCCGACGCCCTGATGCGTCACCAGCACGCAGCTCGCCGCCCCGCCACCGCGCCCGACGCGCCCTCGCAGCTGGTGCAGCTGCGCGAGCCCGAACCGATCCGCGTCGTGGATCACCATCACGGTCGCCGCCGGAACATCGACGCCAACCTCGATCACGGTCGTCGCGACGAGCACGTCGAGCTCGCCCGCCTTGAACGCACGCATCACGCGATCGCGCTTCTCCCCGTCGAGCCGCCCATGCACCAGCCCGACGCGCGCGCTCGGCAGCGCCGCCGCGACCTCGCCGGCGACGGTCGTCGCATCCTTCAGCTCGCTGTCGCTGTCATCTTCGACCTTCGGGCAAACCACATACGCCCGCTCGCCCTGCGCGATGCGCTCGCCGACGAGCTTGTACGCGCTCGCCTCGCCCTTCTTGCCCGCGACCACCTTCGTCGCGACCGGCGTCCGCCCAGGCGGCAACTCGTCGAGCACGCTCACGTCGAGGTCGCCGTACGCCGTCAGCGCGAGCGTCCGCGGGATCGGCGTCGCCGTCATCACGAGCAAGTGAGGCGCGCCCTGCCCGTCGCCCTTGTCGCGCAGCTTCGCCCGCTGCGCGACGCCGAACCGATGCTGCTCGTCGATGACGACCAGCCCGAGCGCCGCGAACCCGACGCCCTCGGCCAGCAGCGCGTGCGTCCCGATCAGCACATCGATCTGCCCGGCCGCGAGCAACGCGAGCAAGCTCGCGCGCACGCCCTTCGGCGTCGATGCGGTCAGCAGCTCGAGCCGCAAGCCCGAGCTCCGCGCCCACGCTCGCCACGTCTCCGCATGCTGCTCGGCCAAGATCTCCGTCGGCGCCATCACGGCGGTCTGCCGCCCCGCTCGCGCGACCTGCAGCGCCGCCGCGAACGCGACGCACGTCTTTCCCGATCCGACGTCGCCCTGCAGCAGCCGGTTCATCGGCACGCCGCTGCGCTCGCGATCGCCGACGACACGCGCGAGGTCGTCGCCGATCTCGCGGATCGCGCGCTGCTGCGCGCCCGTCGGCACGAACGGCAGCGCCTTCGCGAGCGCGTCCTCCAGCCCCGCAGTACGCGCGCACGGCACCGCCGCATCGGCGCGCCGCTCGCGCCGCCGCATCGCAACGGCCACGCCGAGCGCGAACAGCTCGCCGAACGCGAGCCGCCGCTGCCACGCGCTGTCGCCGCGGTTGAGCGCGTCGAGCTCGTCGCGCGTGATATCGGGCGCCGGCGAGTGCAGCCGCGCCAGCGTCTCCGGAAGCGCGGGCAACCCGGCCGCCCGCTCGACACTCGCCGGCACTCCATCATCGGCATGCGCCCCGACGCGCGTGCACGCGGTCTGACACGCCGCCCGCAGCTTGCTCGCCGGCACGCCCTGCACGTCGGGATACCGCGCGAGGATCGTCGGCAGCGCCTTCTTCGCCGCGCCCTCTCCCGCATCGGGCAGATCGATCGCCAGGATGTCGGGATTCGCAAACTCGCAGCGCCCGCCGCGGCTCTTCACGACGCCCGACAGCGTCACGATCGCGCCCGCC
>JAFAOG010000059.1 GCA_019237945.1 Deltaproteobacteria bacterium | reverse complement strand
CTTCTCTTCCGGCGCCTTGTCGATCTGATCGAATGCCGTGAACTTCGCCATGCCCTTGGTCGACTGGACCTTGGTGATCGCAGCGGTCAACGTCGTCTTGCCGTGGTCGACGTGACCGATCGTGCCGATGTTGACGTGGGGCTTGTTACGGATGAATTTTTCCTTCGACATTCGACTCTGATCCTTTTTTCCTGCGAGCCCCCTGTCAGAATTGAACTGACGACCCCTTCCTTACCAAGGAAGTGCACTACCACTGTGCTAAGGGGGCGGACTTGGTGACGGGTGCTTGGAGCGGGCGACGAGACTCGAACTCGCGACAACCAGCTTGGAAGGCTGGAGCTCTACCAACTGAGCTACACCCGCGTTTCTAACGTTTCTCCGTGGCTAGTAGTGGTGGATGGACGTGGATTCGAACCACGGTAGGCATAAGCCGGCAGATTTACAGTCTGCTCCCTTTGGCCGCTCGGGCATCCATCCGTGAAGGTCGTGAAGCTAAGGTTCCTTTGAGCTGGCGGTGGGACTCGAACCCGCGACCGCCTGATTACAAATCAGGTGCTCTACCAGTTGAGCTACGCCAGCTTAGGCGGCGGGCCGCGAGAGGACGAACGTATAAACGGCGCGTTGCGACTCGTCAAGCGGCTCGCGGCAAACGCGCATCATTATATATGGTGCCAGAAGCGCGGCGAGGCGATCGCCACTCCCGCGACGGCGCGAAACGACTGCGTGTCGACCTCGCCGACGCGCAGCACGACATCGAGCTCGCCCTCGACGGCGAGCCACGGCGTCAGTCGCGTCCACGCTCCCGCGCCCGCGGTCAGATCGTAGTTCGAGCCGACGTGCGACGCGCCGACGATCGCGACATCGCCGCGGACGTACAGCCAGGGCGCCGGGCACGCGGGCCGCACGCGCACGCCGGCATGAAGACCGAGCTCGACGCGCTCGGCGTCCTCGGAGAACCCGGCATCGATCGCGACGCGCGGGTGCACGGCGAATGCGAGGCGCAGCGACACCGCTTCCTCGTCGTCGTACCAGCCGGCGAGACGCGCGTGGCCGATGCCGTCGGAGAATGCGAGCGTCACCGCGAGCGGGGCCGCGAGGATCACAGCCCGATCCAGCGATAGTCGACGTGATGCGCGGAGAGGTGGAACACCGCGTAGCCACCGCTGCCGTTCGTCGCGCGCGCGGCCGTGTAGTGGAGCGGCAGGCGCGCCGGATCGACGTCCTGCGCGTCGAGCGACAGGTCGCGGCTGTTGCCCTCGGCGTCGTACACGCTCGTGATGTGCGTGTGGCCGGCGAGCACCGCCAGGGCATCGTCGCGCGTGACGAGCGCCTTGAGCCGATCGCGCGATTCGGGACCGACCGTCGCGAACAGCGCGTTGTAGATCGGGTGGTGCAGGAAGAACACCGTCGGCTGCGACGGTTGCGCGAGCGTGGTCGCGAGCCATGTCAGCTGACTGTCGTCGGGGCCGCTCGATTCCGAGATCGTGCTCAGGTGGCCGCCATCGTCGAGGTCCTGCCCCGATGACAGGCCGATGAACCGCAGCGCGCCGTACGACCACATCATGTCGAGCTCGGGGCCGACCATCATCAGGTGGCTGTCGATGCCGCGGTTGTCGTAGTCGTGGTTGCCGGTGACGGCGTAGATCGGAACCGGCAAGTTGGCGACGTCGGCAACGAATGCCGCGCGCTGGCTCTCGAGGCCGTCATTCGCACCGTCGCCGGTGAACACGACGAAGTCGGGCGGCGACGCGGCGATCGCCTGCAGCACCTGCACGAACGTGACGTCGCTGTCGCCATCGCCGAGGTGCGCATCGCTGAGGTGCACGACCGTTGCGGGGTCGTTGCGATGATCGACGATCGAGAGCGCGTGCGGCGAGCAGTCGCGGGCCGTGCCGACCTCGATGCACAGCTCGTGGAGTCCGAGCGCGCCGGTGACCGTCGTCATCGCATGACACACGCCATCCGCATCGCAGTCGCCAACGAGATGATCGACGACGATGCCATCGACGAGCAGGTCTGCGGCGGGGCCGGCGGCCGGTGCGATCCAGCCGACGTCGAGCGGCTCGGCGGCGATCGCGATCGCGGGCTGGCCCAGGCGCGGGTGCGCGAGCAGCGCCGTGCCGGCGGTCATCAGCGTGCGCGCGACATAGGTCGGCGCCTGGTGAATGCCGAGGTCCGCGAGCGGCGGCGGCGGGTAGTCGGGCGGATCGTTGCCGCAGGCGGCGGCGACGAGCGCGACGACGGCAAACTTCACCACATCAGTGTAGACCCTCAGCGCGCCGTCTTGGCACGTGGCAAAAGCTGGCGCAGCTGCCACGCCTGTAGGTGTACGTGGCGTTGCGCCTCCAGGCGCGCCCGCGTGATGCCCACGGAGAACCGCGCCGTGATCAGGAGCAGCGCGAGCATGCCGCACAGGTAGATCGCGAAGTCCGTCGGGGTGCGGCTGTCGACGATGTTGCCCCAGCTCGTCACGCCCGCCGCGCCGTAGGAGAACGTGTGCGGCATCACGCCGGCCAGCTCGACCAGCAGCGGCAGCCCGAACGCGAGCACGCCAAAGCCGTAGACCAGCGCCGGCCGGCGCGCGATCTCCGGACGCGATCCGAACGCGACGAGCAGCGCGCCGACGAGCAGCGGCGTCAGCATCACGGCGCCGACCCACTGCGCGAACACGACGACGAGCGCGAGGTTCGCGAGCATCAATGCCCACGTCGGCACGCGACCGGTGCGCGCGTTGACGATCTGCATCACCGCGATCGCGTTCGCGGCGAGGAACACGAGCGCGAGCATTCCCCACTTCGCGATGTGAAACACCGGCGTCAGCGGGGCGAGCAGCCAGATCGCGAGGTACGCGAACGCCGACTGCCGGCTGCGCGCGCGCTGGACCTCCCTCTCGACGTTGATCAGATCTGCTTCGACCTCCGGCGGCGTCGTGTCGGGGACCTCGGTGATCATCGCGGCGAGGAGCTCACCGGCCTCGACCGCATCGGGATCGAGTGCGAGCGCGCGACCCGCGGCCCGGATCGCCTCGCGCCGCCTGCCCTCCTCCCGCGCGCGCACCGCGAACGCGACCTGCTCGGCGGCGAGCGCACGACGGCGCTCGAGGTCGCGGTCGCCATCGAGATAGCGCTCGACGCGCGCGCCGAGCTCCTTCGCGGTCGGCCGCGCCGCCGGGACCTCGGTCAGCGCCGCGATGCACGCCTCGTCGAGCTCGGGCGCGATCGTCCGCTTCGGCGTGCGCTCGCTCGGCCGCTCGACCGCGCCGCGATGCAGCGGCTGCCCGGTCAGGATCTCGAACAGGATCGCGCCGAGCGCCCACACATCGGTCGCCGGTCCGATCTTCTCGCCGGCGTACTGCTCGGGCGACATGTAGCCGGGCGTGCCGAGCACGTCGCCGGCCTGGGTCATGTCGGAGGGGCCCGCGACCGCCTTCGGCGTCGACGTCGCCTCGCTCTCCGCGACGACGCGCGCGACGCCCCAGTCGAGCACGTACACCTCGCCGTAGTCGCCGAGCATGATGTTCGACGGCTTGAGATCGCGATGCACGACCCCGCGCGCGTGCGCGAAGTCGATCGCGTGACACACATCGACGAACGCCCGCAGCAGCCGCTGCAGCTTCTCCTCGCCGAGCACCTCGTGCAGCGTCCGGCCGGTCAGTCGCTTCATCGTGAAGAACGGCTGGCCCTCGCGGTCGCGCCCGAGCTCGTAGACCGGCACGATCGCCGGGTGGTCGAGCCGCGCCTGGATCTTCGCCTCGCGCAGGAATCGCTCGGTAAGGTCGGGCGCGTTGCCGCGCATCCGCTTGAGCGCGACGTCGCGACCGATCTCGGCGTCGTGCGCGACGACGACCTCGCCCATGCCGCCGCGGCCCAGCAGCTGGCCGATCTGGTACGTCGATGATCCTTCGATGCTCGGTTCGGTATCGGCGACCGTCAGATCATCCGGCATCCCGCCATTCTAGTTCGACGGGGTCACGTAGTGGCCCGACTGATCCTCGGCAAGCATCTGCATGATCTGGGCGGCGCGCTGCTCGCTGCCCTTGCTCCACGTCGTGTCGACGCCATACGCCTTTGCCAGCTCGACGTTCATCCGGTGCCCCTCGAGCGCCTTCTCCAGGTGCTCGCGCACGCGGTCGTGGACGTCCGTGAGGTAGCGCGGGCGGGTCGAGGCATCGATCTTGTGCGGATACGGCGCCGACACCGTCGCCTGCCACAGCTCGACGAAGATCTGCGACATCTGATACCCCGACGCCGTCGCCCAGTACGCCTGCTTGAAGCCGAGCGCCTCCTTCCAGGCGTCGTAGGCCTGGACCGCGAGCACGCGCTTGGCCTCGAGGTCGGCGACCTCCTGGTCGTCGGGCAGTCGGACCGGTGCCGCGAGGAACCGCTGGTGCGCTAGCTCGCCCCGGTAGTACTGCGCCATCGCGATGTAGTACGGGTCGTCGATGTGGTTGGCGCCCCGCCACTGGGCGACCGCCGCCGCGAGCGCCTTGTCGGCCTCGTCGTAGCGCTTGAGCTCGAGCAGCGCGTAGCCCTTGCGCGCGTACGCCTCGACGCGGTCGGAAAACGTCAGGTTGTCGCGCGCGAGGACCTCGTCGAGCGTCGTGTTCGCGTCGGCGAACTGCTCGTGGTCGGCCTGGAGCGCCGCGATGTAGAGGTGGCCGTCGACCGACTCGCGGGCCTTGGGGTAGCTCTTCACGAGCTCGCGCAGCGTCGCGATCGTCTGCGGCAGGTCGCCCTGCCCGTCGTAGATCGCGGCGATGTTGAACAGCGACACCGGGGCAAACTGCGACTCCGGGAAGTCGCTGACGATCCGGCGATAGATCGCGAGCGCCTGCTGGGTCGCGCCCGACTTCGCCGCCTCGTTGGCCTGCTTGAACAGATCGGCCGTCGCGACGTGCTCCATCTCGATCTGGCCGGGGGAGGTCTCCTTGGCGCTGATGCGGATGATGTCGAGATCGACGACCCGGGGATCTTTCTGCTCGGGGTGCTCGGCCGGCTGGCTCGGCTTGCCCGCCGCGAGGTCGTGCGCGGGCGCCACGGTCGGCGTCTGCACCGGCAGCGTCGGCGCCGGCTTCGGGGTGCCAGCGCACGCCGCGAAGATCATCACCACGAGGAGGGATCGCATACCCAGTTATGACGTATCAGAAGGCCGTTTGGTGTGGCTGACTAGTCGTTGGTTTCCCTTGACTGTTTCGCTGTCACACCGCTTTGCTAGAGCTGATAACGCATGAAGGTCGCGTTCACTTACAACCTGCGGCTCACCGACGTTCGGGAAACCGAAAAGGAAGCCGAGTACGACAGCGCGGAAACGGTGAACGCGATCGCGCAAGCGATCGAGGCCGCAGGCCACGAGGTCGAAAAGATCGAAGTCTCCGGGCCCGCGAGCAACTTGCTCGAGCGACTCGAGGCGATCGATCCGGACATCATCTTCAACACCGCCGAGGGCGATCGCGGCCGCATGCGCGAAGCGTTCTACCCGGCGCTGTTCGAGGAGCTGGGCATCCCATTCACGGGCTCGGACGCGTACACGAACGCGCTCACGCTCGACAAGTGGGTCACCAAGCTGATGGTGCAGCGCGCGGGGGTCGATACGCCGCGCGGCGTGCTCGTCACCGTGCGCAACTACGACCACGTCACCGAGCGCGGCGCCGGCCTCGCGTTCCCCGTGATCATCAAGCCGAACCACGAGGGCTCGTCGAAGGGCATCTACAACGGCGCGCTCGGCTCGTCGGTGATCAAGGAGGCGCGCGACTTCGCGGGCGCGCTGCGCGCGGCGTTGCGCGCGTACCCGGACGGCGTGCTGGTCGAGGAGTACATCGAAGGCCTCGACGTCGCGGTCGGCTTCATCGATGGCGTCGGCCACGACGACGGCCTGCTCACCCCGGTCGAGCTGCAGTACGAGGAGCGCGACTCCGAGAAGAACGGCATCAAGATCTACGACTACCGGCTCAAGAACGTCGACCCGGGCAAGGTCCAGTACCGCTGCCCGGCGAACCTGCCGCGAGATGTGGCCGCGCGGTTGCGGCAGATCTCGCACGAGGTTCTGCGCACGCTCGGGCTGCGCGACCTCGCACGGCTCGATTTCCGCGTCACGCCGGAAGGCCGCATCTACCTGCTCGAGGTCAATGCGCTGCCCGCGCTCGCGACGTCCTCGTCGCTGTTCGCGGCGACCGCGCAGGTCGGCCTGACCTACAACGCGACGATCAGCGCCGTCTTGAACGCGGCGATGCTGCGCTCCGGCCTCGCCTCGGCGGCGCAGCTCAACATGCCGCGCGCCCGCAAGGCGCAGCCGATCCGCGTCGGGTTCACGTACAACGTCAAGCGCTCGGCCGATGGCGATGACGAAGCCGAGTGGGACCCGCCGGAGACGATCATCGCGATCGCGAACGCGCTCGCCCGCCAGGGCCACATCGTCGTGCATCTCGAGGCCACGCCGGACTTGCCGCGCGTGCTCGCGGAAGCCGATGTGGACCTGATCTTCAACATCGCGGAAGGCGTCGAAGGCCGCAACCGCGAGGCCCAGGTGCCCGCACTCTGTGAGCTGCTCGGCATTCCGTACACCGGCTCCGACTCGGCGACGCTCGCGATCGCGCTCGACAAGGCGCTCGGCAAGAAGGTCCTGCTCCAGCACGACATCCTGACCCCGAAGTTCCAGGTCATGGAGACCGGCCGCGAGCGCCTCTCGCCGGACATGAAGTTCCCGCTGATCGTCAAGCCGAACGCCGAGGGCTCGTCCAAGGGCATCGGCTCGACGTCGGTCGTCGACGACGAAGACGAGCTCCGCGACAAGGTCAAGGAGCTCCTCGAGCGCTACCGCCAGCCCGCCCTGGTCGAGGAGTACATCTCCGGCCGCGAGTTC
Source organism: Deltaproteobacteria bacterium (assembly GCA_019237945.1). GTDB lineage: Bacteria > Myxococcota_A > Polyangia > Haliangiales > Haliangiaceae > JABFXX01. The sequence continues at coordinate 4,123 of JAFAOG010000059.1, read as the reverse complement.
ACGGTCGGCCTCCTGGGCGACAAGCGCCCGCGCGTCCTCCCGCCGATGGAGATCAAGTTCAAGAAGGCCGACAACAAGCGGCCGGTCTACGACTACGCGGTCAAGCAGGAGTGGGAGGAGTACGTCTATTACGAGTGCCCCGCCAAGCTCACCGAGGCCGAGCAAAAGGCGATGGAAAAAATCGCGCGCGCGACGTTCTGGGCACTCGACTGCCGCGACGTCGCCCGCGTCGACATGCGCATGGACGCCGAGGGCCGCATCTACGTCCTCGAGGTCAACCCGCTCCCCGGCCTGACCCCGGGCTACTCCGACCTCGTCCTGATCGCCAAAGCCTGCGGCATGGAATACGACCAGCTGATCGCGGAGATCATGACGGGCGGCCTGCGCCGCATGCGCGAGAAGCGCCGCGAGGAGCGCGAGCTGGAGCGCGAGCGCGAGGCGCAGCAGAAGTCGCCGGTGGACAAGGACAAGCAGAAGCGCGTCGCCAAGCTGCAGGCGGCGGGTGCGGGCGCGCTGAGCAACGGCGGCGCGGAGGCGAACGCGAACGGCGAGCGCAGCGCGAACGGCGAGCGGAACGGCAGCAGCGAGCGGAACGGGAACGGTGATCGGAACGGGAACGGTCGCGGGAACGGGAACGGCGAGCGGAGCGCAAGCGGCGAGCGCAATGGCAGCAGCGAGCGGAACGGCGACCGCGACCGAAGCGAGCGAGATCGCGACGCGAGCGACGTGCCGGTGCGCGTGAAGCGCGAGCGCAGCGAGCCGGTCGCGAGTGCGGCCGAGCGCGAGCGCGAGCGCGAGAAGGCGCGCACGGATGAAGGACGCGAGCGCGGGGAGTCGCGTGAGCGCGGAGAGTCGCGTGAGCGCGGAGAGTCGCGTGAGCGGAACGAGTCCCGCGAGCGCGCTGACGGCCGTGAGCGTGGTGAATCGCGCGAGCGCGGCGAGACGCGTGAGACGGAGCGCGAGGGACGGCCGGCGCGGGGCGAGCGCGCGAAGAGCGAGCCGGGCGAGCCGAGCGGCGCCGTCAACTGACGGTCGCGGCGGCGCACGGTGAATGCGCGAAGAGCGAGCCGGGCGAGCCGAGCGGCGCCGTGAACTAGCAAGCGTCCTGAGTCGCCAGCGCGCGAACGGCGAACCGACTCGAAACAAACGAGGCAGCTCTGGCCTCGGTCGGGGCCTCGCCCTCGCGCGCCGCTTGCGCACGCGCCGCGCCACGCGCATCGCTCGATCACCGCAGCCGCCGCGAATCACACGCGCGCGTGTCACGGCGCCTGCGCGCGGCGCGCGTCGGGACGAGAGCCCCCGACCTTCGGCGCCCGGAGCACATGGGGGAGCACCACGCACGGGCGCTTGCGGGTGCCGTCCGCGCGCACGGGCGCTGATGTTTTTGCATCGCCCGCGCCCCCCCGTCGCGGCGCTCCGTGGGCGACCGGTGCCTGCGTGGCGGCGTGCTTCGGCTTCGTGGTTCGCTTCGCCTTCGACCGCGCGTCGTTCGGGCAGGCAGTGCGGCTGCTCTTCTCTTCTCCGGATTTTTTCTCTTCGAACGGAGCGCTCGCTCGAGCTCGGACCGAATGCAGAGCCGGTGTCCGGCTTCCGGACAGTCGATTCTTGAGATCCTGCGTCGTTTTCCGCTTGACGAGTTCCGATGCGCACGCACGTTGCAGTCAGCGTTCGAGGCGTTTTCCTCGTCGACGAATCGGTCAGCTTCGAAGGAGCGAGTGATGGTTGCGATCGCGTACAGCATTCCGAAAGTCATCCCGTGGCGGGCGTGTGAGGTCGACGAGCCGTGGATGGCCCTGCACCACCAGTTGCTGTCGATCGCGAGGCGGCGTGCCGCCCTCGATGCCGAGGAGCTGGGCGCGATCCGTGAGGCGATTCGCGTGCAGCTGTGGCGCAAGTTCGGGATGACCTCTCTGCGCGAGTACCTGGAGCACTTCATGGGGTACGGACCGCACGTCGCCGCGGAGCGTATACGCGTGACCGAGGCGCTCGAGGCGCTGCCCGCGATCGAAGATGCGCTCGCGACCGGCCAGCTGAGCTACAGCGCCGTTCGCGAGGTGACGCGGATCGCGACGCCGAAGACCGAGGAGGTTTGGCTGGATGCGTGCGTCGGCAAGAATCTTCGCCAGATCGAGGATCTCGTCGCCGAGCGCGAGGTTGGGGACGTACCGACCGATGCCCCGAAGCCCGATGTTCGTCCGCGGCGCGTGTCGATGTCGCTGCGCCCTGCGGCGCGCGCGGCTCTGCGGGCGGCCAGGCAGGCGATCGAGGTGGCGCGCGGCGAGCGCATCGATGACAGCGAGCTGATCGAGGAGGTCTGCCGTGCGTACATGGCGGGTGGCAGCGGCGACGCGCCGCGCGCGCAGATCGCGATCACGACCTGCAAGAGCTGCTCGCAGGCATGGCAGCACGCTGCGGGGCGGGCGATCGCGATCACGAAGGCGGAGTACGAGACCGCGGCATGCGACGCGGTCCACATCGGGTCGCTCGACGGTGCGCCGTCGCGCGCGAAATCCGATATCCCGCCTGCGACGAAGCGTGCGGTGAAGCAGCGCGACGGCTATTGCTGCACGATTCCAGGCTGTCGCTCGGCGGCGTTCTTGGATGTGCATCACATCGTGCCGCGTGTCGAAGGCGGGACGCATCACCCATCGAACCTGACAACGCTGTGCGGCGGCCATCATGGCGCGCACCATCGGGGCGAGATCGGGATCGCCGGCAAGGCGCCACAGATTGTGGTCACGCGGAAGTTCGAGGTCCCGCAGGTCAGCACCCCGCACGCAGAGAGCCTCCCCCACGTGGGAGAGGTCCCGCTCCCCCACGTGGGAGAGGGTCCGCTCCCCCACGTGGGAGAGGTCCGGAAGCTCCCCCACGTGGGAGAGGTCGCAAAGCAGCCCCGAGTGGGAGAGGTCCCGAAGCTCCCCCACGTGGCGGAATCGATCCTGATGGACGCGGTGCTCGCGCTCACCGGCCTGGGCGCACGGCCCCAGGAAGCGCAGCGCGCTGTCGCGGTGGCGCGGGGACGCGTCGGGCCGGAGGCGGCGCGCGAGGAGCTCGTGCGAGCCGCGCTACAGGAATGCCGCTGGTGATTTGGCGGCGCGCGTGGCCGCCCGCGGTTGTCGGATTCGTGAGCCCCGGGCGCGCGGCACTGCCGCGGTTACTTCGCCGACTTCGCAGGCGACGCCGTCGCTGGCGCGGGCGCGGTTACTTCGCGGGCGCCGCCGGCGCGGCGGGCGTGGCGGCATTCGCGAGCTCCGCCTTCTTGGCGTCGAGCTGCTTGCAGTCGAACGCGGCGAGGTCGCCGGTCACGTCGCCCAGCTGCTTGCCCTTGTTCGTCATGCGGGCTTCCTGGTGGAGGGCGGTGTCGCTGACCTTGGACGTCGAGGTGACGACGAAGTCGCCCTTGGTCAGCGTCATCTGGAACGTCGTCCAGTGCCAGGGTTTGCCCTCGAGCTTGCCCGTGCCCTTGGCGCCGAGGTCGGGGTCGTCGAACTCGAGCGTGTTGGCGGCGGGGTCGACCTTGCCCGTCATGTCGACTTCCTTCTTCGGGTTCTTGTCCGACCAGAGGCGCTGGCGGATCTCGTTGTGGGCGGGGTCGTAGGTTCGCTCGAGGACGGCGCGGTTGGTGATCGTCAGCTGGCCGGTGTGGCCGGTTTGGGTGCCCGCGTAGCAGACGGTGTGCGTCGGCTCGGCGGCGGCGGGGGTGGCGGCGGCCGCGGCGAGGGTCATCGCGGCGGTCAGGGAGATGCTGAGGGTGCGCACGCGCGGAGGCTGGCCGGCCGGGGCGGCGCTGTCAAGGTATGCTGGCGGCGTGAAGGTCGCGACTCGCATCACGGCCGCGACGGCGGTCGTCGTCGCGCTCGCGTGTGCGGCGTATGCGGTGTTCGACATGCGGTCGCGGTCCGCGGAGCGGCGGGCGGCGCTCGAGCGCGAGGCGCGTGCGGTCGCCAGCACGCTGCGCGTGACCCTGGAGTCGCAGGGCCAAGCGAGCGCGTTCCGGGCGCCCAGCGACGCGCAGCTGGACAACCTGAGCCGATCGACCGGCGGGTGGAAGGTGATCGTCATTCCGCGCTCGCGCGAGGCCGAGCCGGCGTCGGCGGACCTGAACGGGCGCGAGCGGACGTGG
>JAFAOG010000136.1 GCA_019237945.1 Deltaproteobacteria bacterium | reverse complement strand
CGGGGACGACGCCCGGCTACAACAACTTCGTCGACGTGCGCGATGTCGCGCGCGGCATGATCGGCGCGTGGCAGAAGGGCCGGCGCGGCGAGCGCTACATCCTCGCCGGCTACGACATGACGTACGCGGCGTTCTTCGCGAAGGTGGCCGCGCTCGCCGGCGTCAAGCCGCCGCGCCTCAAGATGCCGCATGCGCTCGCGAGCGTCGTCGGGCGCATCGGCGATCTGATCGAGAAGACCGGGCGCGAGCCGATCGTCAACTCGACGCAGATCCGCTACGCGTACACCGACAAGTTCCGGTTCGCGTCGACGAAGGCCGCCCGCGAGCTCGGCTACACGATCGGCCCGATCGAGCACGCGATCACCGACGCGCTCGACTGGTTCCGCGAGCACGAGATGCTCTAGCGCCGCGACGCGAGATACTGCTTGCCGCGCGTCATCAGGCCGCGGAAGCCCTCGAGGTCGTTCGCGCGCACGACGGAGCGCAGCCGCTCGACCGCATAGAGCAGCGCCGCGAGCGACTCGGTGCCGTAGTCGTTCAGCGTCTGGATCTCGAAGTAGAGATCCGGATTCTCCGCCGCGACCTTCGCGGCCACGCCGAGCTGCGCATCGAACGTCGTCGACGATAGCGTCGCGAGCCGGGGCGCGGCCTCGCCACTCTCGGCGAGCGCGGTGAAGAACGCGATGTTCAGCGCGTGCGACAGACCGAGCACGTAGGCGATCAGCCGGTCGTGGCTCTCGAGGTCCATCTCGACGAGCGTCGCCATCGTCGGCTCGAACAGAGCGCGCGCCGCCGCGGTTGCCTCGGGGACGCCGAGGTCGACGAAGATCACGTGCCGTCCCGACAGCAGCTCGGTATCGGGACCGAACATCGGGTGCACCGAGCACACGCGGCCGCCCGCCGCGCGCAGCGCCGCCAGGCCATCGCGCAGTGGCGACTTCAGCGAGCCGACGTCGAACACGATGCCCTTCGGCGGCGCCGCCGCCATCTCGTGGAGGATCGTCGCGGTCGCCGGCATCGGCGCGGCGACAACGATCAGCTCGTGATCGAGCGCGCCCGCCTTCCAGTCGCCCCGATTGGCGACGCCGGCCGGCCCCGGCGACGGATCCGCGATCTCGACGGTGAACCCTTGCGCGGCGAGGTAGCGCACGAACCACGCGCCCATGTGCCCGGCGCCGCCGATCACGAGCGCGCTGCGGCCGGAGCCCTGCCCGCTCGCCGCGACGACGTCCTTCTCCTGCACCGTCAGCGAGCCGCGAATCAGCGCGAGCACGAGCTCCTCGCCGAGCGTCGGCGTCAGACCGTGCTCGACCGCGGAGGCACGCGCGCGCTCGATGACGTCGCGCTCCTGGCGGTAGTCGCGCGTCGGGATGCCGGCGTCACGCTTGACCTGGCCGATCTTCTGCGCGGTCGCCTGCCGCCGCGCGACGAGCGCGAGGATCTCGCGATCGATGTCGCCGAGCTCGCGGCGGAGGACGTCGAGTCGAGCGCGGGGGTCGTCGCTGGCACCGGGCATGGCGCCCGACGATACCCTGCTAGACGGCGGCGCGGATGTGCGAGCGCGAGACGTCCTGCGTCTTCCAGCGCAGCAGGCAGCGGAAGGCCTCGTTCGCGGCGGTCGTGATGCGATCGGCGAGCACGCCGCTCGCGCCGACGCGATCCATCGCTTCGCCGAGCTCGCGCCAGCGCTGGCCGCACTGTCCCGAGTAGCTCGACAGGTACGCCATCGCGGCCGACAGGTTGCCGCCGAGGTGCGCCTCGAGGTGACTGCGGATCACGGCGGCCTGGAGCATCGGCCGCTCCGCGACGTACATCCAGCCGAGCGCGGCGGCCGGACCCTTGAACGCCGGGATCGACAGGCACTGCGGCAGCTCGGCGACATCCTGGAGCGTCATCCCGAGCGCGAGCAGGTCATAGAGCAGCGTGGCCGACTTCGAGCGGGCCTGGAGGTCGATGATGTCGTCGAGGCCGGGCGTGTGCTGCAGCGCGTGCTCGAGCGGAACGATGAAGCCGTACAACCGCGCCAGGTAGGTGCGGTAGTGGGTCCTCGTCACGTCGTCGCGAAAGACGTACCTGTCGAGGTCGGCGTCGGCCTCGCCATGGTGCCCCTCGGTCTCGGCGTTCAGGCGCTGCAACATCCGCAAATCGGCCACCATGCGCGTCACGGCCGTATTGCAATTCACGTACTGAACCGTAAGTGCAGCAAAAGCGCACGGCTCCGGATCACAAACCGTGCACGTGGTGCGCGCCGCGCGCTAGCGCACGGGCGGCAGCGCTCGGGTGAGATTTCCCTACGACGATTTCCGACGACGACGCAGCAGGCCAACACCCACGACCAGGCCCATCGCCAGCGGGGGCGCGCTGCCGACGCCGGTGTCGCAGCAGCCCTTCGGCGGCGTCGTCGGAGGCACGTGCGTGCCGCTGCCACCGTCGGGCGCGCCGTCGACCCCGACCGCCGAACAGTCGATCCCGCCTGTCGCAGTGATGCCGAGCTGCATGCGGAGACCGCACCAGTTCATCTGCGCGCACGTGTCGTGCTGCGGCGTGCCGGCGGCACACATGACCGGGCCCTGGATGTCCTGATACTTGAGCACGCCGGTCCACGTCGTCAGGTTCGTCGACTTCATGATGCCGAAGCCGTCGCCCGGAATCGTGTCGGAGCCGGAGCCGCTCATCACGTCGTAGTTCTGCGTGCACGCCCAGACTTCGTGCGCGGCGTTCTCGACGAGGCAGTTGATCTTCGGCGCGCTGTTCAGCGGCGTCCACGACGTGCCGCCGTTGTTCGAGACCTCCGCGCCGAGGCTGCGCGTGCCGATCACGAGGTCGCCGTTGCTGCGCACGAGAAACGAGATCGTGTCGGCCTTCGAGCGCAGCGTCGTCCAGCTCTGCCCCGCGTTGGTGCTCTTGTAGATCGTGTCGCCGAGCGAGCCGTTCGCGTAGGTGACGCGCACGTAGAGGATGCTCGGGTTCGTCGGATCGATCCCGACGATGTCGATCGCCGACGAGGATGCCGGCGTCGTCGGCAGGCCGGTCTGGCCCATCGCGGTGAACGTGCCGCCGCCGTCGATGCTCTTGTAGAGCAGCAGGATCTTCTGGTTCGACGAGTTGAAGCGATAGCCCGCGAGATAGACCTTCGTCGGATCGCTCGGCGCGAACATCAGCGACGTGTACCAGTCGTTGACCAGCGCGCCGGCCGGCGTCGTCGACGTCGGGAACGTGCTGCCCTCGTTCGAGGACTTGTAGACCTTGTCGTCGCTGGGATCGGCGGCGCCGAACAGAAACGCGCTGCCTCTGCCTTCGTCCGTCGACACGAACAGGTTGCCGAACGTCGTCGAGTTGAACGTGCAGCCGTCGGTCATCGACTTGAGGCCGGAGAACGTCGTCGCGAACAGCGTGCCGCCCTGGAGGTACGTGTAGTCGGGATCCCAGAGGCCGCCGTAGCCGACCGCGGTCTCGCACATCCAGTGCCACGTGGTCCCGCCGTCGTGCGAGATGACGAGGCCGAACGTCATGCCCGCGACGACGTTCTGCTCGTGGCCTTCCTGGAAGTGAATCGTCGACGTCCCCGGCGGACGCCCGTTCGCGAACACGAGAGGCGCGAGCGCCGCGATCAACAAGCCCGCGAGGGCAAAACGCCTCATGAATCGAGCGTATCACCGTCGGCGGCGGCGCAGCACGAACACGACGGGCAGCACCTGCCAGAGCGATGCCCCGGCGCCGCTATCACAGCAACCTCCCGCAGCCGGAGGTGGAATGCGGATCACATCGCGCGACGGTGGGGCTTCCATCGGCGGCGCGACGCACGCCAGGCGCCCCGAGCAGTCGGCACCGGGGCTAGAGATCCCGAGCTGCATCGCGAGGCAGCACCACACGCTCGGCATCCCGTCGTCCTTCTCGACGCACTGGTCGTGCTGCGCGGTGCCGGCGGGACAGCTCACCGCATCCGCGATGTCCTGGAATCGCAGCACGCCGTGCCACGTGACGAGATCCTGCGACATCATGATGCCGAAGCCGTCGGCCGGGATGTGCGGAATGCCGTTGGCGGGATTCGCGACCTGCTCGTAGTTCTGCGTGCACGCCCACACCCTGCCGGCCGCGTCCTCGGCGAGACAGCCGATGTGCGGCGGCATCGCGAGATCGGTCCACGTGCCGCCGTGATCGAGCGAGCGCTTCGAGCCCGACAGCTTCGTCGAGACGACGAGCTCTCCGGTCTTGCGCACGACGAACGCCGCTGGCTCGTGCTGCTCTAGGATCGGCGTCCACGTCACCGCCGCGTCGCGCGAGATGTAGAACGTCTCGGTGTTCCCGTCGCGCCACTTCGCGTAGACGATGTCGGGGTTCACCGGATCGATCCCGACGACGACGAGCTCCGATCCATTCCTCGCGATCGGCAGGCCGTACTTCATCTGCGCCGCGAACGTCACGCCTCCATCGTCGCTGCGCGCGAGCAGCATCACCTTGTGCGCGTCGCCGCACGTCGCACCGGCCTTCTGGCGCGGCTCGATGATCGGGCAATCGGAATCGTGCTGGCACGGATCGCCCGCACCGACCGTGCCCTCGAGGCAGTGCGACTGGAAGCGATAGCCGGCGAGGTACGCGCGCTGCGGATTCGCCGTCGAGAACTTCAGCGACTCCCACCAGTCGTCCTCGCGACCCGGTGCGGTCGAGGTCGTGAACGTCGTGCCGCCGTCCTGCGAGCGATAGATGTGACCGTCGTGCGGATCGCTCGCCGCGTAGAACACGTCGCCGTTCGGCGCGACCTCGACCTGCGAGAC
>JAFAOG010000032.1 GCA_019237945.1 Deltaproteobacteria bacterium | reverse complement strand
GTCGTGCGCACCGAACCCGCGCCGCTCGCGCCGCCCCCCGCGCGCGTCGAGCCCGCGCCTCTCGCGCCACCACCCGCGAGCGCACCGTCGGTCTCGCTGCGCGACCCCGCGCCGCTGTCCCCGATCGCAGACTCGTGGAGCGGTCCGGTGACACTCGCGCAGCCGCCGTCGACGAGTGACCTCTCGGCGAGTGGAGCCGCGGGTCGTGCGGCGTCGCAAGGCCGCGCGCTCAGCGAAGGCGCGACCGCGGTTCGCGAGCCGCACGCGATCACGTCGACCGCCCCGGGCGTCGCGCCCGCGCCGGGCGGCCCGCACGACGTGCGACTCGATGTCCGCGACGACATGCCGATCGAGGAGTGGTCGGTGCCGATCGAGTCGCTCGCCGCCGCCAGCGGCGCGCCTGTGACCGCCGCACCGAGCGCGCCGGTTCCGAGCACGACGACGACGACGACGGCGCCTGGGATCGCGCCCGGACCGGGCGTCGCGCCGAGCCCAGGTCTCGCGCCCGGACCTGGTGCACGCGGCATGTCGCGGGCGGAGACCGGCATGCGCGCCGAGACGCCCGCGCCCCTGCCCGCGCCGCCGATCATTCCCGAGCCGTTGCCCTCGCCGCCCGCGGTCAATCGCGCGACGAGCGCGAGCGGATCGGGCGCGGTGCCGATGTCGGTGACCGGCTCGGGCGGCATGCGTGCGCCGACGAACGGCGATGGGCTGCATCCGCTCGCGCCATCCGACTGGCTCGCCGATCGCGTCGCCGACGTGCATGCGCAGCAGGGCGCGCGTCGCGATCCGTCGGCGGTCGAAGATGACGTGCTGGTCGCCGCGCCGCTCCGAGTCGGCGGCGGTCTCAACAAGCGACTGATCGCGATCGTCGGCGGCGCCGTGCTGCTGCTCGTGATCATCCTGTTCGCGGCGACGCGCGGCGGCAAGAGCTCGAAGCAGGACGCGCGCGCCAGCAAGCCTGCGGGCAGCGCGACGCAGGTCGCGGTCGCCGGCGAGCCGAGCCCGACGAACCCGACGACCGACGACAGCACGCCGACAACCGCTCCGACGAAGCAGCCCGCGCATCACGGCGGCACCGCCGCGATCACGACGCCGGGCACCGGCAGCGCGGACACTGCGACGAACCCCGTCGAGACCGTCACGCCGCCAACGACGACACCGACGACGACCGAACCCACCCCCGCGCCGCCGCCCACGCCGAAGAAGCACCCGACGCTCGGCGGCAAGAAGGTCGTGCTCGAGTACGACACACCGACGCACGAGGCACCGAAGCCGACGACGACGCCGGAAGAAGACAGTCCCGCGATCGGCCGTGCGCGCGTGTCGTACGCGGCCGGCAACAAGCTGCTGTTCGCCGGTGATCCGGACGGCGCGGTGAAGGCCTATCAGCAGGCGCTCGCCGCGTATCCCGGTTACGTCGCCGGCTATCGCGGCCTCGGTCTCGCGTACTCGCAGACCGGCGACAAGCTCAAGGCGATGTCGGCATTTCATCAGTACTTGAACGCGGTGCCCGCCGCGAAAGACGCCGCGCTGATCAAGAAGCGGCTCGCCGCGCTGTCGCACTGATGTAACAGGCGCGTGGGAGCGCAATCCCCGATCGCGACGCGGATCCCCAGCTGTCGCGCGCGTGCGTTGCGTGCATGATCGCCGCATGAAGTCGCTGCTGATCGTGATCGCGCTCGCGGCATGCTCGAAGTCGGAGGCAAAGCAGCCGCCGAAGCACGAGGACCGCGCCGATCCCGCGGAGGCGGTCCCGCCGCTTGCGCTGCACGTGACGATCGACGGCACGCCGAGCACGTGGCAGCAGGACGCGTTCGACAAGACGCCGCACTTCCTCGGCGCGAACAAGTCCGGCGAGTCGCGCGATGCCTGGTCGCTGCGCGAGCTCGCGCACACGATGGTCGGCCCGAACGCGCGCGTCGTCGCCGTTATCGGCGACAAGCGCAAGGAGATCGATGCGGCCGCGTGGGCCGATGCGACGAAGACGCCGTTCGTGCATCGCACGCGGCGCGGCTGGCTGAAGTTTCGCTGGGCGGAGAAAGACGGCACGTGGGACGAGGCGGACGTCAAGGACGTCAGCGGCCTCGAGATCGTGCGATAGCGATGAACGTCGAGGTCCGCGAGCACCTCGGCTCCGCGCAGAGTGCGCTGCGTGCCGGCGAGCATGCGCGTGCGCGCGCGAAGTTCGTCGAGGCCGGCGATCTCGCGGCGAGCGTGCAGCTGTGGCGAACGAGCGTGCGCTGCTACCGCCACGCGCTCGAGATCGACCTGCTCGATCGCCTCGCGCTCGCTCGTGTGATCGGTCTGCTCGGGCGCGGCGGCCATGTCGTCGAGTGGAGCGAGTACGCGCGCGCCGTCGACCGGCATGATTGGCCACACTTCGGCTGCCTCGGCGCACAGATCGTGATCGGCGATGACGGCGCGGTCGTCGAGTGTGCCGGCGCCGGACCCGTGCTCGAGGTCGCGATGCCCGAGGCCGACCTCGTCACGGCGCAGCCCGACGGGCGATTCGTGGGCATGCCGATCGCGATGGCGATGATCATCGTGCGGCGCGCGCTCGGACCCGGCGTCGTGCGCGTCGCGTTCGCCGGGCGCGCTCCGGTCGTGCTCGACGAGAACGGCGACTGGAGTCAGCGCGGCTCGGCAGGGCCGACGACCGGATAGAACAGCGGCTCGGCGTCGTACTTGCCGGCGCCGAACGTCGCGATGAACGCCTGCGTGTCGGGACTGCGCAGCCATGCGGCGAAATCGCGCGCGGCCGCCGGAGCATTCGGCGCCGTCGCGACGAGGTACGGCCGGCGCAGCTTCGGGTCGCCGCGCACCATCAGCTCGATGCCTTCCCGCTTGAGCTTGCCGTCGACCAACGGGATGCGAC
>JAFAOG010000117.1 GCA_019237945.1 Deltaproteobacteria bacterium | reverse complement strand
ACGGCGTCAGCGTGACGACCGAGCCGATCAGCGGGTGGCTGCCCGCGTCGGTCGCGAACGTCGACATCTCGGTGCTCGACGGGTGCGGGACCGGGACGCCGCACGTGCCGGTGACCTTCGTCACCTGTAGCGCCGCGATCTCGAGCTGGCCCTCGGGGGCCGTCGAGCCGCTCGACTTGAATGCCGAGACGGTGCCGATCACGTCGACCTTGTCGCCGACCGCGAGGCCGGTCGGCAGCGGCTGGCCGCCACCGAACGCGAAGATGCCACCGTCATTCGCAGCGGTGCCCGACGCCGCGATGTACGCGCTCGAGGGCGTCGTCGACGTCGGGATCGCGGTCACGCACGCGCCGCTGATCTGGACGCCGCCGGCCGGCAGCGTCGGCGACGCCGGGTTCGCATCCGCGGCCTGGTCGAGCGCCGCGATCGTCGTCGCGCTGTGGCAGGTGCCGTCGTTGATGATGCAGTTGTTGTCCTTGCAGTCGGCGAAGCCATTGCCGTCGTTGTCGATCGAGTCGCCGCACGCGGCTTCCGGGACCGGGCAGCCGGTGGCCGTCGTATCGAGGTCGGACGCCGAGCGCGGGAGGACGAGGTAGTCGTAGAAGTAGTCGACGACACCCGTCAGGCTCATGCACGTGTTCCGCTTGATGCCCGACATCGTGATGTCGGTCATGTTGCCTTCGACCTTCGCCACGCCGGTGATGTTGAACGAGTACGCGTCGGCGGCCATCGTGGACCCGAAGGCCTTCGGAGCGCCGAGCGCGTCGACGTTCGCGACGGAGACGAGGACGCCCTCGTACGGCTCCCACGCGGCGGTGAACATCGGGCCCTGCGTGTCGGCGTCCGACATCATCCCGATCGCGAGCGCGTCGACCACGACGGGCGCGGGCACCGTGCCCGTACCGGTCTTCTTGACCGAGAGCGAGCCGGCCGCGGCGGGCTTGAGCTCGGTCACCGTGCGACCCGAAGGATCCGCATTCGAGCCGGTCAGCGCGAACTCGTCCTTGACCGCGCCGGTGATGTCGACGAGGTCGCCGACGGCGAGGGCCGCGACGTCCGTCGAGGCCGCGCCGAAGACGTGGACGCCCGAGTACGTGCCGCCTTCCGGCTCTTCGACCCAGATGTCGCCCATCTTGCCGCCGAAGTTGTCGATCGCGGTGACGACCACGCCGTGAAGCGTGACCGGGGTGCCGGGGGGCATCGTGTCGTTCTGCACGTCCTGGATCTTCACGGCGCCGCCGGAGCCGCCGGTGTCGCCGGTGTTGCCGTCGGTGGTTTTGCTGTCGGAGCGGCAGCCGAGGAGGCCCGCGGTCGCGAGCGTGGACAGTGCGATGAACGTGGTCAGGCGCATGCGTAACGTCTCCCGTGGTTTGACGCGTCTTCTTAGACGCAGCGAAGGGGGCTGTATACCGAAAAGTCGAAGCCCGCCATGCGGCGGGCGTCACATCCGTGCGTGAAAATGTCGTCGCAGAAGCGAGGCGCGCGGGCAGCAGGTGATCGCGCGCGATCGCAACCGCGAGTCTGCAGCGCGGTTACGCGGCGGGCTGGCCGGTGAGGCCGACGAGCTCGACGTACGCCATCGGCGCCGCGTCGCCCTTGCGGTTGCGCGTCTTGAGGATGCGCGTGTAGCCGCCCTTGCGGGTGGCGAAGTGCGGGGCGACCTCGGTGAAGAGGCGGTCGAGGGCCTCGCGCGTCTTGACCGTCTGGCGCGCCATGCGGCGGGCGTGAACGATCTGGCCGCGCTCTTCCGGGGTCGCCTTGTCACCCTTCGCGGTGAGCGCGTGGACCGAGATTCCCCACGAGATCGTCGCGTCGGCGTAGCGGCGGAGCTCCTTGGCCTTGGGCTCGGTCGTCTCGATGCGGCCGTGCGTGAGCAGAGCCGTGACGAGGTTGTTCCACAGCGCGGTGCGGTGGGAGGACTTGCGGCCGAGCTTGCGACCAGATTTGCGGTGACGCATGACGCTTCTCTCTTACGATCGGGGGGCTGGGTTACGGCTTCTTGAGCGGGTTCGGACCGGGCCAGTTGTCGAGCTTCATGCCCAGCTGGAGGCCCATCTCGGCGAGGAGCTCTTTGATCTCCTTGAGGCTCTTGCGACCAAAGTTCTTGGTCTTGAGCATCTCGGACTCGGTCTTCTGGACCAGCTCGCCGATGTACTTGATGTTCGCGTTCTGCAGGCAGTTCGCGCTGCGGACCGAGAGCTCGAGCTCGTCGACGGTGCGCCAGAGGTTCTCGTTGAGCTTCTCGGCGGCCTCGTCGCGCGGGGCCTCGACCGGCTCCGCCATCTCCTCGAAGTTGATGAACAGGTTGAGCTGCTCCTTGAGGATCTTCGCGGCGTAGGCGACGGCGTCGTCCGGGCGGACCGAGCCGTTGGTCCAGACTTCGAGCGTGAGCTTGTCGTAGTCCGTCTGCTGACCGACGCGCGCGTTGGTCACGATGAAGTTGACCTTGCGGATCGGCGAGAACAGCGCGTCGATCGCGATCGTGCCGACCGGCAGGTCAGAGCTGTGGCGCTCCGCCGGCTGGTAGCCGCGGCCCGTGGCGATCGTCAGCTCCATCGCAACCTTGCCGTCCTTCGACAGCGTGCAGAGGCGATGGTTCGGGTTGAGGCAGGTAACGCCGTCGACGAGCGTGAGGTCGCCGGCGGTGATGACGCCCTCGCCCTGCTTGTCGAGACGGATCGTGTACGTCTTGTCACCCTCGACCTTGAAGAGCGTCTCCTTGAGGTTGAGGATGATGTCCGTCACGTCCTCGACGACGCCGGGGAGCGAGGTGAACTCGTGCAGCGCGCCTTCGATCGCGATATGCGTGATCGCGGCGCCCTGGAGCGACGACAGCAGGATGCGGCGCAGCGCGACGCCGAGCGTCGTGCCGAAGCCACGCTCGAGCGGCTCGCACGAGAACTTGCCGTACGTCTCGCTGCGCTCCTCGATCTCCAGCGTCCGGGGCCGGATGAGGTCGCGCCAGTTCTTGGCCATGAAGGCCGTCTGCTCGGGGGTCGGTTCCATCTTCGTTTCTCCTTGGTCGGGGCGCTTTCATCACGCCCGATGTTGTGTGGGTTTTCGAGGCCCACTCCTTGGTGACAGCGAAAGCGAAATTACTTCCCACTCGCGGCGAAGCCGCGAGAGGTTACTTCGAATACAGCTCGATGATGAGCTGCTCGCGGATCGGCAGCGTGACGTCCTCGCGCGACGGCAGCTGAACGATCGCGCCGCGGAAGTTGTCCTTGTCGAGCTGGATCCACTGCGGAACACCGCGGCGATCGACGGCGGCGAGCGCCTCGTTGATGCGCGCGATCTTCTGCGACGACTCGCGAACCTGCACGACATCGCGCGGGCGAACGAGGTACGACGGGATGTTGACCTTCTTGCCGTTGATCGTGAAGTGGCCGTGGCGAACGAGCTGGCGCGCCTCGGCGTGATCGCTGGCGAAGCCCATGCGGTAGACGACGTTGTCGAGGCGGCGCTCGAGCAGCTGGATCAGCGTGTGGCCGGTGACGCCCGTCATCTTGAGCGCCTTGTGGTAGTAGCCACGGAACTGGCGCTCGGCGATGCCGTAGATGCGCTTGACCTTCTGCTTCTCGCGCAGCTGCTCGCCGTAGTCGGAGCGCTTGCGGCGGCGGTTCTGGCCGTGCTGACCCGGCGGGTAGCTACGACGCTCGTAGCCGCACTTGTCCGTGTAGCAACGCTCTCCCTTGAGGAAGAGCTTCATGTCTTCGCGCCGGCAGAGCCGACAAACTGCACCCGTGTAGCGAGCCATTTGCTTCTCTATTCCTTCGAGGTGATCAGACGCGACGACGCTTGCGCGGCCGGCAACCGTTGTGCGGCACGGGCGTCACGTCCCGGATAAGAGTGATCTTGAAACCCGCGGCGTTGAGCGCGCGGAGGGCAGACTCGCGACCCGAGCCCGGACCGTTGACGTACACGGTGACGTTGCGGACGCCGTGCTCCATCGCCTTCTTCGCGGCGTCTTCCGCGGCGAGCTGGGCGGCGAACGGCGTCGACTTGCGCGAGCCCTTGAAGCCGCACGTGCCGGCGCTCGACCACGCGACGACGTTTCCGCTGACGTCGGTGATCGAAACGATCGTGTTGTTGAACGTCGCCGAGATGTGCGCGACGCCGGTCTGGATGTTCTTCCGGACCTTCTTCTTCTGCTTGGTGGGGTTCGCCATGTCCGTCTCGCCTTACTTCTTCGTGACCGCGCCGAGCTTCTTGATCGCCATGCGGCGCGGACCCTTCCGCGTGCGGGCGTTGGTGTGCGTACGCTGACCGCGCGCCGGCAGGTTGCGGCGATGACGGCTGCCGCGATACGTGCCGAGATCGATCAGGCGCTTGATGCTGAGCTGAGTGTCACGACGAAGATCGCCTTCGACGCGATAGTTCTTCTCGATCGCATCGCGGATCTTGCGAACGTCGCTCTCGTCGAGGTCGTCGCTCTTCTTGTCGGGCGACACGCCCGCTTCCTTGAGCACGACGTTCGCCGCGTGACGGCCGAGGCCGTAGATGTACGTGAGTGCGATCTCGATGCGCTTGTTGCGCGGGAGGTCGACGCCAGCAATACGAGCCATGACTTATCCCTGCCTCTGCTTATGCTTGGGCTTGCTGCAGATAACGCGAACGACGCCCTTGCGCTTGATCAGCTTGCACTGAGGGCAGATGGGTTTGACGGAAGCTCGAACCTTCATACGTTTCTCTTTAAGGCTTGGTGAGGACCCAGGGACCGTCGTCCGTGATTGCGATCGTGTGCTCGAAGTGAGCGGACATACGTCGATCTTTGGTCACGGCCGTCCAGTTATCGTCGAGAACCTCTACCTCAGGGGTCCCGGCGTTTACCATGGGTTCGACGGCGATGACAAGCCCGGTTTTCATGCGTTTCCCGGAACCTGGGCGACCGTCATCGGTGAAGTTCGGGACCTGCGGGTCCTCGTGCATCTGCCGGCCCGTCCCGTGGCCGACGAACTGGCGCACGACGGAATACCCGTGGGATTCCGCATAGCTCTGGACCGCGTGGCCGATGTCCCCGATCCGGTTGTTCGGCCGGCAGAGCTCGATGGCGTTCTCGAGGGCCTGACGCGCCGTCTCGACGAGCGTCTTCTTCTCCGGGGAGACCTCGCCCACCAGGATGGTCCGGGCCGTGTCGGCGCAGAAGCCGTGCTTGTAGATGCCGAAGTCGATGCCGATGATGTCGCCGTCCTTGAGGACCTCGTTCTTGCGAGGAATCCCATGGACGACGACCTCGTTGATGCTCGTGCACACGACGGCGGGATAGCCGTGGTAGCCGAGGAACGCGCTGACCACCTTGTGCTTGGCGATGCCCTTGCGCGCGATCTGATCGAGCTCCCACGTCGAGACGCCCGGCTTCGCGGCCTCGCACATCTCGTTCAAGATCTCGGCGGCGACCAGACCCGCATCGCGCATCTGGTCGAGCTCGGATTTTGATTTGAGGTGGATCCGCATGCGCGGATGACCTCAGCGTGGGCGGGCGGCGACGCGGCCGCGGATGCGTGGGCCCTTCTGGCCGCCGGTGAAACCTTCGTAGTCGCGCGTGATGAGGTGCGCCTCGATCTGCTGGACGGTATCGAGCGCGACACCGACGACGATCAAGAGGCCCGTGCCGCCGAACTGGAACGGCACCTGGAAGTACTTGATGAGCAGAGCGGGGATCATGCAGACGACGCTCAGGTACAGCGCGCCCGCGAACGTGATCCGCGACAGCACGTACTCGATGTACTCGGCGGTCTTCTTGCCGGGACGGATGCCGGGGACGAAGCCGCCGCTCTTCTTCAGGTTGTCCGCGACGTCGACCGGGTTGAACACGACCGACGTGTAGAAGAACGCGAAGAACACGACCATGATCGTGAACAGCGTGTTGTAGCGCCAGTCAGCGGGGTGCAGGATCGACGAGAACTCCTGCATCCAGCGCGAGCCCGACATGTTCGCGATCTGCGCCGGGAACATCAGGATCGACGACGCGAAGATCGGCGGGATGACGCCCGAGACGTTGATCTTGAGCGGCAGATAGCTCTGCGCGCCCTGATACATCTTCCGTCCGACTTGCCGCTTCGTGTACTGCACCGGGATCCGGCGCTGCGAGTTCTCGAAGTAGCAGATCGCGGCGACCGTCGACACGACGAGGATCAGCATGAACAGCACGACGAGACCGCTCGTGCCGCCGGTGCCGCCGCCGCCCGAGAGGAAGCGCGTCAGTGCATCGGGCATCGCCGCGACGATGCCGGCGAAGATGATCAGCGACGAACCGTTGCCGACACCGGAGTCGGTGATCAGCTCGCCAAGCCACATCACGACGACGGTGCCGGTCGTCAGCGTCAGGACCGTCATCAAGCGGAAGCCGAGGCCCGGGTGCGCGACGACTTCGGCGCCGCCCTTGGAGAGGCCCTCGACGTACGTCGCGATGAACCACGACTGCACGACGCCGACGACGATCGTGCCGTAGCGCGTGATCTGGTTGATCCGCCGCCGGCCCTGCTCGCCTTCTTTGTTGAGCTGGTCGAGCTTGGGAACGACGACCGTCAAGAGCTGCACGACGATCGAGCTCGTCACGTACGGCATGATGCCGAGCGCGAAGATCGACATCTGCTGCAGCGCGCCGCCCGCGAACATGTTGAACATGCCGAGGAACGAGCCCGAGCCACCCTTGGTGACGACGTGGCTCATCTC
>JAFAOG010000463.1 GCA_019237945.1 Deltaproteobacteria bacterium | reverse complement strand
GACCGCTGCATCGGACGTCGAGCTCGGAGCAGCGATCGCCGTGGCAGTCGGCGGCCTGCCCGAGCCGCAGCGGATCGCGTTCGTGCTGCGCGAGTATCACGACCTCGACTATGCGGAGGTCGCACGCGTGCTCGACGTCGACGTCGGCACCGTCAAGTCCCGCCTCTCGCGCGCCCGCGCCGCCGTTCGCGACGCGCTCGTGCGCACCCACCCCGACGCCTTCCGAGGATCGCGATGACCGACGACGAGCTCCCCGACCTTCACACCTGGCGCGTTCCGCCGCCGCCCGCTCTCGACGCGGGTGACCTCGTGCTGCGCGCGCTGACACCGGCCACCGCGCCCGCTCGTCGGCCGCGCCTGCGCTGGATCATCGGCTCGATCGTGCTCGCGAACGCCGCGATCGCCGTGCTGCTCGTGATCCTGCTCGCCCGGCCCAGCGCGCCGCGGCAGGCGGTCGTCGTCGCGCCGGCAGGCGACCCGGCGATGGATGCGCGGGTCCACGAGCTGCTCGCCCGCCTCGCCGACGAGCAGGCGCAGCTCGAGAAGACGCTCGCCCAGATCGCGGCGCAGCGCGCGCTCGTGCAGGAGCTCTCCGACAAGGTCGCGCGTTGCGAGCACGACCGCACGGTCGCCAAGCCGCCCGGTCCCGCGCCGTCGCCGTCGCCGGCACCTGCGCCCGTCGTCGTGCCCGGACCCGCGCCCGCGCCTGCGCCGGTCGTGCGCGAGGCGGATACCTCGTGCGACGAGGTGTCGTGCGTGCTGAACAACTACGACACCGGCTGCTGCGACAAGTACAAGAAGACGGCGGTGCCGCCGCCGCCGCCGGGTCTGCCCGAGAGCCTCGATCGCGCCGCGATCTCGCGCGGTGTGAATTCGGCGAAGGACGGCGTGGCGCGCTGCGCGACGACCGCACCGGCAAAGGGCACGGTCAAGGTGCACGTGATCGTCGGTGCCAACGGCCTCGTCACGAACGTGACCATCGCGCAGACGCCGGATCCCGCGCTCGGGGCCTGCGTCGCGGCCGCCATGCAGCGCGGGGTGTTCCCTCGCACCAAGCAGGGCGGCTCGTTCACGTATCCGTTCGTGTTCTAGCGGAACGTGACGCCAGCGCCGATGCTGATCCCACCGCTGATGACGGGCTCGGGCGCCGGCTCGGCGGCCCAGTAACCGGGCGTCCACACCCACTCGGCGCCGCCCCACGTCCAGTTGCCGCCGACCCACACGTACCCTGGCACGGGGTCATACGACTCGACGACGACCGCCGGCCGCACGTGCACGTTGTAGTAGTGCTCGCGGATCACCGGGCGCTTGTAGACGCGCACGACACCGCCCGGGAACACGTAGCGACCGCCCGAGACGCGAACATGACCGCCGCCGCGCACCACGGGGCCGCCACCGCCGCCGCGATGATCGCGGACGACGACACGCTCGCCGCCACCACCACCGCCGCCACCGCGATGATCACGGACGATGGGGCCACCGCCGCCGTGCCCGTGGTCCGCGTACGCGGCGCCACCGAGCAGCATGCAGACGATCGATGCGAAGAATGTCTTCCTCATCCGCCAACGGTAACCCGGGCGACATGTCGGATAGCGGCACCACGCGTTCGGCGAGCGTTCATCACGTGCCGCAGCGTACAGACACGTGACGCAACTCAGCTTGCAGCGTGAACGCTCTCGCAGACCTTCTTCAGCCACGCGATCACATCCGGATCGGGCGTGCCCTCTTTCGGATCCTTCGCGAACCAGTGACACGACGCCTGCACGCCGTGGTCGGCGTCCGTCGGGATCCAGATCGTCACGTCGAGGTGCTGGTTACCATTCCACGCCGAGACGTACTCGAGCCGGCCATCGGGCAGCGCGGTCTTCGCGACCTGCACGAGCGTCGGGCCCTTGGTATCCGCTCCGACGTCGGCGGCGAATTCGTCCGCGGTCTTGAACGTCTTCATCCGCTTCCACAGATGGATGCGCGGTCCGTCATCGGACTCGGTCTTCCAGTCCGGTCCTTCGACCGACTGCGTGTTCTGCGGCAGCCCTTCGGGCACGTCGACGTTCATCTTCGTGCCATGGCCGGCGTCGACCGTCGTCGGGACGAGCTTGGCGCTGAGCCACTTCGGATGATCCTTGCCGCCGGCGCTCGCGCCGGAGCCACCGGAGCCACCCGAGCCACCCTTACCGCACGCGACGACACACAACGCGACCACGACTGCTTGCTTCATACATTGCGATATACCATCGCGAGGCCATGCCCCTCTCGTTCAAGGACGTCGCTTCGATCGCGAACGACCTGCCCGACGTCACGATCGGCACGAAGTGGGGCCACAAGACGTGGCTCGTTGGCGACCGCGGCTTCATCTGGGAGCGCCCGCTCGGCAAGGCCGACATCAAACGCCTCGGCGACACGCCGGCGCCCCAGGGCGACATCCTCGGCGTGCGCGTCGAGAACCTCGATGCAAAGGACGCGCTGCTCGCGATCGCGCCGCCCGGCTTCTTCACGATCGAGCACTTCAAGAACTTCCCGGCGCTGCTGATCGAGCTGCGCAAGGCGAAGAAGAAGGACCTGCGCGCGGCGATCCTCGATGCGTATCGTGTCGTCGCGATCCTCGCCGAGGAGAAGCCGAAGCCGAAGCGCCCGCGAAAGCGCGCCCGGTAACGCGTGACGCCGAGGCGCTCGGCAGCGACGATCGCGATCACCGCGTTTGTCGTGCTCGTCCTCGAGCTGACCTCGACGCGGCTCTACGCGTACATCGGCAGCACGCACGCGACGTCGACCGCGCTGTCGGTCGCGCTGCTCGGCCTCGGCGTCGGTGCCTACGTCGCGCTGCGGTTCGCGCGCGCCCGTCACATCGCCGCACCGGCGCTGGTCGCGGCATTGCTCGCCGTCGCGGTCGCGACGATCGCCGGCGCGCCTCTCGCGCTGCTCGCCGTACTCTCGCTGCTGCCGTTCGCGTTCGCGGGCATGGTGCTCTCGGCTGCGTACGCGGCCCGGGGCGCGGCCGCCGCGCGCGCGACGTACGCGATCGATCTGCTCGCCGCCGCCGCCGGCTGCCTGCTCGCACCGCATCTGCTCGGCCCGCTGTCGCCGACGCAGATCATCGCGCTGCTCGGCGTGCTCGCCGCCACGCTGATCGACCGTCGCTTCATCGGCGCGCTCGCCGCTGCCTCGTGTCTCGCGCTGCTACTCGCCGCGCCGCATCTCCCCGACGGTCCGCTCGCCGCGCTGATGCGCGCGGATCCGCACTCGGAGAAGGCGATCGTCGAGGCGAGCGGGGATCCGCACGACATCATCGACTCCGCGTGGAGCCCGATCGGCCGCCTCGACGTGCGCCGCGTCCCCGGTGACCCCAACCGCCTCGGCGTGTTCACCGACGGCATGAGCCCGACATACATGGTCCCCGCGCACGCGACGGCGTTCGAGGACACGTGGGGGCTGTTGATGTCGCTGCCGTACCGCGCGCTGCGCCCCGAGCGCGTGCTCGTGCTCGCCGCGGGCGCCGGCCCGAGCGTGTGGCTCGCGATGCACTACGGCGCGCGCACGATCGACGCCGTCGAGGTCAGCCCCGCGATCCCCGACGTGCTCGCGCGCTGGCGCCGGTTCGCGGGCGACGTCTATCACCAGCCCGGCGTGCACTTCGTCATCGAGGACGCGCGCCGCTTCCTCGCCGACACCGACACCCGCTACGACCTGATCGAGCTCGCGCTCGCGCTGACCGGCAACGGCCACGCGCAGCCCGCGGGCATGGAGGCGCACCTCTACACCGTCGAGGCGGTCGAGCTCTACCTGCGCCATCTCACGCCGACCGGAACGCTCGTCCTGATCCACAGCGACCCGGGCAACGCGTATCGCCAGCTGCTCACCGTGCTCGCCGCGCTCGACGCACTCGGCATCCCGCGCGCGCGCGCCCTCGACGGCATCGTCGTGCTCCGCGATCCACGCCCCGGCACCGCCTATCGCTACGAGCTGCTCGTCCGCACGTCGCCGATCCCGCTCGATGTCGTCGACGCGCTCGACACCGCCGCCGCCGAGCTGCTCTGGGGCCCGGGCGATCCACCCGAGCGCGCGACCCAGCTCCTCGATCCGCACCAGCTCGGCGCCACCGCCGCCGACGACTTCTCCCCCGTTCACGACGAGCGCCCGTACTTCTTCCAGAACACGCGCGGCCTCATCGCGACCGCGCTCGCGCAGCCGGAGCGCCTCTGGCTCCTGCTCGGCGCGCTCGTCCTCGCACTCGCGCTCCTGCTCGAACGCCGCGGCGATGCACGCGCGTCGCTCCGGCCCGCGCTCGTTGCCACCGCGCTCGGCGCCGCGTTCCTCACCGTCGAGCTCGCGCTGATCCAGCGCTTCACGCTCGCCGCCGGCGGCGCGCTCCACGCGATCTCGTTCGTGCTGTTCAGCCTGCTCGCGTGGACGGGCACGGGCGCGCTCGTCCTCGGCCGCCTGTTCCGCCGCCCCGCGCGCGGCACGACATGGGCCTGCCTCACCGCCGCGCTCGCGATCGCCGCCACCGCGGTCGTCGCGCGCCACCTCGCCTGGCTCGACGCGATCGCGACCACCCCGCTGCGCCTGCTGCTCGTCGCCGCGGTCCTCGCCCCGGCCGGCCTCGCGATCGGCTGCCCGTTCCCGACGCTGCTCGCCCACCACGGCGATCCCCCGGATCGAATCGCGACGCTGTGGGCGATCAACGGCGCCGCCTCGGTCGCGGGCGGCATCGCAGGTGTGCTCGCGCTCCGCGTCGGCGGGGCGGCCGACGCCCTACTGTTCGCCGCTGCGCTCTATGCCATCGCCGCGGTGCTCGCCCCGAGCCGCGGGTGAACGAGGCCGTCGATCGGGCGTACTCTTGCGCCCGTGCGACCCGTCCGGTTCTCGATCAACGTCACGCTCGATGGCTGCTGCGATCACCGCGCCGGAATCCCGACGGAGGGGATCCATCGCCACACGATCGAGAACATCGCCGGCGCGGATGCGCTGCTGTTCGGCCGCGTCACGTACCAGATGATGGAGGAGGCCTGGCGACCGTCGGCCGCCGCCGCCGGGCGACCCGCCTGGATGGAGCCGTTCGCGCGCACGATCGATGCCGCCAAGAAGTATGTCGTCTCGCGCACGCTCGAGCGCGTCGACTGGAATGCCGAGCTCGTGCGCGGCGATCTCGCCACGACCGTCCGCGAGCTGAAGCAGCAGCCGGGCAAGGGCTTGTTCGTCGGCGGCACACAGCTCGCGCTCGCGCTGACCGAGCTCGGCCTGATCGACGAGTACGAGCTCGTGATCCATCCGCGCTTCGCCGGCCACGGCCCGACGCTGTTCGCCGGCCTCTCGAAGTACGTCGACCTCACGCTCGTTGGCCGTGAGGAGCTCGATGCCGGCATCGTCGCGATGCGGTACCAACGCCGTCGGTAGCGAAGATCTTGTACCTCCGATCCGCCCACATCTCCGACATGGAGTCTGCCGCCCGTCGCGGCGTATGATGGTCGGCCATGAGCGACGAGAGTCCAGTCACCGCTGAACCGCTCGAGAATCAGCCGACCGCCGAGCCGGTCGTCGATACGCCTGTCGAGCGGATCCCACCGGCATCGCCTCCGCCGAAGCCGCAGTACCCGTTCCGCGTGCTCGAGGTGCTATCGACCGCGCTGCGCATCACCAAGCACAACTTCGTCCCGTTCTTTCTGCTCACGTGCGCGCTGCAGGTCCCGGCGACTCTGCTGCTGCTCGCCGGCGTGGCGAAGTACACGGTGCTCGCGCTCGTCGTGCAGCTCTTTGTGAACGCGTTCACGCAGGCCGTCGTCGCCTACGGCACGATCATGGAGCTCCAGGGCTCGCGCCCGTCCACGCGCACGTGCATCGCAACGGGCTTCGCACAGCTCGGTCGCGTGCTCGGCGTGTCGTTCGTCTCCGCGCTCGCGATTGGCGGCGCGATGCTGCTGCTGGTCGTGCCAGGCATCATCGTGTCGCTCATGCTCTACGTCGTCGTCCCGGTCACCCTGATCGAGGGCCTGGGCATCCGCGCCGCGATGAGCCGCAGCCGCAAGCTGACAGACGGCCGCAAGGGCGACATCTGTCTGATCCTGATGCTCGCTAGCGGTATCGGCATCCTGCTCGAGGCGTACGCGTATCCGTCGGTCGGCCACGAGGCTGCGATCGTCTGGCGCGGGATCGTGTCGGCGCTGACGACGATGTTCTTCGGCGTCACGGTCGCGGTCACGTACTTCGAGCTGCGCAAGCTGCGCGACGGCCTCGAGGTCCCCGCGCTCGCGACGGCGTTCGCGCGCATTCGCAAGTGAGCCCCGGATCAGGTCTCGCTCTGCGCGTCTTCTGATTGCGACCTCACATGACGTCCGTGCAACAACCAGCACTCAAGGACGAGGACGCGGAACACCCGGTTCCCAGCGCCTGGAGACCGACGTTAAGCGCGATCGTGAAGGCATTCGTCCAAGGCGACTACGCGTTAAAGCAAGGCATCCCATCTGTCGCGCCCGTCTCCGCCGAGAAGGCTCGACACATCCAGCGATACATCGCCAAGTATGGAGAGACGCTGTCCGAGCTCCCGGAGGAGACGTGGGCGACGTCGGTCGCGCAGTGGTCGGGGCGTCGCTGGGATGTCCTCGTGGATCTGTGGACCGTTGAATCGGGCTGCAGCGATATGGTTCTCCATGCCCTCGTGTCCGAGACGGACGCCGGTTTCTCTTTCGAGATCCACCTCGTGTACGTGCCGTGACTGAACGTTGTCACGGGCATTGATTGAGCAGGACGGCGAGCGCGTTGAACGCACTGCTCACGATGTCTTGACGGCCGTCTCCGTCCACATCGCCCGCGACGATCTCCGTCACGCCCCGGCCCGACCGGTAGACGCCGTCGGCCACGAAGGTGCGTCCTCGCGCGTAGAGGATCATTGTTCCGGCGACCGCGAGCGCCGCGATGTCGGGCGCGCCATCACCATCGAGATCCGCGACTGCGATGTCTCGCATCTTGGGGAGCACGGGAATCACGATCGGCGCCTCGAACGTCCCGTCGCCCACGCCGTAGTAGACGTCGACGGCCGTGTCGTCGGTCAATTTCGTCACCGTGCACGGCGTGCCGAATACGACCGAGGCATGGGCCACCGATAACGAAGGCGGCATCTTCCACTTCGACACATGCTGGTCACTCGTCAGGACGTTCGGCACCTCGACAATCGGCGCGATCACGAGCAGCGGCCCCAACAATGTCTGGTTCGGGATCGGTCTGCGCTGGGACGGCACGACCTTCCAGCCGATTCCGGCGAGCAACGGCGCTGTGTGGACATTGGCGAGCGACGTCGGCTGGTCTGGATGCAGTCGCTGGGACGGCGCGACCTGGACGAGCTACGGCTGCGATGCGCAGAGCATCAGCGGCACGTCGGCGAACGACGTGTGGCTCGGCGGCAGCGGCGGGCTCATGCACTGGAACGGGAGCAGCCTGAACCCGATCGGGACGCCGATCACGACGATCACCAAGGTCATCGCGGTCACGCCCACCAACATCTGGATCACCGACGGAGCGCGCGGATTCACGTACGACGGCACGTCGTTCACGCCGACCGGAACTCCCGGACGTCCGACTCCCCCGTCGACGACCACCGACCTCTGGCTCGGCAATGACCACTGGGACGGCACCACGTGGTCGACATTCCCCGCGTGCCCATCGACGCAGACGACCAGCACGTCGTTCAACTCGACGCAAAGCGCATGGTGCGTGGGCCGGAACAGTGTCGTGATGCACTACGACGGCGCGAGCTGGCAGTCCTACCCAGGGCGGCCGCCAGAGCTGCAAGCCAACCCAGCCGTGCTCTACGCGACGACCGGCACCGTCTTGTCAGTCGGAGTCCGCTACAGCGACGGAGTCCAGATCCTCGCCGATCGGCGGAACGTATTGATGTGGTCGGACGGCAACGTCGACGGGCAGTGGACCGACGGCGACACGATTCCGTTCCCGGTCGTGCACAACTCGCAAGGTGCCTACGCGCCCGCTGCAAGCCAGGTCTTCACGTTCGGAGGCAGCGAGGTCTGGGCCGTCGGTCTCGAACACGATCCGAAGTTCTCGCCCGAATGCTCGCTGCTCCACGAGAAAAACGGCACCTGGAGCACGGTGAGTGCGTCGACCAGCGGCGCGACCGATCCGGACTGCAGCAGATTCCTGCTCGACATCAAGGGCTCAGGCGCCAACGACGTCTGGATCGCGCTCTCCAATCGACTGCTGCACTGGGACGGCACAGCGCTCCAACAGATGCGGACAGACTCGTTCATCTCGCTATGGTCTCCCGCACCGGGTCAGATCTGGGGAATGACGGCGACCACGCTCTACGCGTACGACGGAACGAGCTGGTCGACGCCACCCATGCCCTCGATCTCCGGCGGCACCTCGCGCTCGCTGTGGGGAAGCTCGACGAGCGACGTCTGGTGGGCCGGTGGAACGTGCGCGCACTTCAACGGATCCACCTGGACGTACGTCGCCAGCTGCCAAGGATCCACGGGTGTGTGGGGCCTGGGACCGACGGACTACTTCTTCGTCGGTGCCGACTTCGCGGGCGGCGATATCGCACGAAAGCTTGTCTGGTATCGCGGCCAGGAAGCGAAGCGCGACCCAGCGCCCTGACGCCGCGGCCCCGGCGGTGATCCGTTCATCACGGAGGTGAGATGGGGCGGGTCCGAAAACAACGAAGGCCTCGCCTTTCAGCGAGACCTGCGTTTTCCTGGTGGAGCCAAGGGGGATCGAACCCCAGACCTCTAGAGTGCGATTTTCGAGGCGTCGAGACATTCCGCGCAGTTGGAACGCCATCTCGTTCCCCAAGGCATCGGTCTCGACGGCGAGGACGGGGAATGTTTCGCGCGACCGCCAAGCAAGTAGATGAGCGCCGCTGTCGACCGTACACTCAACCTGATGAGCGTCCCGGCTCGAGGCAAGGCGACCGTCGAG
>JAFAOG010000232.1 GCA_019237945.1 Deltaproteobacteria bacterium | reverse complement strand
CTCCGACACGCCGGCGAAGGTCGAGCTGCAGCTCGCGATCGGTGACCACGTCGTCGCGCGAGGCAGCCTCGACGTCCCTGCGGGCGGCCGCGCGACCAAGCGGTTCATCGCGATGCTGCCGGCCGGCGTGCGCGCGACCGATGCGAGCGTGTCGATCGGCGGTGATGCGCTCGGCGTCGACGATCGCCGGTGGGTGCGCGCGTCGCTGCGCGATGACGTCCGCGTGCTGCTCGTCGACGGCGATCCGCACACCGTGCGCCGCGATGACGAGCTGTTCTACACCGAGGCCGCGCTGCGTCCCGGCGATCGCGAGGACTCCGGCACGGTCGTCCGCACGATCACGGCCGAGGAGCTCGCCGGCATCGAGAAGAAGAAGGGCGCGGCGGCGAGCGAGGCCCCGGCGATCGACCTCGCGGAGTTCGACGTCGTCGTGCTCGCGAACGTCGCGGCGCTGCCGCCGGAGCGCGTGACGATCCTCGCCGACTGGGTGCGCGCGGGCGGCGGCATCCTCGTCGCGCCGGGCGATCACGTCGATCCCGCCGCGTACGACCGCACGATGCTGCCGCTGCTGCCGCAGTCGCTGCGCGATCCGATCGACGTCACGTGGGGCGCCTCGCCGGAGGATCGCGACAGCCGCGCGCTGCACCTCGTGAAGTGGGAGAGCGACCACCCGATCTTCCTGCCGTTCGCGAAGGACGCGCCCGAGCTCTCCGAGGCGAAGTTCTTCAAGATCTCGCTGCTGGGCCCCACCACGTCGACCGCCGATCGCAAGGTGCTCGCGCGCTTCACGAATGGCGCGGCCGCGCTCGTCGAGGCGTCGATCGGCGCCGGCCACACGCTGCTCTACACGTCGACGCTCGATCGCGACTGGAACGACCTGCCGATCCACGCCGGCTACCTGCCGCTGCTCCAGCAAGCCGTCCGCCACCTCGCGCGCAAGCACGCCGGCTCGACGGCGACCGAGCACCTCGTCGGCTCGCAGGTCGTGCTGCCGACGGTCGACCTCAAGAAGCTCGAGGTCCGCGGCCCCGACGGCATCGGCCAGGTCTTCGAAGGCGATCGCATCGCCGGCCGCTCGTCGGTCCGCTTCACGCGCACCGAGAAGCCGGGCGTCTATCGCGTGATCGGCACCGATCAGACGGGCACGACGCGCGATCGCGACGAGCTCGCGTTCGTCGTCAACCTCGACCCGCACGGCTCGGATCTGACGATGGCGCCGGCGTCGATGCTGCCTGCCTCGGGCACCGGCACCGGCGCGACGCCCGATGATCACCGGCGCCGCGTCGAGCTGTGGCATGCGCTCGCCGCCGTCGTGCTGCTGCTGCTGCTGGCCGAGGGCATGCTCGTCCAGCGCTGATCGTGAACGCCGCGACCCACTGCCCACGACTGTCTGCACCGTGCGCGTGAGCGGATGTCAGTCTCCTAATTGACCGCGGGTCAGTACGCCGCGCTATGAGACGTCGCGTGAGAACCGTGCTGCTGTTCGCGGCGCTTGCCGCGTGTCATTTCTCGTCGACCGCTGCCGGCGTCGCCGCCGACGGCGCCGCGACCACCGAGCCCGATGCACCGGTGACGCCGACGGCGCGGTGCGACGGCAAGCCGGCGGGGACCGGCGATCAGACGTGGACGATCACATCGGGCGGCACGTCGCGCATCGTCTACGCGCACGTCCCGCCGAACTACGATCCGACGCGCCCGACCGCGCTCGTGTTCAACTTCCACGGCTTCACGAGCGATGCGCTGCAGGAAGCGGTGCTGTCGCTGATGAACGACAAGGCCGATTCCGAGGGCTTCATCGTGCTGTATCCGGTCGGTACGGGTGCGCCGCTGTCGTGGAATGCCGGCGCGTGCTGCGGCACGGCGACCGCGTCGAACGTCGACGACATCCAGTTCGTGCGCGACATCCTCGCCGCCGCGAGCGACAAGCTGTGCATCGATCCGGCGCGCGTGTACGCGACCGGCATGAGCAATGGCGGGTTCCTGTCGCATCGCATCGGCTGCGAGCTCGCCGATCGCTTCGCCGCGATCGCGCCGGTCGCGGGCGTGCTCGGCATCGATGCGTGTACACCGTCGCGGCCGATGCCGGTGATGCACTTCCACGGCACGCAGGACTCGCTCGTGCCGTACGACGGCAGCGCATCGCTCGGCTTTCCGTCGGTCGCGTCGACGTTCGCGGGCTGGGCGCAGCGCGATCACTGCACCGGAGATCCGGTCGAGACGTATCGCAACGGCAACGCGTCGTGCTCGACGTACCAGCACTGCGATGGCGGCGCCGACGTCACGCTGTGCACGATCAACGGCGGCGGCCACACGTGGCCCGGCGGCACACCCGTGCCGTCGCTCGGCCTGACGTCGACGGACATCCACGCGACCGATGCGATGTGGACGTTCTTCGCACAGCACCATCTGTAAGCGCTTTCGGCAGCTTGCGAAATAGTCCGCGCTAACGCGCAAAAAACCTCGGCTCGGCGACACTGGGGAGTGGAGGTCATCATCGCAATGCTTCGTGCGCGCCTGCTTCTGGTCGTGGTCGCCGGTTTCGGCTGCAACAAGAACCTGTCGTGGTCGCCTGGCGGATCGTCGTCGTCGTCCTCGCCCTCGTCGTCGAGTGGCGGCGGCGGTGGTGGTGGTGGTGGCGGCGGCGACGCCGACTCGGACGGTGACGGACAGGGGGCCGTCACGACGCCCCACACGTCGGGCCCGAAGTTCGTCGCGTTGCTCGCGAAGCTCGACGACCCCAAGCCGCAGAAGAACTTCGAGTATCAGGACGCGAGCGATCGCTGGCCGTACTACCGCAAGATGCTCGGCGAGCCCTGGGCCGAGTTCAAGAAAGAGTTCGGCATGGACGCGAGCGCGCCCGCGAGCATCGACGGCGACTCGTTCGAAGCGGACTGGTACCAGCAGCTCAAGAAGGATGCGAACGCGACGCTGACCGGCCCCGACTACTGGTGCTCGAAGCCGTTCAACGCGAGCGCGATCACGATGGACGTCAAGTACGCGCTGTCGCAGTCGAAGCAGTGCGTCGCCGCGTTCAAGAGCGTCAAGTCGTTCCGCTGCGTCGACGACCCGAAGCAAGACGGGCTTGCCCAGTTCGAGATGACGAAGGA
>JAFAOG010000081.1 GCA_019237945.1 Deltaproteobacteria bacterium | reverse complement strand
TTCCGTACGGTAGCACGCCGCGCGAGGATGCCCGCCATGCCTCAACACGGTGGAGACATCATCGCCGAGGTCCTCGCGCGGCACGGCGTGACGCATGTGTTCACGCTCTGCGGCGGTCACATCTCGCCGATCTTGACCGGTGCGCAGGCGCGCGGAATTCGCGTCGTCGACGTGCGCGACGAGGCAAACACCGTGTTCGCGGCGGATGCCGTTGCGCGCATGACCGGCATCGTCGGCGTCGCCGCAGTAACTGCGGGGCCCGGCGTGACGAACACCGTGACGGCGGTGAAGAACGCGCAGATGGCGCAGACCCCGCTGCTGATCTTCGGCGGCGCGACCGCGACGCTGCTCAAGGGCCGCGGCGCGCTGCAGGACATCGATCAGCTCGCGCTGATGAAGCCGCTCGTGAAGTGGGCGACGACCGTCAAGACGGTGCCGGCACTCGCATCGACGGTCGAGCGAGCGCTGCAGGTCGCGACCGAGGGCGTGCCGGGCCCGGTGTTCGTCGAGGTGCCGGTCGACATCCTGTATCCCGAGTCGATCGTGCGCGAGTGGTACGAGAAGGAAGCGGGGCTCGGCAAGGCCAAGGGGATCGGCGGCAAGGCGCTCGAGCTCTACATCCGCGGCCACCTCTACCGGCAGTTCCGCGCGCCGTCGATGCCGCCGTTCGACTTGCCGGTCAAGCTGCCGCACCTGCGCGGCGACACCGGCATCACGCGCGCGGCCGAGGCGCTCAAGGCGGCGAAGAAGCCGGTGATCGTCGTCGGCAGCCAGACGCTCGTCACCGTCAAGGATCCGGGACGCATCGCACGCGCGCTCGGTCAGCTCGGCGCGCCGGTCTTCCTGGCGGGCACGGCGCGCGGCCTGCTCGGGCGCACGCACGAGCTGCAGCTTCGCCACAACCGCGGCGCCGCGCTCAAGGAAGCCGACTGCATCATCGTGTGCGGCTTCCCGTTCGACTTCCGCCTCGGCTACGGCCGCGGCCTGAACAAGCAGGCGACGCTGATCGCGGCGAACCTGTCGACCGAGGAGCTCAAGAAGAACAAGCGGCCCGACATCGCGATCGAGATGCATGCCGGCGAGTTCCTCGTCGCGCTGGCGGCGCAGGCGAGCGGCGGCGCGTGGCCTGACTGGCTCGCGTCGCTCAAGGCGAAGGAGGCGGCGCGCGACACCGAGATCGTCGGCAAGGCGGTGCCGCAGGGCGAGCTGATCGATCCGCTGCACTTCTTCTTGCGCCTCGAGGAAGCGATGGCGGACGACGCGGTGCTCGTCGTCGACGGCGGTGACTTCGTCGCGACGGCGTCGTACATCGTGCGGCCGCGCGCGCCGCTGTCGTGGCTCGATCCGGGCGTGTTCGGAACCCTGGGCGTTGGCGGCGGCTTCTCGCTCGGCGCGTCGCTCGTGCGGCCGGGCCGCGAGGTGTGGCTCGTGTGGGGCGACGGCTCCTCCGCGTACACGCTCGCCGAGTTCGACACGTATGTCCGCCACGGCGTCGCGCCGATCGCGGTGATCGGCAACGACGCATCGTGGATGCAGATCGCGCGCGAGCAGGTCGAGATCCTCGGCACGTCGCTCGGCACCGATCTGCGGCGCACCGACTACCACAAGGTCGCCGAGGGCTACGGCGGCGTCGGCCTCAAGCTCGATGATCCGGCGCGCGTCGACAGCGTGCTCGCCGAGGCCAAGGCGATCGCGAAGGGCGGGCGGCCGGTCTGCATCAACGTGCACCTTCGCCGCACGGACTTCCGCAAGGGGTCGATCTCGATGTGATCAGCTGGCGGCGCCCTTCGATGTGACCGTGACGCGCTCGATCGCCGGCTTGTAGAGCGCCGGTGCATCGCCGAGCACGGGCGTGCCGTGCACCGGCAGCACGTTGACGAACGGCAGGTCGAGGAGCGCGCGCAGCTGCGCGTGCGGCGGCTTGCCCTGCCGGAGCCAACCCGGTCCGATGTTGTGCGGCTTCATGAAGCCCATGCGCTTCAACATGAACTTGCCGAGCCCGCTCATGTACGCGTCGGGTGCGGCCCAATTCTGCAGGCAGTCGCCGCTGATGATCGTGCCGCCATCGAGCACGAGCAGGCCCTCGCTCGGCGTCGAGTCGATCACGGTGAGCTTCGCGCCCGCGATCGGCAGCTCGGTCGTCGCATCCATCTCGTGGTGCGGCGTGAAGTACGTGTCGGGGCGGCTCGTGTTGAAGCCCGCGGTGTAGCGCTGGCCTTTGACGGCCCACACCTTCGCGCCGTAGCGCTCCGCGTAGAACGGATCGTCCATGCCGTGGTTGGCGGCGAGGCGCACGACATCGGTCACCTTGCCGAGCTTGTCGAGCGCGGCGAGCCCGGCGTCGTCGAGGCGCACCGAGTTGACGACGACGAGGCGGTCGCCTTGCTTGACGACCGTCATGTTGCGCGAGAAGCGGACCGGCAGCGGGCCCGGCAGCTTGACCGTGCCGGTCACGAAGTAGATCCCGGGGAGTACTTCGGTGAGCTCCCCGTGCTTGCCGGCGGGCGGGTGCAGACGCGGTTTGGTCGCCATGGCGCGAACCTAGCGCAATTCCAGCAGTTCCAAGAAACTCCGATCGGGGTCTTGAGCTGGACGAAATTGAAAGTTATTTTCAAAATCACAAATGCGGCGAATCTTGGTAGTCTTGTTGTTGATGGTTCCCGAGCTCGCACGCGCTGATCGCAAGTCGTTCAGCTACACGTACGAGTACGCGACGCTGCCGGAAGGGCAGACCGAGCTCGAGATCTGGCACACCGAGGCCCGCGAGACCTGGAAGTCGAATACGGCCGAGGCCTTCGAGGAGAAGCTCGAGATCGAGCACGGCATCACCGACCACTGGGACATGTCGATGTACACGGTGCTCGCCGAGTCGACGGACGAAGCGTTCCACCTCGACGCCGTGCGCTTCGAGTCGCGCTACCGGTTCGCCGATCGCGGCGAGCTGCCGGTCGACTGCGTCGGCTACCTCGAGGTCGCCAAGGACTTCGGCACCTCGCTCTACGAGATCGAGGGCAAGGGCATCTTCGCGCGCGACTTCGACAAGGTGACGGTCGCCGGCAACGTGATCGGCGAGGTGAAGCTCGGCAACAACGTCGCCACGACCGAGCTCGAGATCGGCTGGGCCGCCGGCGCCACCTACGAGGTCACGCCAAAGGTCCGGCTCGGCGTCGAGACGTGGGGCGGTCACGAGGAAGCGGGCACGCGCTGGGCGGTCGGTCCGGCACTCTCGCTCGCGCCGTCCGGCAAGTTCTGGCTCGTCGCGACCGCGGGGTTCGGCGTCGCCGCCACGTACGGCACCGATGACTTCGCGGGCGATGCGTTCTCCGGCCGCATCATCATGGGACTCGAGATGTGATGAAGAAGCTGCTGGTGCTGTTCGCGATCGTCGGCTGCGCCCCACGCACGCCGCCCGCCGTCACGGCGAGCGACGCGGATCGTGCGCACGTCGAGATCGCGGAGCTGCAGCAGGGCCGCACACTGCTCGTGCAGAAGTGCGGCAACGCGTGTCACGCGACGCCGATGCCGTCGTCGCACAGCGCCGCGGAGTGGCCGGCCAAGCTCGACGAGATGGCAGGCCGTGCGCACCTGACCGTGATGCAGCGGGCGCTGATCGAGAAGTATCTCGTGACGATGGCGCAGCGCTAGCGGCGCGTGAAGCGGTGCAGGGCGAGGTAGACGACCGGCGTCGTGAACAGCGTCAGCAGCTGTGAGACGACGAGGCCGCCGACGATCGCGATGCCCAGCGGCTGGCGTAGCTCTGCACCGGTGCCGGCGCCGAGCGCGAGCGGCAGCGCTCCGAGCAGTGCGGCCAGCGTCGTCATCACGATCGGGCGGAAGCGCAGGCGCGCGGCCTCGTAGATCGCAGCTTCGGGCGGCTTGCCCGCATGCTCCTGCTCGAGCGCGAAGTCGATCATCAGGATGGCGTTCTTCTTGACGATGCCGATCAACAGGATGATACCGACGAGGCTGATCAGATTGAGGTCGCTGCCGAACACCATCAGGGCGAGGATCGCGCCGAGGCCCGCGGAGGGCAGGGTCGACAGGATCGTGATCGGGTGGACGTACGACTCGTAGAGCATGCCGAGCACGATGTAGACGACGAGCACCGCGAGCAGGAGCAGCTTCCACTCGCCGGCCTTGGATTCCTCGAATGCCTGGGCGGTGCCCGCGAACGCGCCGTGGATCGAGGCGGGCATGCCGATCTGGGCGGTCGCGCGATTGATCGCGGTGACGGCGGTGCCGAGGGAGACGCCCGGCGCGAGGTTGAACGAGATCGTCGTCGCGGGGAACTGGCCCTGATGGCTGATCTGGAGCGAGGTCTGGCGCTGCGTGACGCGGCTCAGCGCGGTGAGCGGGACCTGCGCGCCGGTGGCGGACGAGACGTAGATGTGATCGAGCGCGTCGGGGCCGGTGCCGACGGAGGAGTCGGCTTCCATCACGACGTGGTACTGGTTGACCTCGGTGTAGAACACGGCGACCTGGCGCTGGCCGAACGCGTCGTACAGCGTGTTGTCGATCGCGGCCTCGGTGATGCCGAAGCGGGCGGCGGTATCGCGATCGACGGTGATGTCGAGCTGGAGGCCGTTCGTCTGCTGGTCGGAACGCGTGTCCTTGAGCTCCGGCAGCTTGCGGAGCGCGGCCGTGATCTTCGGCGCCCACTGGTCGAGCTCGGCGAGGTTGGCATCCTCGAGCGTGTATTGATACTGCGCCTGCGACATGCGGCCGCCGACGCGGACGTCTTGCACCGCCTGAATGCCAGCCTGGATGCCCTGGACCTTCGACAGCTTCGGGCGCAGTCGATCGATCACCTGCTGCGCCGAGACCGTGCGGTCCGGCTTGTCCTTGAGCGCGATGAACATCGTGCCGACGTTGAGCGTCGAGGCGCCGA
Organism: Deltaproteobacteria bacterium; assembly: GCA_019237945.1. Lineage (GTDB taxonomy): Bacteria > Myxococcota_A > Polyangia > Haliangiales > Haliangiaceae > JABFXX01. The sequence goes on along the minus strand of JAFAOG010000081.1, from coordinate 803 downwards.
AGCCACCGACGTTCGAGATCACGTGCGCGACGGCCGGATCCGAGAGCACGATCTGGTTGAGCTCTTCCTGGCGCGCCTTCATCGCGGCGAACGAGATGTCCTCGGGGCCGCGCGACTGGCCCATCAGCATCCCGGTGTCTTGCTGCGGGAACAGGCCGAGCGGCAGCTTGATGTAGAGGGCCACCGTCGTCGCGAGCGTCGCGATGAAGATCGCACCGACGATGATCCGGTGGCGCAGCACGACGCGAAGGAGCCAGGCGTAGCCGTCGATCGTGCGATCGATGCCCCGCGCGATCACGCGCGAGATGCCGCGCGGCTCGTGGGAGGGCGCGCGCAGGAGCTTGCTCGCCATCATCGGCGTCAGCGTCAGCGACAGGACGGCGGAGATCGTGATCGCGATCGCGAGCGTGACGGCGAGCTCGTGGAACAGGAGGCCATACGGGCCGCCCATGAACAGCACCGGGATGAACACGGCGAGCAGCGAGACCGTGATCGATACGATCGTGAAGCCGATCTGCCGTGCGCCCGCGAGCGCCGCTTGCAGGGGCGCGGCTCCGTCCTCGATGAAGCGCGTGATGTTCTCGGTGACGACGATCGCATCGTCGACCACGAAGCCAGTCGCAATCGTCAGCGCCATCAGCGACAGGTTGTCGATCGAGTAGCCGAGCAGGAACATCACGCCGAACGTCGCGACGAGCGAGAGCGGTACGACGACCGATGGGATCGCCGTCGCGCGCACGCTGCGCAAGAAGACGAGCACGACCGCGACGACGAGCCCGATGCTGAGCAGGAGCGAGATCTCG
>JAFAOG010000618.1 GCA_019237945.1 Deltaproteobacteria bacterium | reverse complement strand
TGGCGACCTTGACCGGCGGGGTCGCTGCGACCTTTGCGGCGCCTCCCGAATCCGCGGGTTTCTTGCACCCCACGGCAAGCAGCATCAGCGACGTCGACAGAGCGGCAATGGCACGCATGGCGCTCGCTAAGATGCATGCGCTCTGCCACCCGATACAGCGGCCGATCGAGCGGTTAGGCGGGTCGGCCTGTAAGGGATTCCGACAGCTGTATCCGCTACTTGGCGGTCGCGGTGTCGTCGCCGAGCGCGTGCGCCAGCTGCGTCAGTGCGACGCGAAGATCCACGCGGGCGTTGAGGGCTGCGATCCGGGCGCGCGTCAGGTCGGTCTGCGCGTCGACCAGCTCGACGGCGGTCGCGCGCTCGGCGTTGAGCAGCTCCCGGCGGACGCGGTAGCCCTCCTCGGCGGCGGTGAGGCCCTTCTGCGTCGTCTGCAGCGAGTGCAGCGCGATCTGCACCGCCTGCCCCGCCGCGAGGATCTCGATGCGGGTTCCGCGCACGAGGTTCTCGCGATCCGCGATCAGCTCGCCGCGCTCGGCGTGGATCCGCTTCTGCGTCGCGCGAGAGATCAAGTAGTCGTTGATCTGCCAGGTCAGCTGCACGCCCGCGGCCCAGGTGAATCGAAATTCATCCTTCTGAGGGAACACGCGCTGGTTCGGACGATCGTAGTCCGCGCTCGCGAACGCCGAGAGGCGCGGATAGAGGTTCGCCTCCTCGGTCTTCTGCTGCGCTTCCTTCGCCTCGATGCCGAGGTCGAGGCCCTTGATCTCGAGGCGCTTGCTCGTCGCCTGCTTGAGCAGATCGTCGAGGTTGCCCTGCTGGGGCGTCGCGAGGTCGGTGCGGATGTCCTCGCCGACGGCGAGCGGCTCGGCCTCGCTCGCGCCGATCAACAGGCGCAGCTGCTCCTCGCGAAGCTGTGACAGGTTCTGCAGCTGGTCGACAGTCTGCTCGGCCTCGGCCTCCTGCGACTGCACGCGCAGAAGGTCCGCGCGCGAGATGCGCTGGACGTCGGCGAGCGCCTGCTCCTGCTGCAGCGTCGCCTGGACCTGCGCGAGCTGGCGGCGCGCGATCAGCACCTGCAGCTTCGTGCGCACCCACTCGTAGTACGCGAGGCGCGCATCCTCACCGGCGCCGACCTCGGCCGACTTCTCGCCCACGCGCGCGGCCTCCTCGCCGAGCTTCGCCGTATCGACGAGCTTGGGGAACCGCACGACGTAGTCGGAGAGCGGCACCGCGACCTGGCCCTGCAGCACGTACTGGTTCTGCAGGCTCGGAATCGTGAAGCTCTGACCCATGAACGGGATCACGAACGGCTGCACGAACGACAGCCGCGTGTACGACGCCTTGCCGCCGAGCTGCGGGACCTGCGCGAGCTTGGCCGTCTCGAGCTGCGCGAGCGCGGCGTCGATCTCCGCCGCCTTGCGCCGGACCGCCGGCGATGCCTTCGCCGCGCGCGCCGCGGCCCCGTCGGCGGTCAGCCCGCCCTTCGTGAACAACGCATCGAGATCCTTCTCGAACGCGGCCATGTCGTCGGCGGATTTCGGCGCCGGCTGCGCGAATGCCGGCGCGGCGGCGAGCAGGACCAAAGCGAGCGTAAGGCGACCAGTCATGCGCCCGACCAAAGCACCAGACGTGCCACCAGCCAAGCTCGCGTGTGGGTTGATTCTCGATGCCGATCTGTCGGGTGGCCTTACAGCACGCGGTCACGAAACGTGACTATGGTCGGTCACGTTTCGCGCAACAGGTTAGAGTTGCGGGGATGGCGACCTCGACGCGGACGGTCACGGTAGCTGGCACGCAGCTGGCACCAGACACGCGCGTGCAAGAACGTCCAGCGGAGACCTGGCGAGGTCGACGCAACCGCTACTTCGTCGAGGAAGCTTCGAAGCTGACGAAGTTCGCGCTGGTATTCGGCGCGTTCGTGCACCTCGCCGTGCTCGCGGTTCTCTATGAAGGTGGGACCGATCCGTGGCGCGTCGCCGTGTGCGCGGGCCTCTACGGCAGTTTCGTATGCCTGCAGCGGATCATGACGAAGCGGCTCGCGGCGCAGCCCGAGTGCGTCGAGACCTCGCTCGTCGTCACGAGCATGGCGGCGCAGGTGTTCGTCGTCGGCTCGGCCTCGATCACGGGCGGCGTTCACTCGCCGTTCTTGCCGAACCTCGTGTTGCCGGCGGTCGTGTCGCTGCTGTTCTTCGGACCGATTCCGACGTCGCGCTGGATCGCGGTCGCGAACGCGCTGTTGATCATCGCGATGATGTTGCTGCCGGTCTCGGTCGTCGGCACGCCGATGTCCGACGTCCACTACACCGTCGCGGTCGTGATCGGGCTGACGTGGAGCCTCGTCATGCTCCACCAGATGGCCGGCAAGCTCGCGATCGCGGCAACCCGCGCGGGCGATTCGTACGAGTGCTTGCGCGAGGAGCGCGTCGCCGAGGCGGAGGCGCAGCTGCGCCGGCTGCAGGGCGTCGGCGCGAAGGTCGCGCACGAGCTCAAGAACCCGCTCGCGTCGATCAAGGGCCTCTGTCAGCTCGTCGCTCGTACGCCGGAGAGCGAGCGCACGCAGGAGCGGCTCGCGGTCGTCGCCTCGGAGATCGAGCGCATGCAGACGATCCTCGACGAGTACCTGTCGTTCTCGCGCCCGCTCGAGGATCTGCGTCCCGAGAAGGTCGACCTCGCGGCGGTCGCGCGCGACGTCCTCGACGTGCTCGCCGGCCGTGCCGATACCGCGGGCGTCACGCTCAAGCTCGACGGCGCCATCACGCCGGTGAACGGAGATTCACGCCGCCTCAAGGAGGCGCTGATCAACCTCGTCGCGAACGCGATCGAGGCGACGCCGAACGGCGGCACGGTCGCGCTGCGCCTGCGCGCGGGCAACGGCGAGGTCACGCTCGACGTCAAGGACAGCGGCCGCGGCATCGCGCCGGAGGACCTCGAGCGGCTCGGCACCTCGTTCTTCACGACGCGCGCGAACGGCACCGGCCTCGGCGTCGTCCTCGCGCAGGGCGTGATCAACCAGCACGGCGGGACGCTGTCGTATGCGAGCACCGTCGGTCAGGGTACGACCGCCACGATCCGGCTGCCGGGCAAGGTGATGCCGGAGACCGGCGCCCGCGCCGCAATGATCGAAGCGAGAGCGTAGTGTCCGCGGTCCTTCTCGTCGACGACGAGCCTGGCGTCCTGTTCACGCTGCGCGAGGTGCTCGCCGATCGCGGCCACCGAGTGCTCACCGCGAAGAACGGCACCGAGGCGCTCGCGCAGCTCGACGAGGCGGATGCCGTGCTCACCGATCTGTCGATGCCCGGCATGGACGGCCTCGAGCTGATGGCGCAGATCGGGTCGCGCGACGAGACACTGCCGGTGATCCTGCTGACCGCGCACGGCAGCGAGCGCGTCGCGGTCGCCGCGATGAAGCAAGGCGCCTACGACTACTTATCGAAGCCGTTCGATATCGACGAGGTCGCGGTCGTCATCGAGCGGGCGCTCGAGGCGCGGCGGCTGCGCGTCGACAACCGGCGGCTCGCGGCCGAGCAGACGCTCGGGCGGCGGATCGTCGGCGACTCGCGGCCGATGCGCCGGCTGCTCGAGGCCACGTCGCGCGTCGCCAGCCGCGATGTCACCGTGCTCGTGCGCGGCGAGACCGGCACGGGCAAGGAGTTCGTCGCCGAGCTGCTGCATGCGCAGTCGACGCGCGCGCAGAAGCCGCTGGTGCGCTTCAACTGCGCCGCCCTGCCCGCGGATCTCGCCGATGCCGAGCTGTTCGGGCACGTGCGCGGCGCGTTCACCGGCGCGAGCAACTCGCGGCCCGGCTTCTTCGCGCAGGCCGACGGCGGGACGCTGATCCTCGACGAGGTCGGCGAGCTGCCGCCCGCGGTGCAGGCGAAGCTGCTGCGCGCGCTGCAGGAAGGCGAGATCCAGCCGGTCGGCTCGGGCCGCATCGACAAGGTCGATGTTCGCGTCGTCGCGGCGACGAACCGCGACCTCGCCGCCGACGTCAAGGCCGGCACGTTCCGCGAGGACCTCTACTACCGCCTCGCGGTCGTCGAGCTCGTCGTCCCGCCGCTGCGCGATCGCAAGGACGACATCCCCGCGCTCGCGGAGGAGTTCGCGCGCCGCTACGGCGAACGCTTCGGGCTCGGCACGGTCACGCTCGAGCCGGCGCTGATCGATGCGCTCGCACGCACCGACTGGCCGGGCAACGTGCGCCAACTCGAGAACACGATCGCGCGGCTCGCCGCGCTGTCGGCCGGCGGCACGATCACGCTCGCCGATCTCGAGAGCGCGACCGGCACGCGGCCCGATGATCGCGAGCACGCGCCCGCGCCGCTCGACGATGCCGCCGACCCGGCGCCCGATGCGCGCAACGGCCCGTCGCTCAAGGAGCAGGTCGAGGCGTTCGAGCGCGGTCTCGTCGCGCGCGCCCTCGACGCGACCGGCGGCAATCAGAGCGAGGCCGCGCGCCGGCTCGGCGTCTCGCGCGTCACGCTGATCGACAAGCTCAAGAAGTACGGGCTCGGCGGCAAGCGCTAGCGGCCGTCAGCGCGGCGCGGCGCCGGTCGGATTCGGCACGTCGCCGACCGAGCGAGCGAGCTCGACGAGCGCGAGGTAGTAATCGTAGCGTGCGACCGCGGCCTGCACGCGTGCGCGCGCGACCTCGGTCTCGGCGTTGATCACGTCGGTCGTCGTGGCGGCGCCGTTGACGTACTTCACGTGCTGCAGGCGATAGGCCTCCTCGGCCGTCTGCAGCTGCGTCGCCGCGCTCGCGAGGTTGTCGAAGCCGGCCTTCGCGTCGAGCCAGTGCTGGCGGATCTCGAGGCGCACGTGATCCGCGAGCGCCCCCGCCGCGACCTCGGCGCGCGCCTGGTTCGCCCTGGCTTCCTTGACCTCGCCCCAGATGCTGCCCCAGTCCCACACGCGCCACTGCACCTGCAGACCGACGTACTCCTCGTTCTTCGGCTGGAACGGCTCGAGGCCGGTGGTGTGCTGCCAGTTCGCGATCGCGTTGACGCTCGGGAGGTACTCCTCCTTCTTCGACGTCACGACATCGTCGGCCGACGCGATCTGCTCCTTCGCGGACCGCAGCTCGGGACGCGCCTGGAGCCCGCGCTGGATCGCCTGGTCGAGCGAGAGCGCCATCGCGGGCGGCGCCGGCGGCAGGTCATCGGCGATGTCGATCGACTCGCCATCGTGGAGGCCGATCTGGACGACGAGCGCCGCCACCGCCTGCTGGACCTGCGTGTCGGCGCGCACCGCGCTCTGATCGGCGGCGGCCTTCGCGGACTGAAGGCGGAGCACGTCGATGTTCGTCGCGGCATCGGCCGCGCGCTGCTTCTGGGTCTGCTCGAGCTCGGCCTGGATGTCGGTGACCGACTGGTGCGCGATGTCCGCGCCCGCGCGCGCTTCGAGCAGGCGGAGATAGGCGGTCGCCGTGCGATAGGCGGCGTCGAGGCGCGCCTTGTCGTAGTCGGCGGCGGCGGCGTTCGCGGCGTGATCGGCGGCGCCGACGAGCTCGCTCAGGTACGCGAGGCCGGTCAGCGGCTGCACGACCTGGACGTTCGTGATCGACGTGCGCTGCTGGTGCAGCGTGAACAGCTGCGGACCGAACATCAGCTGGTACGGCTCGGTGTAGTAGTTGCCGATCGCGTTGACGTTGAGCGATGGCAGCCGCTTGCGGCTCGGCTGCTCGGCCCTCGCCTTCGCGGCGTCGACGGCGATCTGCGCCTGCGCGAGGTCGGGGCTCTTCTGCATCGTGAGATCGATCGCGCTCGCGAACGTCAGCTTGCGCGGCTCCGCCGATGCGGTCGCCGTGAGCAGGAGCAGGATGGGCAACGAGGACTTCATGGGATCACTCGGCGCGATGCGCGCCGCAGAAATTACTTGAGGTGGACCGTCACGTCGGCGGAGAGGCCGGCTTGCAGGCCCGTGCCATCCTGCGCGGTCGCCCACACGATCTTCACGGGCACGCGCTGGACGACCTTGACGAAGTTTCCGGTCGCGTTGTCGGGCGGCATCATCGAGAACCGCGCGCCGGTGCCGGCCGCGATGCTGACGACCTTGCCGTGGCGCTCGCCGCCGACCGCGTCGATCTTGATGTCGACGTCGTCGCCGGGACGAATGCGCGAGATCTGGGTCTCCTTGAAGTTCGCGATCACGTACGTCTGCTTCGGCACGAGCATGCAGAGGACGCTGCCCGGCTGCACCATCTGGCCGGCGTGCGCGGCGAGCTTGCTGACGAAGCCGTCGGCCGGCGCGTAGATCTTGGTGTAGCCGACCTGCATCTTCGCGATCTCGAGCTGCGCCTTCGCCGAGTCGGCGCGCGCGTGCGCGAGCTTCGCCGAGGCCTGCGCGGCCGCGATCTGCTGATCGATCGGCGCACTCTGCTCGACGTGCGCCCGCGCATCGGCGACGCGGGTCTGGGCGCCCGCCTGCTGGTCGCGAGCGGCGGCAGCGTTCGCGTTCGCGGCGTCGAGCGCGGCCTGGGCGCTGTCGCGCGCCGAGACGGCCGCATCGAACTGCTGGCCCGTGATCGCGCCAGCATCGTGGAGGTTCTTCGCGCGCGTGTAGTCGGCCTGCGCCTTCGCGAGTGCGCTCTTCGCGCTGGCCACCTGCGCGGCCGCCGCGGCGACCTGCGAGCTCGCCGCCGAAACAGCGGCGCTCGCGCCGAGCTGCTGCGCCTTCGCCGACGACAGGCCGCCCTTGCTCGTCGCGGTCGTGATCGATACCTGCGCGTCCGCGGCATCCGCCTGCGCCTGCGCCGCGTCGAGGTCGGCCTGCGCCGCCGTGACCTTCGCCGCGTAGTCCGCGGGATCGATCTCGGCGATCAGCTGGCCGGCCTTGACCTCCTGGTTGTCGTCGACGTGCATCTTGAGCACGACGCCCGACACGCGCGCCGACACCGGCACGACGTCGGCATCGGTCTGCGCGTCGTCGGTCGCGACTTCGTCGCGCGTCAGGTAGCCGTGGATGAAGTAGATCGCGACGATGGCGCCCGCCAGGATGGCGAGGACCATGTAGGCGCGAGTCGCCTTCTTCTTGCGCGGCGGAGGAGCGAGCTTGGGTTGTTCGGTGGTGTCTGCCATGGGTTTACTCGAGGTCGACGTGGACCTTCTCGCCGGGCTGGCTACGGTCCACCTTGAGGAAGTAGAGAATCGGAAGCACGACGAGGAACAGCACGCCTTGCAGGATGAAGATGCGGTCGAACGACAGCACGGTCGCCTGCCGGTAGAGCGAGCCAACGAGGAAGCGCGGCGCGAGCAAGTTCGCGAGGTCGGGACGCATGCCGCGCGAGATCAGCGCGCCGGCGATCGTGTGGACGCGGTCGACGACCTCGGGACGGAGCATGCTCAGGTGCGGCGCGAGGCCGCTCGCCGCCTCGATGGCGAAGTTCGTGAACATCGTCGCGAAGATCGTCAGGCCGATCGAGCCGCCGATCTGGCGCATGAACGAGTTGAGACCCGCCGCATCCGCCATCTGGTGGCGCGGCACGTGGCTGAGCGCCGCCGTGGTCAGTGGTACGAACAGGCACGCGAACGCGGCGCCGGTGACGATCAGCGGCACGACGAGGTCGCCGGCGCTCGTATCGAGCGTGATCTCGCTGAGCTGATAGCTGCCGATCGCGAACAGGATCACGCCGACGCCGACGATCACGCGCGGCTGCACCTTGTTGTAGAGCCGACCGATGAACGGCGATGCCGCCATCATCGCGAGCGTGCGTGGCATCAGCACGATGCCCGAGAGCGTCGCCGTGTAGTGGAGCGACTCCTGCGCGAAGACCGGCAACAGGAACATCGATCCCATCAGCATGCCGAACATCAAGAACGAGACGAGCGTCGCCGATGCGAACGTCGCGTCCTTGAACAACCTGAGATTCACGACCGGGGCGGTCGCCGTCAGCTCGCGGATGATGAAGCCGACGATCGCGACGACCGCGACGAACAGCGCGATCCGGATCTCGAGCGCGTCGAACCAGTCCTTCTGCGAGCCTTCCTCGAACAGATACTGCAGCGCGCCGATGCCGACGGCCATCAGCACGATGCCGGCGATATCGAGGTTCTTGCGCGCGACCTCGGCGCGAGCACGCATCGCGACGCGCACGTCCTCGGGCTCGTGGACGTTCTGCGCCGACATCATGATGCCGATGATGCCGACCGGCAGGTTGATGTAGAAAATCCACGGCCAGCTGTAGTTGTCCGTGATCCAGCCGCCGAGCACCGGGCCGACGGCCGGGCCGATCATGACGACCATCGAGAACATCGCCATCGCGATGCCCTGCTCCTCCGGCGGGAACGTCTGGCGCAAGATTGCCTGCTGCGACGGCTGCAGCGCGCCGCCGCCGAGGCCCTGGATCACGCGCCACACGATCAGCGCGGGGAGCGATCGCGCGGTGCCGCACATTGCACTCGCGGCGACGAAGATGAACATCGACGCGAGGTACACGCGCTTCTGACCGAAGAAGCCGCCGAGGAAGCCCGTCAGCGGCATGACGAGCACCATCGCGATCATGTAGCCGGTCGAGATCCAAGTGATCTCCTGGATGCTCGCGCCGAGCTCGCCGCGGATGTTCGGCAGCGCGACGTTGACGATCGACGAATCGATCGTCGCCATCAGCGAGCCGAACGCGATCGACACCGCGACCAGCCACTTGTTCACCGGCTGCGCAGGCGCCGGATATGCGGCAATTGCGGTCACGCACCGACCCCATGGGGCTTGCCGGGGCTCGTTGTCGAGACGCCGCGGAGGAACGTATCGACGACGAGATCGGCGTCATCGGCTACCGACACGCCCTCCTCCACCCGCCACAGCACCATGCCCTTGAGCGAGCCCTGCAGCATGCGAGCGTACGGCTCGACGCGCGTCAACGGAAACAGCTTGCGGGACGCGCCTTCACGCATGATCTGCGAGATGTGATGCAAGACCTGGGTCATCAGCGTCTTGTCGCGACCCTTGATCGACGCGCCCTCGCCATCTGCCCGCACGGCCAGCCGCAGGAAGCTCGCGTTGTCGTCAAACACTTCGAGGAGCCGCCGCACGTACGCGCGCAGGCGCTCTTCGAACGGGAGTGCTTTCGTCTCGTCCGCGGCCACATCGAGCGCGGGGACGATCGCCGCACGCCGCGTCTTGAACAGCGCGGCCAGGATCCCGTCACGGTCGGGAAAGTAGTTGTACAGAGTTCCGACAGCGACGCCTGCGCGCTGTGCGATCGCCGCGGCCGTGGCCGCCTCGATGCCGTTCTCCAGCGCGACCTGCTCGGCTGCGTCGAGGATCGCCTCGCTGACCGCCTCGCGCACCTTCGTACGGACCGGCGATCGCTTCTCTGAACTCGTGCTCACGAGAATGAATATGCGTTCATTTCCGCTGCATGACAATTCAAATTCGCGAACACAGCGTTCATCTCACTGAACGCGGTGGTCCGCGCGCCCACCTGCGCGCGCGGTCAGGGCGTCGCCGGGCGGTCAGGGCGTCGTCTGGATGACGACGAAATAGTCGAGCCGGACGTCGCAGTTGCGCGTGAACAAGCCGAACGACCCCCCGGGGGACAGCAGCGGATCCATGTTGGCGGCCGCGTTGAGCGTCATCCGTGCGGTGCCGCCGAGTGTCGACTTGAACGAGATTGTCTTCGCGGCGACCGACTCGTCGAACTGGAACGAGAACGCGCCCGCGGGGAGCACGCCCGTGAATGCGGTGCCGGCGAGGCCCGTGAACACCGTGCCGCCGCCGGAGGCCTGCATGATCTGGAGGTAGCCATCCGTGCCGTCGGAGTCGTACGCCTGCACGTAGTAGTAGTTGTTGCCGTTGACGCTGAAGCTGATCGCCAGCTCGTGCGGCCCGACCGCTGCACCGGTACAGCTGAGGACGCGGCCACCGGTGTAGACGCGCGTCTCGGCGTTGCTGACGACGAGGCGCGCGAATGCGCTGTCGGCGTTGCCGGCGCCCATCTCCATGCGGTCGTTGCCGATCGTCGTCTGCTGCAGCGACGATGCGTCCCACGCCGCGAGCTGCGACGTGAACGGATCGAAGAACGCGATCGTCTGCTTCGGCACGGTCGGCTGCGGATCGCACGCATCGCCGACGCCGTCGCCATCGCTGTCCGCGGCGGTCCCGGCGAGGTGCGGGCACGGATCGCAGACGTCGCCGATCTGATCGCCATCCTCGTCGTGCTGCGTCGGGTTCGCCTTGTTCGGGCAGTTGTCGACGTTGTCCGGAACGCCGTCCCCATCGACATCGCCGGGCGGCCCATCGATCGACGGCCCATCGGGCGCACCGTCGCGCGGCCCGTCGCCGCCGGCATCGGTCGCGCCGGGCGCGCGGCACACGTGAGCGACGCACACGAGGTTTCCCGGGCACGCCGACTCGCAGGCGCCGCCGGGCGCGTAGGTCGGGCTGTAGCAACCGGCGAACACCGCGGCAGCGACGAGCCAACGTACCACCCGATCAGGATACGCTCCCCCGCCATGGAACGCATCGTCCATCTCTGCAACGGCGAGAGCACCGCCGACACGCTCTCGCTCGCCGACCTCCCCGGCGATATTCGCGTGTGGGCCGATGCCCTCGATCAGGGCCCGGTCCTGCCGGTATCCGACGAGGAGCACATTCGTCGCCGCGCGGAGTTCTGGGCCAGCCGCGGCCACGGCAGCGCCGCCGACAACACGAAACGCCTCACCGACTTCGATCGCGCCGCCGACGACATCGCGGGCGCCGAGGAAGTCATCCTCTGGTACGAGCACGACCTCTTCGATCAGCTCGCGCTGATCCGCCTGCTCGCGCGCTTCGCCCGCCGCGGCCTCCCGCAGACGCTGACGATCGTCTCGATCGATCGCCACCCCGAGCGCCCGAACTTCCTCGGCCTGGGCGAGCTCACGCCGGCCCAGCTCGCCGAGCTCTGGCCGCGCCGCACGCCGCTCTCCAAGGACGCGATCGACGAGTCCGTCACCACGTGGATCGCCTTCACGTCGAGCGATCCGCGCGCGCTTCCGTTCCTCACCAAGCGCGTCAAGGCGATGCCGTTCCTCGCCGGCGCGATCGAGCGGCTGCTCGAGGAGTACCCGGATCCAACCAGCGGCCTCTCGCGCACCGAGCGCCAGCTGCTCGCGGCGATCGCGCGAGGCGAGCAGAACCTCGTCCCCGCCGCGCACGCGATCGATCCGCGCTACCCGCTCACCGACGTCGTGCTCGAGCACACGCTCGCGACCCTCCGCGCCTGCCGCTTCATCGAAGGCACGCAGGTCACGCAGCTCGGCCGCCAGGCCCTCGCGGGCGCGATCGATCGCATCCACGAGAACGGCATCGACGAGTGGCGCGGCGGCGTCCACCTCGCGGGCAAGGGCCCGGTCTGGCGGTGGAGCGGCTCCGAGCGCCGGCTGATCGAGAAGTAGCCGGCGCCGCAAACGCGACGCCTACGCGGCCGACGCCGGGACGAACTACGCGGCCGACGGCGACGCGATGACCGACGCGACTTCCGCGTCCATCTTGCCGGTCGCGATCAGCTTCCACATCCGCAGGTCGCCGCGCAGCGACCACGCGAAGTGCTGGAGCCCGCCCCACGAGGCCGGCTTGTTCTTCTCGAACACGAAGTGACCGATCCATGCGAGGCCGTAGCCCGCGACCGGCGCCGCGAGGGCCGCAGGCGGCACCCACGGGCTGATCGCGAGGCATCCCATCGCGATGGTCGTGCCGACAAAGTGCAGCTGTCGGCAGATCGGATCCTGATGCTGGCTGACGTAGTACGGCCAGAACTCTTCAAACGTCTGCGGGCGGTCGATCTCCATGGCGCGGCGAATCTACCAGGCCCGCGCCGCGGCGCGACGAGGAAATTCCGGCGACGCGCCGACCCGCGCTACCAGCTGCCCGCGATGCCGGCGACCTACCAGCTGCCCGCGATGCCGACGACAGCCCCATCCCCGGTCGGCGCGAGGAACGCCGTCTTCTTCGGGTGTTCCTTCGACTGCGTCGCGAACAGGTAAGCCGAGATGCCCGCGAACACCGCGCCGCCCGCGATCGTGCCGATGCCACCCGCCTTGAAGTCGTAGACGGGGCACGGCGTGCCGACGGTCTTCTTCGAGCACGAGCCGTCGAGCGCGAGCAGCACCGCGCCGGTGCCCAGCCCGCCGACGCCGACCGCGGCCGTGATCCACTTCCAGCCGCCCCACCGTCCGCCGCCGACCTCGTCGTGCGCGACGACGCCACCGCCGCCACTCGTCTCCGGCGCCACGCCGGTCGGCGTCTCCTTCGGCGCCGCATCGAGCGGCTGCACCTCGATCCCGCTCGCCGGTTCCTCGCCCGCCAGATACTTCGCGAGCGCTTTCAATCGATCGGTCGACGGATCGGGCTCCATCGCGACGCTCGCGCGCCGGATCTCGCGCCCGCTCGACAGGCTGACGAGCGATCCAACGATCGCCGGCCGCCCGCGCACCTGCTCGATCCCGACAACCGCCACCGCGCTCGCGCCCACACTCGTCGCGATCTTTGCCGCGTACGGCGCCTCGTGCGCATCGCGCTCGCTCTCGCTGCCAAACGCAAACCCGGTCCAGCCATCGGTATGCAGCGCCTGGTCGAGCTTCGCGTCGACGGTGATCGTCGTCTCGTTGCCCGCATTCACGACCACGCGATGGCTGCGGCTCGGCACCTTGTTGAGCATCACCGTCACGCGGTACTCGCCAGGCGACAGCTCGGTCGTCGACGTCCCGCGAAACACCTCGTCGACAAACACGACCGCGCCATCATCCGTCTTCACGGTCAGCTTGCCCTTCCCCGCCGCCGCGAGCTCGCGCCGCACCGTCTCGTACAGCTCCGCCGCATCCGGCCCGTACGTCCCGCGACTCACCTGCGACTCGGGAAACGCACGGAGCACCTCGCCAAACGTCGCGCGCGCCGCACTCGGATCGCCGGTCCGCTGCTGCGCGATCGCGAGCACGATCAGCGCCTTGTTCAGTGGCTCGCGCAGGCTCGGATCGCGCACGAACGCACCGCTGTTCGCATGCGCGAGATCGACGAGTGGCACGAGCACCTTGATCGCGTCGTCGAACTTGCCACTGACCCACAGCCGAAATCCCTTGTCGACCTGCGCCGAAAAATCCCCGGGCAACTTGTCGTCGGCCGCACGCGACACCTTCGAATCGATCTGCCGCGCCACCGTGTCGCCCGCCGAGAACCCGCGCGCTGCGAGCTCGTCGAGCACCGGCCCGAGCAACCGATTCGCATCGGCCGCCCGCTGCCCGGTATACGCCTCGAGCACGATCCCACCCGCGCCGAACGCAGGCACCGCGAACATCAACACCAGACCAACGACTAGACCTCGCATGACCCTCGCTATCGGCCGCACCCGAAACTAGTTGCTAGGCGGCGCCCCAACCATCGCACCGCCGTACCCAACACCGCCATATCCCTGGCCTCCATACCCATTCCCCCCGTACGCGCCGCCCGCGGCCGGCGTCATCCACACGACGAACCGCGCATCGGTAAACGTCCCCTTCCACCCGCCGCCACCATCGGGCGCGAACTCCCCATGCAGCGCCTGCGTGCAGTCCCCGAACGGACAATAAAACCGTCCGCTGAACGCCAACCCACCGCGCGCCGCCTGCCGCACCTCGCCCTCGAACCGCTGCGACCCATCGAGCTTCACGAGCTCGAGCTTCCCGCCCGCCTGCCGGATCACGCACCGAAACGCCGGATACCGATACCCGGCGTCCTCGATCGCGCACGCGTACGCGCCGACGACCGACCCACGCCCCGGCGCGCCGTGATTCTCGAGCGGCTGCTGCACGGCGCGACCGCCGCACGCCACGAGCGCGACCAGGCCGAAACGAAAAGCGGCAGGCCGCCACATGGAGCGAGCCTGCCACTGCTTCGTGTCCGAGCGCTAGATCAGTTGGTGATCTGCAGAATCGGCGACGATCCGTTGATGTCGCCACCCTTGAGCTGGCCCGCGACCGCGTCTCCGGGATTGTGACAGTAGAATTGATCCGCAGTGCCCGCAGTAACGGCGGCATCAACCGTCTTCATGTACGCCAGCCCCGGGCCAGTCCCGGTGTCACCCTCGTGTGGGAAACCAGTAATTGCGCCACCCGTGTGGACGACGAGTTTGAGCGTCGTCGAACCGTTGTAGACGGCGATTTGCCGTCCAGCCTTTAGTTTCCACGTGCGAGCAGCCGGGTACTGGCACGTTCCATTGTTGTCGACGAACGTGATGTGGAGGACCGGGTTGAACGTGACGCCGACCGTGGTCGTGCCGGGCGTCGCCGCGCCGGTTGCGGTGAGCGTCACCGTTCCGCCGAGCATCGCCGCATCGCCGAGCGCCGACACCTTGAGGTTCGCCGTCGCCGTGCCGCCGGCCGTCAGCGTCAACGACGTCTGATCGAGCGCCGAAGTCCAGTCGGCGATCGGCGCGTTCGTCGAATCGGTGACCGCCGCCGCGAGCGTGACCGTGCCCGCGAAGCCCATCTCGGAGGTCGCGGTGACGACGACCGCGTTGTCGACACCGAGATCCGACGTGATCGTCGGCTTGTCGACGCTCAGGCGGACATGCGGCGTCGCGACCTGCTCCGTCTGGCACGTCGCGGAGCAGCCATCGCCGCTGACCGCGTTGCCGTCATCGCACTGCTCGCCCGCCTCGACCGTCCCGTTGCCGCAGACGGCGCCGCCGCCCGTGTCGTCGCCTCCGGTGCTCGTGATTTCGCCAGCACACGCGGAGAGGGCTAGACCCAGGACAGCGAGGAGTTGGGTGCGCATGTTGTGCAACTAGTACAACATACGTGCCGCACGTAACCTAGCAGCAATAAAGGGAGTGCAGACCTCACCAGTGGTGAGCGCACTCCCCAGGCGAGGCCCGGAGGCCCCGGGATCGCTGTCGTTACTGGACGATGCTGACCAGTCGAACGTCGGCGTTGGAGTTCTCGTGGTCGTGGCAGTACCAGTCGGCGTCGGCGTTCACCGTGACAGCGTAGTCGCCACCTGGCGCCAGGTCACTGGGCTCGTGGGTGATGCCGCCGTCGCCGTGGATGCGGTGCGGGATGGTGTCGCCGTTGTGGAAGATCACCTTGGTTCCCGCGCGAATCATCAGGCGCGAATTCGGCTGCGGCAGGCCCTGGTGCGGCGCGGCAGTGCCGGCGCCGGCATCGAACGTCAACGTGACCTGCTTCTTGACCGTCAGTGCCGAGTCGGCCTCGACCGCCGGCGCCGTGCTCGAAACTGCGAGCTTGACGATTGGCGCGAGCTCGGCCGCGTCCGTCGGGATCTTCACGCTGACCATCGAGGTCATCGTGCCGTTCTGCGAGAGTGTCAGCGTCGCGGGGTTCGCGGTCAGCGTCCATCCCGTCAGCGGGTTGCCCGCCGAGTCGACGACGGTCGGCTGAATCGTCACGTCGCCGGCGAAACCGTCCGTGCCGGTCACGGTGAGAGTGAGCGTCTCGGTCTTACCGAGCTCGGTATCGACGGTCATCTTGTCGACCGTTGCAGCGACCTTGGGCGTCGGCATCATGCCGCCACCACCACCGCCGCCACCGCCTCCGCCGCCACCACCACCGCCCTGATCACCGCCGCCGCCACCGCCCTGGTTGCCGCCACCACCCGGTTCACTGGTGATGTCGCCGGAGCCGACCAGACACGCGGGAAGAGCGAGGGCGAGGACACCAGCGAGGACGGTATTGCGCATGATGTGCGGTGACATGTACAAGCCCCATGCCCGCTGTAACTGCCCGATCATATGTGTCGGCAGTCACCAGGCCCCGGGGAGACCACACCCCCATCGGTGCTCACTCCCCCAGCGAGATCGCGACCTCGCGGGGCAAAACGAACGCGTTCGCGGGCGGCCCGCAGCGCGATCGCTACGTCACTTCGCGGCGCGATCCCAGAGCTTCTTCGCCCAGGCGGTCGCCTGGTTGAGCGGCGAGAACATCGAGCTCGCGCCCGGCTTGTTCGTCGCCTTCGAGATCTTCGGGCCAAGGAAGTAGAGCGCGGCCGCCCACGCGATCACGAGTGCGTAGACCGTCATCGTCATGCCCGGAACGAACGCCGCGAGCAGCAGTGCGCCGAACGTGATCGCCGCGACGATCACGCCGAGGCGAACGCCGAGGTACCACGCCGTCAGAGCCCCCAGAACGATGGCTGCAATCACGCCTTCACCGTAGCACACACTCCGGAGGGTGCTCGTGCGTCAGGGAGCTTCGTAGGCCCCGACGTCCGGCGACGAACCCGACGGCGATGGCCGCGGATTGCCTTCGATATCCTGGGTCACGTTCGTGCCCGGCTGACCGATACCCTTTGCCGGGCTGCCCGGCGCGAGGTGGAAGTCTTTGAGCTGCATGTCGACGAAGAACGTCGAGGCATCTCCCACGTGATTGCCTTCGCCAGGTCGCAGACCCGCCAGCGCATCGAACAGCGTGTACTTCATCGCGCACTGCGACGTTGCGGAGCTGTGCCACGCGATGATGTTGCTGCTCGCGTCGACGTTCGCCCCGCAATCGAGCGGTTGACCGCCCATGTTGACACCCGAGAGGTTCACGAACGTGTTGAACCGAACCGTGCTGCCCGACAACCCGCCGTTGTAGACGGCATCGGCAAGATAGTCGGAGCTGATGATTACGTTGTTCTCGATCTTCACCACTGCATTGCCGCCGGCATTGATCGCGCCGCCGCTCAGCGGAAGATCGTATCGGTTGCGCTCGAGCGTGACCGTTACGTCCGTCGCGTGAATGTCGGTTGCGACGTTGCTGTCGTGGAGGTTCAGGCTGCCGCCGGTGAACACGTCGAGGCCGGTGAAGTCGAGGTTGGAGTGCGTGATCTCGAGCTGGCCACCGGTCAGCGTCATCTTCGTCGGAACCTCCACCCCGTAGAGCTCGACCTGGCCAGACGTCATCGCAAGCCCGGTGACCTGCGCGCTCGGATCGCCCAAGATGAGGTGCGAGACGATCACGTTGGGCTGACTGTTGCCGCTCGCAAGCACCGCGGTTGTGCCCTGCACGCGAAGGCGCGTGTTCTCGCCGTCGAGGAAATACGTGGCCGCGGCGAGCGTCACAGGCGGGGTCGGAATGTCGAGCACGCCGCCGAGCACGTGAACGACGTTGCGCGATGTCGAGAGCTTGCCAAACGCGTATGGCAGCGTCGCGCACGGACTGGTCGGTGTACACGTGCCCGTGTCAGAGCCGTCGGCGCGCACGAAGATGACGTTCGCCGCCGCAGCGCACGTCCCAACTGATTCGAGGCACACGTCATCGGGACACTCGCGGTCGCGCTCGCAGAACCGACATGCATGCGCGTCGACATCGCAGACCGGCTTGTCGGGACTGCATTGCGAGTCCTCGTTGCAGGCGACACAGACGCCATCGCTCGCGCAGTACGGCGTTCCGGTACGGCCGGTGCAGTCCGCGTCAACCGTGCACTTCGGTACGCACAGCTGCCCGATGCAGATCGGCGCGTCAGCAGATGTGCAGTCCGCGGAGCTCGCGCATTGCGGCTTCACACACGCGCCGTACGGATCGCAGACGTGCCCGGCACTGCAACCGGTGATGTCCTTGAGCTCGACGGCCGCACACTGA
Source organism: Deltaproteobacteria bacterium (assembly GCA_019237945.1). Taxonomy (GTDB): domain Bacteria; phylum Myxococcota_A; class Polyangia; order Haliangiales; family Haliangiaceae; genus JABFXX01. Next base: position 6,968 of record JAFAOG010000618.1, on the reverse strand, counting down.
TCCATCGTCGTGCAGCACGCGTTCGGGTTGGCCTTGGTACATGCGGCAAGCAGGAGCGCCGCGACAACGAACAACTTTCCTACGCCCACGCGGCCAGTATCAGGTATCCGGCTCGGCCATGTCACGCGTGCAGCGGCGGATGGGGCCGACGTGCGCTCGAGCGGGCGGGAAGATCGAAGTGACCGGACTCGGTGGTGCGTCATGCGCCGGATATCGGCCGATGCGCGCTGCGGTTGCGTCCAGGCTTTTCGGCGCTTATTCGAGGCGTTCGCGACAGGGGAAATCGCACGTCTTGCGATGCGCGCAGTCGTAGGCGCAGCCGGCCGCGAGCGCGAACAGCGTGAGGATCTCGTCGGCGGGGCCGGACGGGACGGCCTTGCGGGCGGCGCGCGCCGCCGCGACCAGCGAAGCGCCGTCGGAGGCGTACGGGGTCGGCGTGAAGCCGAGGCGGAAGAGCGTGTCGCGGATGATGCGGTGCGGGGTGACCGTGAAGTCGGAGAGGTCGTCGTAGCGGATCACAGAGAGGCGCGCGAGCATGTCGAGGATCCAGAACAGCTCGGTGCGGAAGAGGCCGCGGCCGAGTGCGGCGTCGAGCGCGGCGAATGCTTCGGCGGCGGAGGCGCGGCCTTCGAGCTGGGAGGCGAGCTCGGGGACCTCGGCGCAGCGGCGCGCGGCGAGCGAGGCGAGCATCAGGGCGCGTGCGTCGACCTGGGCGGGCAGGTTTTCGGGGACCGTGCCTTGGTAGAGGTCGGAGAGGACGCCGGCCTTGTCGAGCGCGGTGTACGCGGCGATCACGCCCGCGCGATCGCGATCGAGGCGGAACGTGAGCGCGGCGGCGACCGCGATGCGGTAGAGGACCTCGTCGCTCGACTCGACCCACTGCTCGGCATCGAGGCCGAAGTCGGAGGGCGCGTAGGGCGTGGAGGTCGTCTTGACGTCGGGCCACCACGCGGTGATGCGGGCGGTGGTTTCGGCGAGCACGTCGTCGGTGAACGAGGCGTTGAAGCGCGTGAGTGGGACCGGGCGCTCGCGGTTGCGCGGCGTCGGGACGCCCTCGGCCGAGAGATGGCGGAGCGGTGGTGGGAGCGGCGAGCCGGAGGGCGCGGCGGCGGCGATGGGGATCGACGACTCGGGCGCCGTTGGCTCGGGCGCGGCGGAGCTCGTGTCCTCGTCGGAGACGGAGGGGATGACCGGATCGGCGTCGGGCTTGTCTTCTTCGAGGAACTCGTCGATGTCGAGCGCGGACGCGAGCTGGACGAAGCGTTCGGCGCGCGGCCCCGTCGCGACGGCGACGCCGAGCGTGCGTAGGAGACCGGTCGCGATCGCGATCTGGATCCACGTCTCGAGCGCGGGGCGCGAGGGCAGCTTGCCCTTGAACGCGATCGACGCGAGGTGCTTGTAGATCTCGTCCTTGTGATAGGCGCGCTGCGCGACGAGATCGAGGACCGTTTTTGCGAGCAGCGGGTTGAGCGCCCACATGCGATCGAGGATCGCGTTCGCGAGGTCGTCTTCGCTCGCCGCGGCCGCGAGTGCTTGCATGAACGGCGATGGGGTGATCGTCGTGCCGCCGACGTTGAGGAAGCGAAGGACGACCGTCGGGCGCTCGCGATCCCAGAGCTTGGCGCCGCGCAGGCGGCTGCGGAACTCGCGGAACGTCTCGCCCTTCGCCGGCGTCTCCTTGCACACGCGGACGAGGGCCTGCAGCGCACCGCGCTGGTCGGCGCCGATCGGCGGGTACTCGACGACCTGAGGCATGGACGGCTTAGGGTAGCAGGAACGTCGTGCGAGTTGCTCGCACCGGCGGCGCGTGGTGCAGTGGTGCGCGTGTGGTGGATGGTCATCGTCACCCTGCTGTTCCCGGGATTCGGGCAGGCGCTGGTCCATCGCCGCGTGCGCGCGATCGCGTGGGCGGTCGCGGCGCTGATCGGCGTGCTCGGGATCATCGCGAGCGTGTGGCTGTATCCGGTGACGCTCGTCGTGCACGTCGCGGCCGCGATCGATGCGGCGCTCGTGTTGCGGCGCGATGCGCGCCCGGGCGGGCTCGATCGGGCGGCGGGCGCGCTCGTGGTCGTGCTCGGCGCCGTCGGGGCGGGGTTCTCGCAGCTCGCGCTGCAGAGCTTCCGCGTGCCGAGCTCGTCGATGTACCCGACGATCGAGATCGGCGATCACCTGTTCGTCGACAAGCTCACGCCGATGTGGCGACCGATCGCGCGCGGCGAGCTGGTCATCGTGAAGTACCCGTGCGATCCGCGCATCCCGTACATCAAGCGCGTGATCGCCGTCGCGGGCGACACCGTCGAGGTGCGCTGCGACGTCATCTACGTCAACGGCACCGCCGTGCCGCACACGCTCGTCGCGAAGGAGTGGGAGTACATGGACGTCGACGAGGCGAGCGGCCAGGAGATGCGCCAGCAAGTGAGTCGCTGGCACGAGGAGCTCGGCGGTCACGGCTACGACGTGTACGAGCAGATCGGGCGCGGCGAGCCGTCGCGTACGGGGACCGCCGGCGAGCGCGACTTCCCGCGCCTCGACGACCCGTTCCCGCCCGGCTGTGCCGACCGCGCGGTGTTTCTTCCGGACGCGCCGCGCCGGCACGCGGTGAAGGGCGACATCGTCGACGTGAATCCGGCGGTCACCGCGATGAACGCGGATTCATCGGCGAGCGGTGGCGGTTCAGGCGCGTGCGCGCTGCGGCGGCATTACGTCGTGCCGAAGGGCGCGCTGTTCACGATGGGCGACAACCGCTACAACGCGAACGACTCGCGGTTCTTCGGCGCGGTCCGCAACGACGACGTGATCGGCCGCGTGATCGGCGTGTGGTGGAACGCGAGCGGCGTGTCGCGGATCGGATCGCTGCGCTAGAGCGGGCGCGACCACACGAGGTGGTGATCGTCCCACGCGTGGTTCCAGTCGCCGCCCCACTCCCAGCCCTGCTCGTCGAGCATCGCGACGACCGGGCCCGGCCGCACGAACATGCCGGGTCGGATCATGCGGCGGTCCGCGTAGGCGGCGCCCTCGGCGGGCACGAGGCGCTCGGGTCGACGCCACGGGTTCTCGACGGGGTTGATGTCGATCGCGAGGCCGAGCGCGTGCTGGCTGAGCAGCTGCGTACCCGCGATCAACCGGAAGTTGAACGCCGAGCAGTTGTCGGCCGACATCGATGCGTCGTCGCTCGCCTCGAAGTCATCGACGAGTCGCATCTGCCGGATCGGAAAGCCGAGCGCGTGGACGCGGCGGAACAGCTCGAGCGCGCGCGCTGCGATCGCCGCCGCGACGACGAGCTCGCCGCGCGCGATGCCACCATCGAACGTCACGTGATCGATGCGCAGGTACGCGAGCTGATCGAAGCGCGGGCAGCGTGGATCATCGCGCCACGAGCGGTTGGTCATGCGCGTGCGCAGCTCGTCGGTGATCGCGAGCGCTTCGCCGTGGAACGGACGCGCCGGCGGATGCAGCAGCGCGGTCACGGTGCGGCAGGCGGCGGCGGAGACGCGGGCGCCGGAGCCGGAGGCGCGGCAGGCGCGGCACCGGGCTTCGCGGGCGCGTTCCACGGGGCGACCGCCGGCATGCGTGCGAGCGTCGCGCTGCGGCGCATCGCGAACACCGCGTTCGCCGACTGCGGATGCGCGGTCGCGAACTTGTCGTACTCGGCGCGTGCCTTCGCCCACTGGCCGACGCGGTCGAGCACGCTCGCGAGCTGGAAGCGCGCGTCTTCGTCGGCGACGTCGGCGTTGACGGCGGCCATGAGGTGCGAGATCGCCTTGTCGAGCGCGGTGCCCTTCGAGTACGCGACGCCGACGAGGTAGTGCATCTCGGCGGCGCGCGCGCCCGGCGGCTCTTGCTCGAGCGCTTTCTCGAGCGGCGCGATCACGTCATTCGTGCGGCCGGCGCGGAGCGCGGCGGCGGCGGTCTTGACCTGGTTGTCGACCGCGCTCGCGGCGGCGGCCTTCGCAGCGGCGGTGCGCTCGGCGGCAAGCGCGGCATCGGCGGCATCGGCGCGCTTGATCGCGGCGTCGCGATCAGTGAACGCGCGGTCGCGATCGGCGATCGCACGCTCGCGCTGCGTGACGACCTCGCGGGCGCGGCTCTGGAACACGAAGTAGAACGCGCCGCCGAGCAGCACGGTGAAGATCAGGTAGGCGGCGAACGAGTTGAGGTTGAGCCAGCGCGAGCGGCGGCGGCCGAGGTCGACGAGCGCGGCGACCGACTCGGCGAGCTGCGTGACCTGGGCCTGCGTCTTGCGCGTCTGGGCGGCCTGGTCGTCGAGGCGGCGGCGCAGGCCGTCGAGGAGAGCCCAGCCGTCGTCCTCCGGTGGTCCCGCCCCCTCGAGCTTCGGCTCCGTGCGCGGGTCTGCCCCGTGCTCTTCGGTGGCCGGTCTTCGTGCTGCGCTCACGGCACGTTGGTCGCCCACAACCCCCTCGAAATCAAGGCCGCAGATCGCGTTGAGAACCCGGTTTTCGCCTGGTACAGTGCGGCCGTCCGAGATCCGTACGGGGTGAAGTAAGAAAAGCCATGACCCTGCTCTATGACTGGCTCAAGAAGGCCGCCAAGGCCCAGGGCAACAACAAGGCAGTGGTCTATCGGGACAACTACCTGTCGTGGCGCGGTCTGCTTCACCGGGTCGATCGGAGAGCCCAGGAATTCAAGAGCATGGGCATCAAGGAGGGCGCGTGGGTCGGGCTGATGCTCGGCAACGTTCCCGACTTCGTGATCCTCGCGCTCGCGCTGTCGAAGCTCGATGCGGCGATCGTCCCCATCGATCCGACGACCGGCGGTCGCGAGCTCGAGCTGATCCTCGCCGCGGCGCCACTGCGTGCGCTCGTCACGCGGCCGCGCGGCAGTGAAGGATCGATCAGCGCGAACGGCGTTTCGGCGCCGGTGCCGCCGAGCACCCTGCCCCGCTCGCGCGTGCAGCGGCCGACCGCGCCTCCGCCCGGCCAGCCCGCGCCGACGCCCGCCGCCGATGCGGCCGAGGTGCGCCGCCGCCTCCAAGGCACGCTGCTGACGTGCTCGGTGTACAAGCGCAACCCGCCGCAGCACGGCGTCGATCCGATCGCTGTGCTGTTCACGGCGGACTCGCTCGGCGATCCGAAAGGCGTGCTGCGCACGAAGGCGAACACGATCGCCGCTGTCGATCAGGCGATCGCCGCGCTCGGCATGACCGAGAAGACGAAGGTGCTCACCGCGGTGCCGCTGTTCCACGCGTACGGCTGGGACCTCGGCTTCCTGCCGACGCTCAAGCTCGGCTGCACGATGTTCCTCGAGGAAGAGATCAGCGCGCGCCGCATCGGCAAGCTGATCCGCGAGCACGAGGTCGACGTGCTGCCCGGCACGCCGTCGATGTACGCCGAGCTGTCGAAGCTACCGACCGCGAAGAAGCTCGAGCTCAAGGCGCCCAAGTATCTCGCCGCCGGCTCGCGCCTCGATCAGACCGTCGCCGACAGCTTCTTCGACGAGTACGGCATCCGCGTGCTCAGCTGCTACCACTCGACCGAAGCCGCGACGATCGCGCTCGAGGACACCGGCAAGTATCCGACGTCCGTCGGCAAGCCGATCGACGGCGTCGATCTCAAGATCACCGCGCCCGACGGCAAGGCCGCCGCCGGCGCCAAGGAAGGCCTGATCTGGGTCAAGAGCAAGACGCTCTCTCCCAAGTCGATCGGCCCGTTCGACGAGGAAAACAAGCCCGCCACGTCACGCGCCTCCGGCATGGTCCCGATCGGCTCGATCGACAAGGGCGGCTGGCTCCGCACTGGCGACCTCGGCAAGCTCGACAAGAGCGGCCGCGTCCAGATCACGGGGCGCGAGGACGATGTCGTCAAGGTCGACGGCAAGCGCGTCGCGCTCGGCGAGGTCGAGGGCTGTCTCGAGGCATTCCCGAAGATCAAGGCCGCGCAGGCGACGGTCGTCACCGATCCGATGGCCGGCTCGATGGTCGTCGCGCGCGTCGTCACGAAGCAGAAGTGCGGCGCCGAGGAGATCATCGATCACTGCGCGCGCAACGTCGCTCCGTACAAGGTTCCGCGTCGCATCGAGTTCTGCGAAGCGATCTAGCGCTCACCAGAGCTTGTGCGCGCCGACGAGCGCGTCGAGCCCGCAGCACGACGGGCCCTTGACGAGCTTCACGGTCGCCGTTCCGTCGGAAAGCTCGATCGTTGCGACCGTCTCGGACTTTCCTGAGCCTTCGCCGTAGACGCGATCGACGGGAACCTCGCGCAGCGGGCAGCGCGTCGGTGCCGTCGCGGTGCCAAGCACGCAGATCGTGACGAGGTCGCTGGTCTCGTCGATGTCGGACTCGGTGTCGTCCTCGTGCGTGATCATCTCGGTCGCGTGCTCGGACTGCTCGATCCACAACACGCGGTGCGCACCGATCGACTTCGTCTCGACCTTCGAGATGGCCATGTCGCCGACGTGCCGCACGTGATCGTCGCTGCGCGCGCTGACGAACAGGAGATTGTTGTGCTCGTCGAGCACGAAGCTCTCGACGTACGCCATGTGAGCGACGGTGTAGATCTTCCACGCCGCGGGCAGCAGCGCGCTCGTCTTGACGTCGCATCCGGTGCCGGTGTCGGGGCGGCCGGCCGCGTAGTCGTACACGCAGCCGCACGGATCCATGCCCGCGGGACAGAACGGTTTCGAATCGGAGGCGGTCCCGAGCTTCACGAGCTCTGCCTGGACGGTCTTGTTCGCGCGCAGCTCGAGTGACCGCTGGAACGATAGACGCGCGGCATCGACGTCGCCGAGCTTGAGCTCGACGGTGCCGAGGTTGAACAGCGCGGCAGCCTTCACGTTCGGATCGAGGGCAACCCGCGCCGCCTGCTGGTCGGCGTCCCGCGCCGCCGGATAGTCGCCGGCATTCATCGCCGAGAAGCCGAGCTCGGCGAGCGCGCGCTGATCACCGTCGAGCGCGGCGAGCGCCGCCTCGAACTCGTCGACCGCCTGGCTCCATTGCTTCTGCTTCTGCAGCG
>JAFAOG010000593.1 GCA_019237945.1 Deltaproteobacteria bacterium | reverse complement strand
TATCGAGCCGGCCGCACAGCGAGTAGTACTCGTCCTCCGAGACCTCGCCCATGCGCTGGAGGGCCTGCTGGAGGTACGGGCGCATCCGCAGCGGGGCGTCGAGCACCGCGTCGATGTCCCCGTCTTCGCTGCGCGTGATCGCGGCGGCGACCAGGCCCAGCGGCGAGAAGTTGAGGCCGGTCGGCAGCACGACCCGCCACTGCGCGTCGGCCTCACCGCCCTGCGTCTCCCACCGGCCGCCGAGACGCCGGCGCACGACCTCGCCGAAGTACGCACCGCTGGTCAGGATCACGAGCTGCAGCGTCGCGGCCTGGCCTTCTCCGGTCGGTACCTCGCGCAGGTAGTGATCGAGGACCGGCAGCGTGTCGCTGTCGTATTCCATCGTCACGCCCAGCGCGCGGCGCACGTACTCGACCGCCTGCTCGGCGTACTCGCGTACTCGCGCCGGGACATCTTCCATTTCTGGAAGGTATAGCAGCTATTCGATCCAGGTAAACGCGACGGCGCCGTACTGCGAGCGCATCTCGACGAGCGCGGGATTGTCGCCCTGCCCGATCGATGCCTCGCTCCACCCGTTGGGCTGGGCGCGCACCTGCTGCTGCAGCTGACCGAGGTCGACCTTCGTGCCGTGCGCGCGCAGCAGCACTGCGCCGCGGCGATGAAGGTGCACCTCGACATCGCCATGCAGGCTCGACACGACGAGGTGCCCGCGCAGTGCGGCCTCCGCCTCGAGCCAGATCTTGCCGTCAGTCGTCGTCAGCTCGACGTCGCGCGCACGCACGCGGCGACCGGCGATCCGGCCGTGGTTCGCGCTCGCGACCAGCTTCTCGCCGCCGATCGTATCGAGATCGACATCCGACGACACCGTCGCCGCATCGACCGATCCGAACACCTGCGTCAGCGTCATCGCGCCCGACACGCTGTGCGTGACGACCTCGCCCTGCACGTTGCGAACGCTCAGCGGGCCGCTCGCGGTATCGAGCTCGCCGCCGGCGTCCATGTTGACGAGCTCGAGCTTGCCCGCGATCACCGACGCATCGACGCGTGCATCGCGCGGCGCGCGGATGATCAAGTCGATCCGCACCGCCGAGGCGGCGACCGGCTTGGCCTCGACGTTCTTGTCGGCCATCGTCTGGATGTGCACGGTGCCGTCGGGGTTGGGCACCAGCGACACGCGCAGCCGCGCCAGCGTCTCCTCATCGGGCGCGTGCTTGTGGGTCTCGATCTGGATCGCGGTGCCGTCGTAGCCCTCGACCCGGACGTCGCCGAGCGGGTTGTCGATCTGGAGCTGCTTGAACGCCTTTGCGCTCGGCGCGAGCTCGACGCGCGCATGCTCGTCGGCGCCCTTGTCGGCGGTCTTGGGCTCGGCGAATGCCGGCGCGGCCGCGAGGCAGAGCGCGAGGAGGATCGTCTTCATCGGAGCGCCACCTCGTCGCGGATCGCCGCGCCCTGAAGGTAGCGAAGCATCGCGCGATACGCCTTGTGACGCGCGCGGCCCTCGGCGGCGCCGTCGATCGCGGCCTGCAGCTCGCCGACCTTGGCGTCGAACGCCTGCTTCTGGTCGTCGCTCCACGTCGCGCTCTCGGTGCGCGCGGCGGCGAGCAGCTCCTTCGTCGCCTGCGCGTAGTCCTGCGACGTCTTCGCGGGTGCCGCCGCAATTTCGGCCGTGACGTCGGCGTTCGAAGGCGCAGGCGCGGGTGCGGGCGCCGGAGCCTGCGTCTCGTGCGGCAGGGTCGTCATGACCATGTCGCGCTTCATCTCGTGCTTGTGATGCAGGACCAGCACCACGCCGGCGACGGCGGCGACGAACGCCATGCCGATGCCGAACCGAGGCGACGACGGCATCCAGCGCGCGAGCGCGCGGCGCCACGCGGGCCGCTCGCTCTCGGCGACCTCTTCCTTGGCGAGGCGCGCCTGCACGCCGGCCCACATCGATGCAGGCGGATCGAGCGGCGGCAGCGAGCGCAGGCCATCGCGCAGCGCCGCTTCGTCCGACGCCATCGCGCGACACGCGTCGCACGTGCGCAGGTGGCCGCGGACCGCGGTGCCGCGATCGCCCTCGAGCTCGCCGTCGAGGTACGCGGTCAGTTGCTCGCGCGTCTTGTCGCAAGTCACGTGCGATCTCCGATCGGGCCGAGCAGCTCGCGCATGCGCGCGCGGGCCTTGTGGAGCTGCGACTTGCACGTGCCGACGCGACACTCGAGGATCGCCGCGCACTCCTCGTGCGACAGGCCCTCGACGTCGTGGAGCACGAGGATCGCGCGATATCCGGCGGGCAGCTTGTCGAGGCACGCCTCGATGCGTGCGGCGAGGCCGGGGTCGCGCTCGGGCTCGGGCGTCGCGGCTTGCTCGGGGATGTTCTCGTCGCTGACTTCCTGGCGGCGACCGCGCCGCGCGAGGTGCGACAAGGATGCGTTGACGGTGAGGCGGTAGATCCAGGTCGACAGCGCCGAATCGCCGCGGAACCGCTCGAGGCCGCGGAACACGCGCACGAACACTTCCTGCGCGACTTCCTCGGCGTCGGTCGCGCCGACGATCCGGTGCGCCATCCCGAACACGCGGCGCTTGAACTGGTGATAGAGCATCTCCATCGCCCGCGCCTCGCCGCGGCGGCAGGCCGCGATCAGCTGGGCGTCATCGGAGAGCTGCGCCGACACCCGCGGACGGGGCTCGGCAAGAACGGGTGCAGGTGCGGCCTCGAGCGCTGCCGTCTCGGTCACGGGGTCCCCCGCCGAATTCGCATCGGTCGTAGGACTTCCGCCCGTGGGGGAGCGTTGCCCGGGTCCGGACGGTGGCACGGCGGTCGGCACGCTAGCACCCAAAACGCCAGTTGTCGCCGGAGCTTTCACGTCGGGAGCGCGCAGGTGTATGCTCGTCACGTGCAAGCCCCCCTCGTCGTTGGCCTCGGGCGTGTCGGGGCGGCGATCTCGGGTCTGGCCCCCAACCTGCCGGCCCCTGGCAGCCCGCCCGCCGAGCTGGCGGCGCTGGCGACCGCGCCGGCTCCGGGGGTGGCGGTCGCGCTCCGGGCGGCCCTCCGGCTCGGCTGCCGCGCGCGCATCGCGGGAACGCACGGCGCGGACCTGCTCGGCGCGCTGGCGCGCAGCGCGATCCGCGAGGCGGGGATCGACACAGAGTTGCTTCGCGCGGTCGGTACGTCGGCGTGCGAGCTCGTGACGGTGGCCGGTGACGGCACGCACCGCACGCGCTACGCGGGGGACGTCGGCGAACCGGTCGCATTCGACACGGCGGCTGCCATCAACGGCGCCGCCGCCCTCTTGATCGACGGGACCACACCCGTCGAGCAGCTGCGGACGGCCGAGCTCGCGCGCGCCCACAAGGTGCCGGTGATCCTCGACGTCGGCGAGCTGCGCGATGGCACGAGCGAGCTGATCGCGGCGACCAACGTCGCGATCATGAGCGAGGGTGCCGCCAGCGAGCTCGCCCCGCGCGGCGAGCTGACGGACGCGCTCGAGGAGATCCTTGCGATGGGCCCGCGCGCGGTCGTGATCACGCTCGGTGACAAGGGCGCGATCGGCCGCCACGGCGAGCAGATCGTGCGTTGCCCGGCCTTCCCGAGCGACGTGCTCGACAGCTACGGCGCGGGCAGCGTGTTCCATGGTGCGTTCGCCGCCGCGCTGCTGAGCGAGCTGCCGTTCGCGCGCTGCATCGAGCTCGCCGCGGCCGCCGCGTCGCTGTCGCTGCGCGAGCTCGGGCCGTGGCAGGCGATGCCGTCGCGCGACGACGTGCTCTCGCTCGTGCGAACCCGCAGGTAGAACGCGCGAAGCCGCGTCAACTTACACCTGTCGTTTCGCAACATTACGTCATAGACCGCCGTGAGCGCCGGCGCGTTTCGAGCGGCATGATGAAACTGCTCCTCGCCTCGCTTCTCGCCCTCCCCGCCCTCTCGCTCGCCCAGCCCGCGCCGCCGACGCCGCCGGGCCCTCCGCCGCCGGGCGCGCGCCCGCACGTGTGCAAGCAGGAAGGCACCGTGCTCTTCGAGATCGATCAGAACAAGTCCGTCGTGACGAAGCTGTTCGTCGACGGTGCGTTCGACAAGAAGACGTTCGACGACAAGGGCAAGCTGACGTCCGAGTCGTCGGGCTGCATGGAGGATGCGCCGCTGCGGCGCGCGACGAAGGAGATCAACGCGGCGCCGTGGCACGTGCGCACCGACATGATCCACTGCATGGCGATCTCGAACGACGTCGCCGTCTACAAGGTCAACGGCAAGACCGTGTACACCGAGCGGCTGTGCGGCGATCCGCTCGACGATGCGAGCGCGGCTGCGCTGCGTGATGTCAGCGATACGCTGGCGAAATTGACGGATGACCCGCTCACGCACTCGCCTGGCAAGCCGGTGAAGTAATACCGTCCTGGCGCGTCCAAGGAGCAGCCATGAAGATCCTCGCCCTCGCCTGCCTCAGCTTCGCCTGCGCCACCGCCGGTGCCGAGCCGCAACCCGCGGCGCCGCCCCCGGTCCCCGCGCGCCGGTTGCCGCCGCCGAAAGGCTGCGTCGCGCGCGGCACGCCGATGTTCGAGATCGCGCACGACCACGAAGCGGGCGCGAAGCTCGGGACGTCGTCGTTCCGCATCTACGCGAGCGGCGCGTGGCAGTTCGACAGCAAGAACGCCGACGGCCACGACGACGAGCCGATGCGCGGCTGCTTCGCAGGCGCCGACCTCGATGCGATCCGCGCCGACGTCAAGGTCGACTGGAAGACGTCGACGGCGCAGGTGCACTGCATGGCGGTGTCGCCCGCGTTCACCGTCTACAAGGTCAACGGCAAGATCGTGTTCACGCAGAAGCTGTGCAGCGGCGTGTCGCTCGACGAAGCCAGCGAGAAGGCGCGTGCGGATCTCGAGGCGCGCGCCAGCACGGTGACCCGCGCGACGCCGGCTCCGACCGCGTGCGAGGCCAAGGGCGACGCGAAGCTCGTGCTCGCGCACAAGGTCGATGGCGGCGCCAAGCTGCCGACGTGGACGTACTCGATCTACGACAACGGCGCGTGGACCTACACGGCGAGCAATGCGGTCGCGCAGAACGGCTGCTTCGCGGGCGCGGATCTCGAGGCCGTGAAGAAGGACCTCGACGTGCCATGGAAGACGACGACGGCGAAGATCCACTGCATGGCGTATTCGGCCGCGTACACGGAGGTCGTCGTCGGCGGCAAGGTCGTCTACACGCAGCGCATGTGCAACGGGCTGTCGCTCGATGCGGCGAGCGAGGCGGCGCTGACCGACCTCGAGGGCCGCGCGCCGAAGGCCCAGCCCTAGCGCGGCTCAGCGCTTCTTCGGGGCACCGATGTCGCTGCCCTCGATCTTGAAGTGCGCCTCGGCCGCCGCCATCTGCTCGGCCTCCTTCTTCGACTTGCCGACGGCGCGCGCCCACTCGTCCTCGCCGATCGTCACCGCGACGACGAACCGCTTGTCGTGATCGGGGCCGAGCTCCTGGACGACGCGGTAGGTCGGCGTCGCCTTGAGCCGCGCCTGCGCGGTCTCCTGGAGGCGCGTCTTGAAGTCGAAGAAGTTCTTGAGCTCGACCGTCGCGATCTTGGCGCCGAGCACGCGGTCGATCGTGTCGGACGCCGAGGCGTAGCCGCCGTCGAAGTAGACGGCGCCGACCAGCGCCTCGAACATGTCGGCGAGGATCTTCGGCTTCGCGCGGCCGCCTGACTTCTCCTCGCCCTTGCCGAGCAGGATCCACTGGCCGAGGCCGAGCTCGGCCGCGACCTCGCTGAGCGCCGCCTCGCTGACCAGCTGCTGGCGGGTGACGCTGAGATCGCCCTCGTGGGCTTTCGGATATCGCGTCATCACGCGGTGGCTGACGACGAGGTCGAGGACGGCGTCTCCGAGAAATTCGAGGCGCTCGTTGTCGTCGGGCCGGGGATCCGGCTGCTCGTTGCACCACGACGGGTGCCGCAGCGCCTGGGCGAGCAGCTCGTGATCGGTGAAGCGATAGCCGAGGACGGCTTCCAGCTGGGAGTAATCGGCCATGATACGCTCGCGGAGTCGTGGAAGCGCTGCGCGCGCGTTTCGGGAAGTATCACGTCCTCGAGAAGATCGCGCAGGGCGGAATGGCCGAGGTCTACAAGGTGAAGACCGTCGGCATCGCCGGCTTCGAGAAGATCCAGGCGCTCAAGCGGATCTTGCCCGCGCAGGCCCGCGAGACCCGGTTCATCCGCAGCTTCGTCGACGAGGCCCGGATCGCGGTCGAGCTGACCCACCGCAACATCGTGCAGGTGTTCGACTTCGGCAAGGCCGACGGCGAGCTGTTCATGGCGATGGAGCTGATCGAGGGCCGCGATCTGCGGACCGCGCTCGCCCAGGCCACCGCGCGCGACCTGCCGGTGCCGGTGCCCGTCGCGGCGTACATCGTCGGCGAGGTCGCGGCAGGCCTCGACTACGCGCACCGCAAGACCGACGGCTACGGCCAGCCGCTCAACATCGTCCACTGCGACGTGTCGCCGTCGAACGTGATGCTCTCGGGCGAGGGCTACGTCAAGATCCTCGACTTCGGCATCGCGCGTGCGTCGTTCGCGAGCGCGCTCGAGCGACGGCGGTTGCGCGGCAAGCCGCGGTACATGGCACCCGAGCAGACGCATGGAGATACGCCGACGGCGGCGGCGGACGTGTTCGCGCTCGGCATCATCGCGTGGGAGCTGTTCACGGGGCTGCCGCTGTATCGCGGGCACGATCTCAAGTCGATCCTCGAGGCGGTACGGCGCACGCAACCGCCGCGGATCGACAAGATGAACCCGGCGGTGCCCAAGGAGATCGTCGATGCGGTCGCGATCGCGCTCAACCGCGAGCCACCGCAGCGCGGGACCGCGGCCGATCTCGTGCAGGCGTGCGCGCGCACCGCGATGGGCGCCGGCTCGCGCGCGCTGAGCAGCTGGCTCGCCGATCTCGACGCGCGGCCGAGTGGACGCGAGCTGTCGTGGAATCCCGATCCGGTCACGCCGAGCAGCGCGAGCCTGCCGAAGCACCGGGGCCTGCCCGACGAGCCGCCGCTGCGCCCGTCCACGCGCTCGATGACCGCGTCGATCCCGAGCGGCACGCAGGCCGCGCTCGCGGCGGCGCCCGAAGGCACGCCCGGTCCGCTGCCGACGCCGTTTCCGATCGAGCCGACCACGCGGCCGGTCGCGCCGCGATTCTCCGATCGCGATCCGACGACGAGCGTCCAGGCGCCGCGGTTCGGCGAGCGCGAGCGCACCGCGAGCATCACTTCGCAGCAGTGGGGGCCCGAGGGCACGGCGGCGGGCGTGGGCAAGCTCGCCGATGCGCTGCCGTCCGCGGATGCGTTCAACGCGGTCAACGAATCGACGGTGCGGCAGTCGTACGCGAAGCTCGAGTACCTGCCCGGCGTCGTGCCGGCGCGCTTCGACGACGACGCAACGGCGCTGAACCAGGCGGCGCCGATGATCGGCGATGCGACGAGCTTCGACGATCTGCAGGTCGAGCTCGAGGCGGCCGAGGACGTCGTGCCCGCCAACGTCGACGACGACGTGATCGACGAGGACCTCGCGGCGCTCGCGCCTCCGGTATCAGCGGAGCGGCGGCGCACGGTCGTCGCGGCGGCGCTGCTCGAGGGCGGCGATGCCGATGCGCTGCGTCCGATCGCGAAGGGCCTCGCCGAGCTCGCGTATCAGCGCGGCGGCGTCGTCGTCGAGCACGCCGATGATGCGATCGTCGTCGCGTTCGGGCTCGAGGTCGTCGGCGAGGATGACGTCGCGATCGCGATGGGCTGGGCGCTCGATGCGGCGGCGATGGCGCGCGATGCGGCGGAGGCGATCCAGCTGCGCGTCGGCGCGCGCACCGGCGTCACCGGCAAGCAGGAGGGCCTCGTGCCGGTCGAGGCGATCGACGAGGCGCGTGCGCTCGCGAAGGAAGCCGCGCCGGATCGACCGCTGTTCGTCGGGGCGGCCGGCCGCACGACGAGCAATCTGTATCAGCTGCGCGAGGTGCCGACCCCGCGGCGGATCGCGCGACGCAGCAAGGTGATGGAGGTCGTCGGGCCGCGCGGCTTCGACGAGCGCGAGCGGTCGCGGCTCGAGCGGCGCGGCAAGTTCGTCGGGCGCACCGCGCAGCTCGCCGAGCTCGAGGCATGGTTCGCGCGCGCGCAGGCGGCGGGACGGCGGCTCGTCGCGCTCGTCACCGGGGCGCCGGGCAGCGGCAAGAGCCGGCTCGTCGCCGAATTCATCGCGCGCCGCCAGGTCGCGGCGAATCCTCCGCGCGTCGTGATGACCGCGGGGACGCCGGCGAGCCGCGCCGCGCCGTTCGCGCTCGTGATCGATCTGTATCAGGCGGCGCTCGGCTTGCCGCCGGCTCGCGGCCGCACGGCGCGCGCGCAGGTCGTCCAGCGCATGCTGCACCTCCAGCACGAAGCCGGCGTTCCCGAGGATCGCGCGCGGATCATCGCGACCGATCTCGATCGCGCGATGGAGCTGCGCGATGGCGTCGCGGTCGGCACGCCCGAGGTCGCCGATCTGCGGCCGCGTGTATCGGCGGGGCTCGCGGCGTTCCGCGCGTCGATGGGAACGAAGCCGCTGATCACGGTGATCGAGGACATCCACTTCGCCGACGGCGCGTCGATCGAGGTGCTGCGCCACACGCTCGCGGTGCCGGCCGCCGGGCCCGAGCTATTGATCCTGACGACGCGCCCCGAAGGCCCGCCGCCGCCCGCCGTCGACGTGTCGATCACGGTCGGCGACCTCGTCGGCGGCGAGCTGCGCGCGCTGATCAGCGACCGCCTCGGCGATGCGGCGACGCCCTTGAACATCGCGGCCGTGATCGCGCGCGGCGGCGGCAACCCGCTGTTCGTCGAGGAGCTCGCGCAGGCGGTCCGCGAAGCGGGCGACGACGTCCCCGCGACGGCCCGCGATGTCGTCGCGGCGCGCATCGATCGCCTGACGCCTCGCGCGAAGGCCGCGCTGCGCCTCGCGGCCGTGATGGGCGGCTCGCCGCGCGCTCGCCTGCTCGAGGAGCTCGTCGCCCAGGAGCGCGATGCCCTGCCTGCGCGCGAGGTCGAGCACTCGAACGCCCTGGATCTGGAGCTCGACGAGCTGGTCGAGGCCGGCTTTCTGGTGCGCGGCACCGACGGCGAGCTCGCGTTCGCGCGCGGCCTGATCCGCGAGGTCGTCTACGACTCGATGGCGCTGCGCGCCCAGCGCGATACGCACGCGCGGATCGGCCGGCTGCTCGCATCGCGCTTCTTTGCCGGCCGCGAGGAGCCGCCTGCGATCATCGCCGAGCACCTCGAGCGCGGTGGCGACACGGCCGCGGCCGCCGCGTTCTGGCTGCGCGCGGGCCGACTCGCCCTCGCCGCCTCCGACGCGCGCGCCGCCGCCGCCTACTTCACGCGCGTGCTCGACCTCGAAGCGCAGCTCGGCACCACGCCGCCGACGCCCGCATCGCGGAACCGTCGCCGCGTGGCGCTCGCCGGCCGCGAGACGTCGCACCGCCTCGACGGCGATCTGACGAGCCATCCGACCGACCTCGACGATCTGTGGCGCCTGTGCGAAGGCGACATGCGCCGACTCGCCGACGTCGCGATCCGCCGCGCGCACCGGCTGCTTCGCGTCGGCGACTTCGCGGGCGCGACCGCGGCGACCGTCGCGGCGGAAGACAAGGCCGTCGCCGCTGGCGATTCGCGCACGCGCGGCGAGGCATTGCGGATCCGCGGCGAGGTGCTCGAGCGGCTCGGCCGCTTCGACGAAGCGCTGCTGCTCGTCGACGACGCCCGCGCGCTGTTCCGTCGCGAAGGCGCGGTCTCCGAGGAGATGGGCGCGATGGTCGGCCGCGGCCGCATCCACCTCATGCGAGCCGACTACGAGGCCGCACGCGACGCCTATCGCCCGGTGCTCGCGCGCGTCGAGAAGGCGAACGAGCCGTATCTCGAGCGCATCGTTCACAACCACGTCGCGATCTGCGAGATGTGCCTCGGCAACTACCAGACCGCGATGGCCAGCGCGCAGCGCTCGCTCGAGCTGTGCCGCCGCTATGGCGATCGTCCACGCGAGGGCGATGCGCTGTCGGTCGCCGGGATCATCCTGCTCGAAGTCGGCCTGTTCGACCGCGCGGCCGCAACGTTCGCCGAAGCGCTCGAGCTGCTCACCAAGACCGGCCAGCGCTGGAGCCGCGCCGACTGCCTGATCTACGCCGGCCTGTGCGAGACGCGACGCGGCCGCGATGGCCTGGTGATGCTCGACGAGGCGCTCGCGGAAGCCCGCCGCCTCGGCGCGCGCTACCTCGAGGCGAACGCGCTCGTCACCCGCGCCGGCGTTCACCTGCGGATGAACCAGGTCGCGAAGGCGCAGGCCGATGCCGACGCGGGCACGATCGTCGCGCGCGCCGCCACGCTCACCGGCTACGAGATCCAGGGCCTCGCGCGCCACGCCGTCGCGCTCGTTCGCGACCCCGCGGGCAACCAGCTCGCGCAGGCGGGAGCGCTCGTCCATCGCGCGCTCGCCCTGCTCGACCACCAGCGCTTCCTCGAGGGCTCCGAGGAGGAGGTCTACGCGAACCTCCTCGAGGTGCTCGTGCGCGCCGGCGCCGGCGATCGCGCGGCCGCCGTCAAGGCGCGCGGCGGCGCCGAGGTCGCGCGCAAGCTCGTCGCGCTGACCGACCCGGAGTGGCGCTCCGCCTACACGTCACTTCCCGAGTGCAAAGCGCTGCTTTCGTGATAACCGGTAGAACCATGTCGATTCCGATCCCGTCCGAGCGCATCCCGCCGATCGCCAAGGAAGTCGCCGACGCCAAGAAGACCTGGGCGATCCTGTGGTGGTTCGGCACCTCGCTCGCGGCGCTGATCGCCTACGGCCAGAACGACACGAGCCACGACGACCGCGCCTCGCACGTCGCCGGCGTCTTGTTCTGGGTCGTCGTGCTCTTCTTCCTCGGCATGCGCCAGTGGAAGCTCGGCCGCCGCGCCACGCGCGCCGCGGATCTCGCGACCACGCCGCACACGTCCTTCGTGCTCGCGAACAACCTGATCGTCGCGATCGACGACCGCGGCGTGTCGCTGCCCGACGCGACGTTCAAGATCGGCGGCAAGCACGTCACGATGCTGACGGCGCTCCCCGCCGCGACGCTCGTCCCCAAAGACTCCGGCCTGCCGCGCGGCTAACGGCGGCGCCGCCCGGCGACTGACCCGGAATTACCGCCAAGGAGCGGAGAGGCTGAGGAAGCCAAGCGCTTTTGGAACGAGAGCCGATCAAGAAGCTCGTCTGGTGGCTGGCTCTCTGCCCCTTGGCTTCTTGGCGGTAATTCTTCTTCTCGGCCTACTGGATCCAGCCGCCCGCGAGCACACGGTCCCCCGCGTAGATCACCGCGGCCTGGCCCGCGGCGGCGACCGTCGGCTCGGCGAGCTGCACGTTCGCGCGACCCTCGGAGACGGTGATCGTGGCGGCGATCGGGGCGCCGCGGTGGCGGACCTGGACGTGCGCGTCGAGGCGATCGGTCTCGGGCGCGAGCCAGCGGAGATCGCGGATCGCCAGCTCGCGCTTCTCGGCGGCGGTCTTCGGCCCTACGCGGACCTCCGCGTGCGCCGGATCGACGGCGGTGACGTACAGCTTCTCGCGCGTTGTCAGGTTGCCGAGGCCGCGGTGCTGACCGACGGTGAAGCGATGCACGCCCTCGTGGCGGCCGACGACCGCGCCGGTCTCGTCGACGATGTTGCCGGCGGTCGGCAGCGCGCGGCCGCGGCGCAGGGCCTGGGCCGAGACGAAGCCGGCGTAGTCGCCGTCGGGCACGAAGCAGATCTCTTGCGACTCGTCCTTTGCGGCGTTCGGCAGGCCGAACCGGTGCGCCTCGGCGCGGACCTCGTCCTTCGTCAGGTGGCCGAGCGGGAAGCGGACCGCGTCGAGCTCGCGCGCGGGCATCGAGAACAGGAAGTACGACTGATCCTTGCCGGCGTCGCGGCCGCGGTAGAGACCGCCGTCGATGATTCGCGCGTAGTGACCGGTGACGAGCACGTCGGCGCCGATCGCGCGCGCGCGCTGGAGCAGCGGCGAGAACTTGATGTGCTGGTTGCACTTCACGCACGGGTTCGGCGTCTCGCCGGCGAGGTACGCCTCGACGAAGTCCTCGACGACCGCATCCGCGAACTCGCGCTCGAGATCGATCACGTGGTGTGGGATGCCGAGGTGCGCGCACACGGCGCGGGCGTCCTCGATGTCGCGCGGGCCGCAGCAGCGGCCGCTGGCGGCGGTCGTGCCGCGCGCATCGTAGAGGCGCATCGTCATGCCGACGACCTGGTGTCCCTGCTCGACGAGCAATGCGGCGGCCGTGGCGCTATCGACGCCACCAGACAGAGCAGCCACGACCAGAGACATGCGCGCACCTTAGCAAAGTCGGGCTAAGGTGGCGCCTGTGAAGTCCCAGCGCTGCGAGGTCCTGGCGACCGAGCTCGACGAGGCCGGCCTTGGCGTCGGGCTTTCCGCGGGGCGGCGCATTCACGTCGCGGACCTCTTGCCCGGCGAGCGCGCCGAGGTCGCGATCGATCACGACAGCCCGCACAAGCCGGAGGGCTGGGGTCGCGTCGTGCGGCGGCTGGGGCCGGCGAGCCCGAACCGCGTCCAGCCGAAGTGCCCGGGCTGGGGACGCTGCGGCGGGTGCGTGTGGCAGCACCTGTCGTACCCGGCGCAGCTCGAGGCGAAGCACGCGCGCGTCGCGAAGGCCCTCGTGCACCTCGGCGTGACGGTGGCGCCGGTGCATCCATCGCCCGCGCTGTTCGGGTATCGCAACAAGGGCAAGTACGTCGTCGGGCTCGCGGGCAAGCACCTCGTGCTCGGCGCGTATGCCCCGCGCACGCACGCGGTCGTCGATACGCTCGGCTGCAAGGTCGTCGCGCCGATCATCGACGAGCTCGCGAGCTGGGTGCGCGGCGCCGCCGAAGCCGCGGATCTCGTGCCGTACGACGAGAAGGCGCGCACCGGCGAGCTGCGCTACGTGATCCTGCGCGAGGCGAAAGGTGACGTGATGGTCGCGCTCGTCGTCGCGACCGGCACTCCGCGCGTCAAGCTCGAGCAGGTCGCGAACGCGCTCTCGCGCCATCCGGCGCTGCGCGGCCTCGTCGCGATCACGAACGATCGCCGCGACGGCGCGATCGTCCCGAGCGGCTCGAGCGCGCAGGTGCTGCTCGGCCACGGTCACATCACGGAGGAGCTCGCGGGCGTGTCGATCGCGGTCGGCGCCGCCGAGTTCCTGCAGGTCAACCGCGCCCAGGCGACCGCGATGTACGCGCGGGTCGCGGAGCTCGCGCGAGAGGCGGGCGGCACGCGTGCACTCGATCTGTTCGCCGGGCTCGGCGGCATCGGCCTGCACCTCGCGCGCGGCGGTGCCACCGTGACGTCGGTCGAGCTCGATCGCGAAGCCGTCGCCCAGCTGCGCCGCGCCGCCGAGCGGGCGAACCTGCCGCTGCGCGCGATCGCGGGCGATGCCGGCGATCTGTCGCGCGAGGACCTCGGCGATCCCGACATCGTCGTCGTCAACCCGCCGCGCAAGGGCCTCTCCGACGGCGCGCGCGCCCTGCTCGCCCAGCTCGCCCCGCCGACGATCGTCTACGTCAGCTGCGGCCCCGAGTCGCTCGGTCGCGACCTCGCCGCGCTCGCGCCGGCCTACCGCGCCGACGTGATCGAGCCGTTCGATCTGATGCCGGGCACGCCGCAGGTCGAGACGGTCGTCCGCCTCAGAAGACACACGCCGGCGGGATGACGCTCGTGTCGCCGAGCAGATTCTTCACCTGCGCGAGCTCGCGGTTCCAGTAGCACAGCGTATCGGCCATGTAGAGGTAGCCGAACTGGTACGTCGTCTGGTTCGTCGTCTTGTCGATCAGGCGGCGGCCGTGCGTGTCGTGGAGGTCGCCGTCGTGATCGACGACCGTCGCCTTCGCCTCCGCCAGTACCTGCTCCGCGAGCTGCAGGTGGCGGCCGCTCGTGCCGTTGAGATGATCGATCACGGCGTCGTAGCTGTGCAGCACGAACTCGGCGCGCAGCAAATCGATGTGAATGCCGTCGCGGATCTCGCGCGCCCACCGGTTATCCGGCAGATCGAGTCGCGCAAAGTCATGCTCGATCTTCGCGAGTGCGGTGATGTGATCCTGCAGCGGCCCGAGCACGGTCGCCGTGAACGAGTCGATCATCGCGGGCGTCAGCTGATCGAACGTGATCCGATCCGGCTGCGAGACGATGTGCAGCACGCGCCCCGCATCGATCACCGCATCGCGCCCGGCCATGTAGCCGGCGAGGTGCTGCGTCATCAGCGCATCGTGCTGCGCGGTCGCCAGCCGGTCGACGATCGCGGCCGCGTCGGCCCCGAGATCCGGCGCGTACGCGTCGACGATGCCATCCTGCGCCGCACCGGGCAGCTCGTAACTCGCGCGCAGGCTCGTCACGTCGTTGAGCCAGTAGCCCCACTCCCAGCCGCTCGAGAAGATCAGGTGCTCGTCGAGTGCGCAGCCCGTCCGCGCGAGCCCGTCGAGGTCGACAAACCGGCTGTGCACGTACACCGGATCGAACATCGGCACACTGTTGTCGAACGCGACCCAGTACGCATCCTCGGGGTGATACGCCGCCTTCTGCCCGGCGCACATCCGATCCTCGAGATACTGGCGGTGCTCGCTGAAGTCGGTGTGCTGGTATGCGCCGCCCGCGTCCTCGAACAGGTCGTAGTACATCACCGAGTGGATATCGGGCACGACCGACGGATCCGCGTACTTGACGAGGAAGTAGTAGATCATGTCCATGCCCATGTACGTCACGCGCTGGGTCGCGCCGACGTGCACGAGCGCGTGCATCTCCGCCTGCGGCGCGAACGTCCGCAGCTGCGCGGCGACCTCGTTGATCGCGTCGATCAGCTTTTGCGGCTGCGCATCGAAGAACTCGCCGAAGCTCAGGTCATAGACATCGAACGGCAGGTCCTGCGTGATCGGCGGCAGCCGCGCGGCGACCTCCTGCGAGATCGGCACCATGCCCGTCTGGTCATCGCTCAGGTCATACGCGTTCTGCAGGTTGCTCTGGCCGAACAGCTCGATGTCGAGCCCGATCCCCACGCCGCGCGCATGCGCGTACGCGATCAGCTCCTGCGTGAACGGCTTCCACAGTGCATAGCGATCGGGCTTCAGGATGTCGTCGAGCCCGGCCCACTGGATGTAGTTGCCGCGGTTCTTGATGATCCAGTCGATGATCCGGTGCGCGTCGCTCGTGCTGCCCGCACTCGGCTCCCACAGCGCGAAGTACCCCTCGATCGGATGCAGCGTATGAATGTGCAGCCCACGCACGCGGATCTGCGGCACGTGGACCTGCCCGATCTCCTGCCCGCGGTCGGTGGGCTCGGCCGGCGCATAGATCTCGTACGGATGCCGCCACCGGAACCCGAGGTTCTCGAGCGCCGCCGCGACGCCGTACTGCGCCCCGAGCACGTCATGCGCGTGCACGATCCACCGCCCCGCCCCATCGGGCGCGACGGCATACCCCTCGGCCGGGATCGCCGCATCATCGGTCACGCGGATCCGAAGCGCGCCGCCCGTGCCGAGCGAGAGCCCGCGCGCCGGCGTCAGCGCGACGAATTCACCGACCGCACCGGCCCACGCATCCGGCGTCTCGATCGAGATGTTCCCTTGAAAATTATCGCCGCACGCCGCGGTGACCACGACGAGTGCGCACCAAACTGCTCGCACCTGCCGAGAGTACCTCAGCGGAGGTCGGACTCGAGCGGAACGGTCACGGTTGCGCCCTCGTCCGTGTGCACGTGCCGCACGAACGCCCGGTGGCCGCGTGCCCCCAGGTCGACATCGAGCCGCAAATCCGCATCGTGCGCGGGCAGCGCCGCCTGAAACTGCATCGGCCCGATGTACGCGCCCTCGACCGCGTCGCGCCGGAACGCCGTGATCTGCTCGCCGTTGATGAACAGATCCGCCTCGACGCTCCGGATCTCCGGCCGCGCCGCCCCCGGCTCCAGCACGATCGTCGCGTGCGTGCGCTCCTGCTTCATGCACGAGTCGCGCGCCAGCAGCACGATCGCGACGCCAAACGCGATCGGCGCGATGCGCTTGCGGAACAGGTCGTACCGGGTCACGCCTGCCTTCTACCACGCGCCTCATCCTGCGCTCGGGAAAACCCGCGCCGCCCCCGCGCCGCGCCGGCCCGCGCGGGCGCCGAGCCCCGCGGCTGAAAATTGGCCCGCCTCGTCGGCGAGCGCGATCCTCGGCCCATGCGCCGTCCCGCCCTGCTCGCCCTGCTCCTCGCAGGCTGCGCGACGCGCACGCACGCCTATCGCTTCGCGTCGCCGATGCTCGGCGCGGCCGATGTTCCACCGCCGCCGCTGGCCGCGCCCCTTGCCGCGCCTCGCCCGCCCGAACCTGCGCGCCTCGCCCATCACGCGGCGCCGCTTCACACGACGACCGCGCGCGGCGTCCCCGGCATCGAGGCCGCGCCGCCTCCGATCGCGTCTGCGGCCGCCGCCGATGCAGTCGCGGCCCAGGCGACGGCCACCGGTGTCGTCGAGCCGGCCGCCTCGGGGGTCGTGATCTCGCGCCTGCCCGCGCCGCACCGCCTGCCGTCCGACGCCCCGCTGCTCGCGCCGCACACGCCGGCGGATCTGCGCGCGCTGGTCGGCCGCCGCACGAAGGCGAACGCGTTCGACCTCGCGATCGCATGGGCGGATGCGCTCGGCGCCGATGCCCCCGCCGTGCGGGAAGGCGAGCCGCTGCTGTCGTGGGCGCGCGAGACATCGCGGCTGCGCGAGCTCGACGAGGCGCCGCAGCCGGGTGACCTGCTCGTGTTCGATCAGATCGAGTCGGATGCCGACGCCGATCTGATCGCGGTCGTCGTGGCGCGCGACGATCGCGCCGTGACCGAATTCGTGTACGCCAGTGGCGGCGTGATCCGCCGCGGCTTCCTCGACGCGAACCGCCCGTCGCTGCGCCGCGATCACGAAGGCCGAGGCGTCAACACGTTCATGCGCAGCGGCAAGCGCTGGCCGCCGAAGGGCACGCACTACCTCGCGGGCGAGCTGCTGTCGCACGTGATCCACACGCACTGACGTCCGGAACGCGGACGCTGCGATGTCAGAGGCGCATGCGACGATCTCTTCATGGGATGGATCAAGAGGTCGTGGACGGACGAGCAGTTGGCCGAGGCCGTCGCGTCGTCGAAGACGTATCGGGATGTGCACCGAAAGCTCGGGCTCGCCGAGGGGTCGCGGAAGCACGTGAAGCGCTGCATCGAGAAGGCAGGGCTGGATACGAGCCATTTCGATAGCGCCGGCCGTGCACCAGCGAGGCGGTTGGCCGTCAGCGATGACGTGCTCATCGACGTCGTCAAACGTTCACGCACGGCGACGGAGGTGCTGAGCGCGCTTGGTCTTCCTGTCACGGGGCACCACTTCAACCGACTGAAGCGGCGGATGTGGCAGCTCGGCGTGACGATGCCGTACTTCCGACGAGGACCGCGCGGTCGCCGAGGAGTCTCGTGGACCGACGAGCAGCTGCGCGATGCCGTATCGACATGCAGCAACTACGCGAGCGTGATCCGGCAGCTCGGACTGATCCCGGCGGGCGGGAACTACGATGCGATCAAGCGGCGCATCCGCGAGTTGGCTCTCGATACGTCGCATTTTCATGCGTCCATCGCATTTCACGGAAACTGGCGCCGCGATCCTACGCCGCTCGATGAGGTGCTCGTCGCCGATAGCCACGTCGCGAGCCATACGCTCAAGCTCCGACTATTCGCGGAAGGTCTAAAGACCGCTGCCTGCGAGCTCTGTGGCTGGGCCGAGCGGCGTCCGCTCGATGGTGTGATTCCCGTCGAGCTCGATCACATCAACGGCGATCGCCGTGACAACCGTCTCGAGAATCTACGCATCCTGTGTCCGAACTGCCACTCGCTGCAGCCGACGCATCGCGGGCTCAATCGGAAACGAGCCTCGCGAGCCTCCGAAGGCGAGCTCGTTTGGAATGTTGGTGCGCGAGGCGGGATTCGAACCCGCATGCCCTTGCGGGC
>JAFAOG010000132.1 GCA_019237945.1 Deltaproteobacteria bacterium | reverse complement strand
GGACGCCCGGCCTCGACGCCGTGATCGACATCGCGCCGCGCCTGTTCGCGCCGGTCCTCGAGAAGGACCTCGCGACGCTCGGCCGGTTCCCCGACCTCTACGAGACGACCAGCTTCAAGGGCGTCGCCCAGGCGCTGGGCTGGATGTACGTCGTCGAGCGCGGCCGCCTCATGAACGGCATGCTGCATCGCCACCTGATGCGCCGGCTGCCGTTCGAGTCGTCGATCGCCGGCACGTACATGGCGGGCTCGAGCGCGCTCGGCCTGCGCTGGCAGCAGCTCGCGTCGGCGCTCGACGGCGTCTCGAAGAACCCGCTGATGGTCACGCAGGTCGTCAACGGCGCGCTCGAGGCGTTCCGCGTGATGCGCCACCCGACGCCGCACAACACGCCGCAGCAGAAGGCTGCTTAAGCCTCGTCGAGCTTCTTGAGCTTGTCGTAGAGCGTCCGCTCGCCGATGCCGAGCAGCTCCGCGGCCTTCTTGCGGTTGCCGCCGACCTGTTCGAGCGCCCGCTGGATCGCGTCCTTCTCGAGCTCCGCGAGCGTCTGGATGCCGCGCGATGCAGCCGGCGCCGGCGCGTCCTCGATCCACAGGTGGCTGGCGTCGATCGCGTCGTTGTCGGCGAGGATCGCGGCTCGCTCGAGCGCATTGGCGAGCTCGCGGACGTTGCCTCGCCACGATGCGGCCATCAGGCGCTGCTCCGCCGCTGGCGTCAGCTTCGGGACACCGCGCTTGAGGTCCGCCGCAACGCGCACGAGCAGCGTCTTCGCGATCGGCAGCAGATCGGCGCGGCGATCGCGCAGCGGCGGCAGCTTGATCGGGAACACGGCGAGGCGGTGATACAGGTCCTCGCGGAAGGCGCCTTGATCGATCATCGCGCGCAGGTCGCGGTTCGTGGCGGCGACCCACCGAACGTCCACCTCGAGCGTGCGACTGCCACCGACGCGCTCGAACCGCCGCTCCTGCAGCACGCGCAGCAGCTTGGCCTGCAGCTCGGGCTTGAGCTCTCCGACCTCGTCGAGGAAGAACGTGCCGCCGTCGGCAAGCTCGAGCCGGCCGCGCTTGCGCTCGGTCGCGCCGGTGAACGCGCCCTTCTCGTGGCCGAACAGCTCGCTCTCGAGCAGCTGCTCGCTCAGCGCGGCGCAGTTGATCGCCATGAATGGCTTGGTCGCGCGCGGCGATCGCGCGTGGATGTCGCGGGCCGCCACTTCCTTGCCCGTGCCGCTCTCGCCGAGCAGCAGCACGGTCGCATTCGTGCGCGCGACCTTGTCGATCGCCTCGACGACCGGCTTCATCACCGGATCGCCGTACGTCAGCGGTGGGCCGTGCGGCTCGACATGCCTCGCCTCGACGCGATCGCGCAGCCCGCGCCGCTCGACCGCACGCCCGACCAGGAGGCGCAGCTCGTCGGGGCCGCTCAGCGGCTTCTGGAGATACTCGAACGCGCCGAGCTTCATCGCCTCGACCGCGTTGTCGACGGTGCCGTGCGCCGTCATCACGATCACCTCGGTCTCCGGCTGCTCGGCGCGGACCTTTCGCAGGATCGACAGGCCGTCGAGACCGGGCATCTTGAGGTCGGTGATCACGAGCTCGAAGCTGCGCTCGTCGAGGAGCTTTGCGGCCGCCTTGCCGTCGGGCGCCGGGACGACCTCGTGCTCGTCGAGCTCGAGCGCGTCGACGATGAACTCGCGCAACCCCGGTTCGTCATCTGCGACCAGAATGCGTGCCATTCATGCCTCCGGGATCTCGATGCGAAACACCGCGCCTCCGCTCGTACCATCGCGCACGACGATTGTCCCGCCGTGCGACTCGACGATTCGCCGCGCGATCGCGAGCCCTAACCCGGTCCCCCGCGTCTTCTTCGTGAAGAACGGCTCGAAGATGCGCTCCTTGTCCTCGGCGGGCAC
This sequence comes from Deltaproteobacteria bacterium, assembly GCA_019237945.1. Taxonomy (GTDB): domain Bacteria; phylum Myxococcota_A; class Polyangia; order Haliangiales; family Haliangiaceae; genus JABFXX01. The sequence continues at coordinate 1,902 of JAFAOG010000132.1, read as the reverse complement.
GCCGGGCCCGTGATCGGCGACCTCGATCACGAGGCGCGCATCCTCGGCCGCGATCCGCACCGTCACGGGACCGCCCGCGGCCTGCCCGTTCTCCACGAGGTTCGAGATCACCTGCCGCATCCGCGCCTCGTCGAGCGACCACGTCGCCGGCGCCGCGCCCGCATCGACCTCGACGCCGTCGGGAACGAGCCGCGCGGGTGGCGTCGGCGCGCGGTCGAGCTCGCCGGTGCGCACGAACGCGAGCAGATCGGCGACGAGCTTCTCGAGCCGCACCGCCTCGTCGACAACGCGCACCGCCTTCTGCTTCGGCTTGCCCTCGTCGAGCGTGCTCGCGAGCAGCTGCGCGTTGCCCTTGAGCGACGCGAGCGGGTTCTTGATCTCGTGCGCGAGCACCGCCGGCGCACGCAGCCCGCGGGCGGACTGATCCTCGGCGCGCGCCTCGGAGGGCCCGCCTTCCGCCAAAGTGACCATGCGCCAGCCTGGGTGGTTGACGAGCATCGAGACGCCGACCGTGAGCACCAACGGGCGCCCTTCGATGCGGCCCTCGACGCCCCGGGCCACGAACTCCGCCTCGTCCTCGACCAGCTTGGCGCCGATTCGCTCGTCGTCGACCTGCACCACGTCGAGGAGTCGCCGCCGGACCAGGCGCCGCGCACTTTGCCCGCTCAGGCTCTCGGCCGCTGGATTGGCCTCGCGAATGCTCAGGTCCGGGCCAACCAGCAGCAGTGCGAAGTTGAGGCCGGCCAGCTGTTCGCGAGCGTCGGGGACGCCTGCGTCGTGAGTGTCGTTCATGCGGCCTGGCGCCGCACGAACGGCTCGTAGAAACGTTCGATCTCGCCCAGCACCTGGTATGGGTCGGCGATGAAGTTGACGAAGTTGCGGAATTCGGCCGAGCCCGGCAGGCCCTTGGTGTACCAGCCCAGATGCTTGCGGGCGATCTTGACGCCGGTGTCTTCGCCATAGTGCGCCAGCATCGCGCGGTAATGCTCGACCAGCACCGCATACTGCTCTTCCAGGTCGGGGTCTGGCAGCGCCTCGCCGCTGCGCCACCAGTGCATCACTTTCGCCAGCAACCACGGTTTGCCGCAGGCGCCGCGGCCGATCATCACCCCGTCGGCGCGCGAGAGCTCGAGCGCCCGCGCGGCGTCGGCAATCGTGCAGATGTCGCCGTTGACGATCACCGGGATCGCCACCGCGTCCTTGACCTTGCGGACGAACGCCCAGTCGGCCTCGCCCTTGTACATCTGGTTGCGAGTGCGGCCGTGGACGGTGATCATCCTGACGCCCAGGTCCTCGGCGACGCGGGCGAGCTCGGGCGCATTGAGGCTGGCGTGGTCCCAGCCCATGCGCATCTTGACCGTAACCGGCACCGAAACGGCCTTCACCGTCGCTTCCATCAGCTTGATGGCGAGTGGCACCTCGCGCATCAGCGCGCTGCCCGCATACTGTCCGACGACCTTGCGCACGGGGCAGCCGAAGTTGATGTCGATGATGGCGGCGCCGTTGCCTTCCTGCAGCTTCGCGGCCTCGGCCATCGAGCGAGGATCGCAGCCGACCAGCTGCATCGAGACCGGCTCCTCGATCGCGTCCCATTCGGCCTTCTGGATGCTCTGGCGCGTCTCGCGGATGGCCGCCTCGCTGGCGATCATCTCGGTGACGTTGAGACCCGAGCCGTAGCGCCGCACCGCCACCCGGAACGGCCGGTCGGTCACCCCCGTCATCGGCGCAAGCACGACCGGGCAGTCGATGCGGAGCGGACCGACGTGGATCGGCTTGGGCGCCGGCGGAGAGGGCAGCGGTTTCACGGGAGGAGTGTGCCTAAAAATCGGGCAGCGCATAGTGGATTGCGGGGTAATGGGCAAGGCGCTAGCCGCCGAGGCGCCCATGGCCGCCCCCTCCCCT
>JAFAOG010000571.1 GCA_019237945.1 Deltaproteobacteria bacterium | reverse complement strand
GCCGTCCCGCGGCCCTCGGTGGCGAGCCCGCCGACCGTTGCTGCGCCGAGCACGATCAGCGACAGCACGCATGGCGCCGCGACCTGGATGATCATTCCGTGTGCGAACACGACCTGCGCGGCGACGATGTAGAGCGCGATGCCGCCGAGCGCGATCACCGGCGGCAACCAGCTACGCCTGCGCACGCGCCGCAGCTGCGCCGCGATCACGATGCCGCAGAGCATGGCGGTCGCCACGATCGCCCAGGCCGGGCCGGCGAGGCGCAGCAGATGATCGGTCAGCACGTTCTCGGCGAGCGTCGCGTGGAGCTCGATGCCGTCGGCGATCGCGTCGAGCGGCGTCTCGATCTTGTCGTACGCGGCGTACGTGAAGCCGACGAACACGAGCTTGTCCTCGAGCGCGGCGGAGGGCGCCGTGCCGGCGAGCACATCGGCGGCGCTGATCCGCGGCAGCTGGCCGCGCCCGAGCACGTCGAGCGAGAGCGATGCGGCCGGCCCGACGGGCAGCGTCTTGCCCATCGCCTGCATGACGTCCTGCCCGGCGATGTAGCGCGTGTCGCCCGGCTTGCCGGCGCCGGCGAGCGCGACGGCGAGCCCGAGTGGCATGTACAGCGCGCCTCCGTATTCGATCGCGAGCGGCATCCGCCGCACGGTCCCGTCGGAGTCGCGGAAGTTGTTGAGCGCGCCTGCACCGACCGCGCCCGCGCCGATGTCGTGGCGCGTGAAGTCGACATACGCCGCGTGCATCGGCCGCCGCTCGCCACCGCCGCCGCTGTCGGCCGCCTCGCCATGTCGCGCGAGCTCGAGCCCCGGCGGCGCCGCGCCGCTCGCGCCACGCCCGCCATGAAAGAACGCGCCGAGGAACACGCGATGGCTCTCCGCGATCGCGGCCGCCAGCTTCTCGTCACCGCGCAGCTCCTCGGCGACATCGCGCACGAGCTGGACCAGCTGCGGATCGCCACCCTCGGGCGGCGCCTCCGCGACCATCTTCACGCGGTGCGCGAGCGCATCCGGCAAGATCACCTCCGGCGCACTGAAGAACAGATCGAGCGCGATCACCTTCGGCTGGTACGCCGACAGCGCCGTGATCAGCCGCGCCCATCCCGCGCGCGTCTGGAACACCTCGGGGTAGCGCGCCCGCGCTGCATCATCGAGCCCGACGATGACGATCCGGTCGGTCGCCGGCGCGCGCGGCCCACGCAGCTTGAACCGCGCGTCGATCAGCATGTGCTCGAACGCATCGAGCCCCGCGATCGGCCGCACCGAAACACTGACCGCGCAGATCGCCACGGCCACCACGCTCGCGACGATCGCCGTCACGAGCGGCACATTGCGACCCCTGCTCACGCTGCGAGCATATCGTACGTGCGCGACCGAACGTGCGGCGTGGCGCGACGGCGCGGCCCCACCGCTCAACCTGCCGATCGGTCGCGGGCCGACGCGGCGCATCGCTTGCTGCTACCCAGGGCATGAACCTACGAACGCTTTGGTTGGCAGTGGCGCTGGGCGCGTCCCCCCTCGTCGCACATGCGCAGATCTCCGCAGACGTCTCGTTCAGCTGGAATTCATCTCCACCGGCCGAAGCGATCGACTCGACCGACGTCTTCTACGATCAGCTCTCGCCGTACGGCGTCTGGGTCGACGACCCGATGGTCGGCCAGGCGTTCATCCCGGATCAGAGTGACTACGTGCCGTACACGAACGGCCACTGGGAGAACACCGACGTCGGCTTTGTCTGGATCTCGGACGAACCGTACGCGTGGGCGACATCGCACTACGGCCGCTGGTTCTTCTCCAACGACTACGGCCGCTGGATGTGGATCCCCGACACGACCTGGGGCCCGAACTGGGTCGAGTGGTACGACGCGGGCGATGACCTCGGTTGGGCCCCGCTCGCCCCGCAGGTCGTGATCGACGCCGGCTACCAGATGCCGTACGTCGCCTATCACTACTGCCCGGCCGACCACCTCCTCGACGTCAACGTCACGCGGTACTACGAGCCGACCGAGCGCGTCCAGGTGATCCATCGCCAGGCACGGCCGATCACGTATCGCGCGAACATCGGCGCACAGCAGGTCGTCGCCGGCCCGGCGCCCGAGCGCCTCGCGGCGCACCACGTCCGCGCCGAGGTCAAGCACCTCCCGCCGAAGCAGCTGGGCCGCCTGCCGGCGCCGGAGGCCCGCACGGCCGTCCAGCACGCGCAGCAGCGCAAGCCGCAGATCGAGCAGCAGAACGCGCGTCGTCTCGATCAGCACACGGAGATCAAGAAGGTCGTCGAGCAGCGCGCGACGAAGGCGCCGGCCCGTCCGACGGCGACGCCGACGCGCCCCGAGCCGACGCGGCCTGACATGAACCGCGCCGAGCCGAACCGGCCGGAGCGCACGCCGGCGCCGCGTCCCGACTTGAATCGCGTCGAGCCGAACCGCGCGGAGCCGAATCGCGCGCCGAGCCCGCGCCCGGATGCGAACCGTGCGCCGACCCCGCGCCCGGATGCGAACCGTGCGGAGCCGAATCGCGCGCCGCGCCCGGAGATGGATCGCACGCCACGTCCCGAGCCGCAGCGCACGGAGTCCACGCGCCCCGAGCCGCGCAACGAGCCGGCGCGTCCCGAGCCGCCGCGTCCCGAAATGAATCGCGTGGAGCCGGCGCGTCCCGAGCCGCGCAACGAACCGGCGCGTCCCGAGCCCGCGCGCCCGGAGATGAACCGGCCCGAGCCGGTGCGGCCGGAACCGCGGCGCGTCGAACCGCCGCGTGCAGAACCGCCGCGTGCGGAACCGCCGCGTCCCGAGCCGCAGCGCGCCGAGCCGCCGCGTCCCGAGCCCCACGCCGTCCCGGCCGCGCCGCGCGGCCACGACCGCAACGACGACAAGCGTCGCTAGGAGCGCCCATGAGCATGCTCGACAAGCTCGATGTTCAGTGGCTCAAAGACCTCGCCTGCGCGGTCGACACGCGCCCGGTGCGCCGCGCCGTCGAGAAGCTCGACGCGCCCGAGGTGATGCGCATGCTCGATCAGCTCGACAAACCGCCGGTCGTCGTCGGCGTGTCGCTCGGGCTGGCCGCGCTGCTCGCGCGCAGGCATGCCGAGTCCGCGATCGCGATCGGCCTCGCGGCGCCGCTCGCCGTGCTCGTCGGCGACCTGTTCAAGCGCACGGCGCCCGAGCATCGGCCGCGGCTGTTCGACAAGCACCCCGAGCAGTCGTTCCCGAGCACGCACGCGGCGGGCATCGGCGCGCTCGCGCTCGCGGTCGTCGGCAATGCGGGCGCGTGGTGGGCACTGCCCGCCGCGCTCGGCGCGAAGCTGTCGGTCGACTGCGCGCGCGTCGCGAAGCGCGAGCACTGGCCGCACGACGTGTTCTGGGGCGACCTCCTCGGCATCGGCGCGGCGGTGGCGGCCGCGGGCGTTGCGCGGGCGTATCGCGCGTGGCGGCAGGCGAAAGTCGCGCGCGCGCGGAAGGCGGGCGCCGTGCCGCTGGCGCAGCGTCGTCGGGCGCGGGCGCGTGGCTCGGTGCCGCCGCCGATCGCGCAGGAGCGAGCGCTCCAGCCGTCGTAAGCGCGGTACGCTCGTCGCGTGACGACGCGACTTCGCGCGACGAGCCGGGCAGGGCTGGCGAGGCACACCGGCGCCGCGAGGCACGCGTGACCGCGCGGTTCGCGCCCGCGGTCGTGCTGCGCACGTCGTGGCCGTTCGCCGAGGGCGGCTTCGTGCTGCGCTCGCCGATGCCCGAGCCGTCGAGCGCGCGCTGCGTCGGTGACTGGCTCGTGCGATGGGCGACCGAGGCGCCGCAGCGCACGTTTCTCGCCGAGCGCGCCGACGGCGACTGGCGCCGCGTGTCCTACGGCGAGGCACTCGCGCAGGTTCGCGGGCTCGCGCAGGCGCTGCTCGATGCGGGGCTCGGGCCGACCGCACCGGTCGCGGTCCTCAGCGGCAACTCGATCGCGCATGCGTTGCTCGCGCTGGCCGCGATGCATGTCGGGGTGCCGGTGGCGCCGGTGTCGCCGGCGTACTCGCTCGCCTCGGCCGATCACGGAAAGCTGCGCGCGCTGATCGCGATGCTCGCGCCGGGGGCGGTCTGGGCGGAGGGCGCGGCGTTCGATCGTGCGTTCGCGGCGCTCGGCGTGTCGCGGTTCGACGTGCGCGCCGCCGAGCCGACAGCTGCGGTCGACGAGGCGTTCGCGGCGATCGCGCCGGAGACGGTCGCGAAGATCCTGTTCACGTCGGGGTCGACGGGGACGCCGAAGGGCGTCGTCAACACGCATCGCATGCTGTGCGCGAACCAGGCGGCGATCGCGGCGGGCTGGCCGTTCCTCGACGATCGGCCGCCGGTGATCGTCGACTGGCTGCCGTGGAGCCACACGTTCGGCGCGAACCACAACTTCAACATGATCCTCGCTCACGGCGGGACGCTATACATCGACGGCGGCAAGCCCGCGCCCGGCGCGTTCGACACGACGCTCGCGAACCTGCGCGAGGTGCCGAGCACGCTGTACTTCAACGTGCCGCGCGGGTTCGACATGCTCGTCGCCGCGCTCGAGACCGACGACGCGCTTCGCGAGACGTTCTTTCGCGATCTCGACATCGTGTTCTACGCGGCGGCGGCGCTGTCGCCCGCGACGTGGGGCCGGCTGGCCGCGGTCGCGAAGCGCGCCGGGAAGTCGCCCGCGATGGTGTCGGCGTGGGGCTCGACGGAGACGTCGCCGCTGGTGACGCAGGTGCATTTCCCGATCGATCGCGCGGGCGTCATCGGGTTGCCGGCGCCCGGGCTGACGCTTGCATTCGTGCCCAGCGGCGACAAGCTCGAGATGCGCGTCAAGGGACCGAGCGTGACGCCCGGCTACTGGATCGCGGGAGGCGGCATCGAGCCGGCGCCGCGCGATGCGCACGGGTTCTATCCGATGGGCGATGCGGGGCGGCTTGCGGATCCGAGCGAGCCGGCGCGCGGGGTCGTGTTCGACGGGCGCACCGCCGAGAACTTCAAGCTGACGTCGGGCACGTGGGTCCACGTCGGCGAGCTGCGGATCGCGCTGGTGGCGGCGTGCTCGCCGTTCGTCGCCGACGCCGTGATCACCGGCCACGATCGCGACGAGGTCGGTGCGCTCGTGTTCGCCGCGCCCGGCCACGTGATCGACGATGCGGCGCTTGCCGACGGCCTCGCACGCTGCAACGCGACACGCACCGGCTCCGCGGCGAAGATCACGCGGGCTCGCGTGCTGAGCGAGCCGCCGTCGATCGATCACGGCGAGATCACCGACAAGGGGTACATCAATCAGCGCGCGGTTCTCGCGCGACGCGCGGTCGAGGTCGAGGCGCTCTACGCGGGCGATTGCATCGTCGCCGGCCGCGGCTAGCCGACGCGGGCCGACGCGGGAAGCTCGAAGTGGAACGTGCTGCCGCGCCCCGGCGCGCTCTCGGCCCAGATGCGGCCGCCATGCGCGTCGACGATCGCCTTCGCGATCGGCAAGCCAAGGCCGGTGCCCTTGTACGCGGCACTCGGGCTGCGCCAGTAGCGCTCGAACAGGTGCGGAAGCTCGTCCGCGTGAATCCCCGGTCCCGTGTCGGCGACGGAGAAGCGCACGGACTGGGCGGTGCAGTCCGCCACGAGCGCGATGCGCCCGCCGCGCGGAGTGACGCTGACGGCATTCGCCACGAGGTTCGTCAGCGCCTGCACGACGCGCTCTTCATCCGCGTGAAGTCGCGGGCACTCGCTCGCGACGCGCGCATCGATCGCGATCTCGCGCTCCGCCGCCTGCGCGAGGAACGCCTCGAGCGTCCCCGACACGATGTCCTCGGGCGAGGTGTCGATCGGATCGATCGAGAAGTGACCGTTCTCGATGCTCGCGAAGTCCATCAGGTCGTTGATCAGCCGCGACATCCGCGCCGTCAGCCGGCGAATGCTGTCGACCGATCGGCGCACGCGCTCGCCCATCGGCGGCTCGATGTGCAGACGCTCGAGCAGCTCGGTCGCGGTGAGGATGCCGCTCAGCGGCGTGCGCAGGTCGTGCGACACGATCGACAGGATCTCCTCGCGCGCCCGCACACCCGCCTCGAGCCGGCGCGTCGCCTCGCGCTCGCGCGCGACTGCCTGCTGGCGCACGACGCTCATCGCGACATGCGTCGACACGGCCATCGCGAGCCGCACCTCGCGCGACGACAGCTCGCGCACGGGCTCGCTGTACGCCATGACCTTGCCGAGCAGTCGACCCTCGTATGCGAGCGGAAAGAACGCGAGTGCACCGATCCGCTCCGCCGCGAACGTCCCGCTGAACGCGGCGAGCGACGGCTCCTGCGTCACATCACCGACGATCACGGGCGCCGGATCACTCTGCTCCGGTCGCCACGGCGAGTGACCGTCGACCGCCGCGCGATACGTCTCCGACAATCCGCGCCACGCCTTGAACCGCATCACGCCATCGTCGTCGAACAGCAGGATCGCAGCGCGCGGCACCATCAGCGCGGCGCACGTCGCATCGAGCGCGGCATCGAACACGTCCTGCAGCGTCGCCGCATTCGCGGTGCGTTCGGCGAGCGCGAGCAGCAGCGCGGCTTCGGTCTGCGCCTGCCGCAGCTCGCTGACGTCGGCGCGCAACGACTCGACGTCCGTCAGCGCGGCAACGCGCGCGGCGTGCTCACGTTCAGACGATGATGTCGAGCCCATCGAGCGCCACACTATCACCGAGGTCGGCGATCTCCGACGATAACTACCCCGCCAGTCACTCACTCCCGATCCCGGCGTGCGCCGGCGCGCTCCCGTGCGCCCGCGTCACGCGGCTGCGCTGTGGCGCACGATCATCTCCTCGAACCGGCGGTCGAAGTCCTCGACCAGCGTCGTGGTAAAGGCGCGCCGCCCCGCGATCGCGCGCGACCATGCCGCAACCGCCGGCAGTTCTCGATAGATATCGAGCCCGAGCGCCGCCTGAAGCTTCTCGAACCGCACCAGCGCCGGCCCGGCCGCGAAGTCGATCAGCCCCGGTCGCGCGCCCCCGACGTACGCCCCCTCGATCAGCGGCTGGAACCGCGCCAGCGTCTCCCCGCTCTGCGCCACCGCCACCGCCCGGTCGTTCGCGCTCCCGGCGGTCGCGATCTTGTACTGCCCCATGATCAGGTCGCCGGAGATCTCGATCCACATCCGTTGGCGCGCCCGCGCGAGCGGATCTTCGGGCACGAGCTCCGGCGCGAACCGCTCCGCGACGTACTCGAGGATCACGGCCGATTCGAACAGCGCGACGCCATCGACGACCAGCACCGGCACCTTGCCGCGCGGCGACAGCGCGAGGAACCACTCCGGCTTCGCCTTGAGGTCGACAAACCGCGCCGTGAACGGAACATCGATCTCGGCAAGCAGCGCGCTCGTGCGATGCACGTACGGACACAACGGGTGACTGATCAGCTCCAACGTCATGATCGACTGTGGACCGCGACCCGTCGCCGGCAACCGTGCGCCGGTGCAACACAGAAAACTCCGTGCGCTACCGTCGATCGACCAGCGTGCCGCGCGCGCACGGATCGATCGGCTTGCCGACGAACACGATCGGCCCGTGCGGCGGCGGCAACGGCAACGGCCGCGGCTCGGTGATCGGCGCGGGACCGCAAGGCCTCCCGCTCACGACGAGCTCGGCGAGCGGCTGATGCGGCATCGCGACGACGTCCGCGCGTCCCGCTGCATGCGCGAGCGGTGCGGGTGCGGGCGCGGGCGCGGGCGTCGATGTCGGCGCCGCCACGGGCCGCGATGCATGACAGCCGAGCAGGAACACGAGAGCCGCCGCGCGCTTCATGCGGCGATGCTACCGCTACATGCAACGAGGCGTGTCGCTATTCGTCGCGGCCGCCTGCAGGGCAGGGCACGCCGTCGGATCGAAGCTGCCCGTCAGGTGATCGCCCGTATTGAGCGTGACGTCGAACGAGCCCTTGTAGACGCCGCCGCTCGCCGCCGTCAGCGTCACCGTCCCGCTCTGCGCCTGCGCAGTCTGCGCGTCGACGGTCTGGCACGTGTTGTCGAGCCCGACAGTCATCAGCGATGCCGACTTGGGCGGCTCGCTGCCGGTGTTCGGATAGATCGTGTACGGGGCCGCCGCCGCCGGAGCCGTCGATTGCGAGCCGGTGATGTCTCGCAGCTCGATGATGATCGCGCGCGACCCCTTGCGATCGATCGGCGGCACCGCGCCGGCATCGCCGCACAACCCGCTCGTGCTGCCGATCACGATCTGCGCGTAGCTGCTGGTACCGCCGTTGCCATCGTTGGTGGTGATCGTCGCCGAGACCGTGTCGGCGAAGTCGAACCCGCCGCCGGGGACGTTGCCCGACACGCTGCCTCCGTTGGACGCACACCCGCAGATCACCAGGAAGAAGGCAACGCGCATGCGGCCTGGCACAGCAATGACCGCGCCAGCGCCGACGTGCGTGATTGCGGGACGTTGCGAGGCGCCGGGTGCGGGTGTCGCCCTCAGGCTGGCGCACCAGACCTCAGCTCGCGGGTTGACAACATTCAACCGATAGGTTAACCAATGCTCGTGGAAACGCTCTCCACGACGCTCCTGGCGCTCTCCGACCCGACCCGGCGGGCGATCGTCGACCGGCTGACCCGCGGCCCGGCCCGGATCACCGATATCGCGGCTCCGTTCGCGATGTCGCTCGCGGCCGTGTCCAAGCACGTCAAGGTGCTCGAGCACGCCGGGCTGGTGCGACGTACGCGACAGGGCCGGGAGCACACGCTCGAGCTCGATGCCGCGCCGCTGCGCGAGGTCGCGAGCTACGCCGCGCAGTTCGAGCAGTACTGGACGGAGCGCCTCGATCGTCTCGAAGCCTATTTCGCGAACAGGAAGCCCAAATGAACCTCACCACCCTCGAATTCACCCGCCAGATTCCCGCCGCCCCCGACGAGGTCTACGCCGTCTGGATCGACCCGCACTGCCCGGGCGGTCCGTGGTTCTCGCCGAACACGCAGCACCAGAAGTCGAAGATCATCTTCGACGCCAAGATCGACGGGCTCTTCTATCACGCGGTCACCGCCGGCGGCCAAACGTGGACGCACTACGGCCGGTTCACGCGGCTCGATCGCGGCAAGCTCGCCGAGCACACGTGGGTCTGCGAGGCGACGAAGGGCCGCGAGAGCATCGTCACGACGACGTTCGAGGCGCGCGACGGCGGCACGTGGGTCACGATCAGGCAGACCGGCGTGCCCGATGACGAGGAAGGCCGCGCGCAGAAGGCCGGCTGGAGCTGGATCCTCGGCGCGCTCGCGGACTCGATGGCGAAGCGCACGGGGGCGCGATGACGGCCCCCTCCGCGCTGATCGACAAGCGCATCGCCGAGCTCGGCGACTGGCGCGGCGAGACGCTCGCACGCGTGCGCACGCTGATCCACGAGGCCGACCCCGACGTCGTCGAGGAATGGAAGTGGATGGGAACGCCGGTCTGGGAGCACGACGGCATCATCTGCACGGGCGAGTCGTACAAGGAGGTCGTCAAGCTGACGTTCGCCAAGGGCGCCTCGCTCGAGGATCCGTCGAAGCTGTTCAACTCGAGCCTCGACGGAAACGCCCGCCGCGCGATCGACATCCGCCAGGGCGAGAAGCTGAACGAGAAGGCGTTCAAGGCGCTGATCCGCGAGGCGATCGCGCTCAACACGGAGAAGAAGTCGGCGGCGAAGAACCCGGCCGCGAAGAAACCGGCCGGTAAGAAGGCGCCTGCGAAGGCGCGCGCGCGCCGCCGCTGACGGGTCGAAACGCCTCCGTGATCGGCGCCGCTTGTCGAGCCCGCAGGCGCACGCCATGATCGCGGTCGATGACCCGCCTCGTCACGATCTCCCGCCGCCACTTCTGTACCGGGCTGGCCGGCTGCCTCGCGGTCGCCGCGTGTGGATCCTCCGACGAGCCGACGATCGATGCGCCTGCGCGCTCTGGCGGCGTCTGCCCGACGACCGGCGCGCTCGACGTCGGGCCACCCTCGACGTTCACGCTCAACACGCCGGTCTACTTCGCAAGCGGCTTCGTGTTCGTCGTCCGCGACGCGAACGGCCTCTACGCGTTGACGGCGCGATGCCCGCATCAGGGCTTCACGACGCGCGTGCAGGGCAACGACTTCATCTGCCCGCGCCACGGATCCCTGTTCTCGTTCGACGGCGCCGTGCTCACCGGCCCCGCGACCGCGCCGCTCGTCCACTACGCGATGTGCACGCTCGCGAGCGGCAACCTCGGCGTGCTGACGTCGCAGATCGTCCCCGACACCGATCGCCTCAACGCCTGAGCGACGGGGGCGTCATCCCGTGTGCGGCGGCCGGCTTATGGCGCGCAGCGGGCGTCATCCACGTCGCGGCGAGCGTGCGCGTGCCGATCGGATCGCCGAGGTCGGGCAGGGAGCGCGCGTACGCCAGCTCGACGGAGCTCGCGCTGCCGTTGATCAGATAGACGATCACGAACACCGTGCGCTCGTGCGTCGCGTCCCACACGACCGTGTGCAGCTCGTACCAGCCGGCGCCGCCGCACGCGCGGCAGTCGACATCGTCGAACACGATCAGCGGCATCGTCGTGCCGGCGATGTCGAGCGTGCCCGTGCCGTCCTGCGCGACGTGAATCGCACTGCCGCTGACGGCGTAGCCGCCGACCGGCGCGGGCCGCGGAATCGAGAACGCCGGCAACGCGACATGCGCGACCGTCTGCGCGCCCGTATCGCTGCACGCTCCGCCCGATACCGGCGCGTACACCATCGCGTGGCCGCTGACGCGCTCGTCGTACACGTCCGCGAGCGCGCTGCCGTGGCAGTAGAGATAGAACGCGTCCCAGCTCGTCGCCGATACGGCGAAGCCGTCGTACAGCGTGTAGCCCGCCTCGGGGACCGTCGCATACACGAACGCTCCGGCCGCGCCGCCGCCGAGATCGATCGTCCCGACATCACCCGAGAACGCCACCGCGCCGTACGGCGTGCCCGCCATCCCGTGCGCCGCGAGCCCGAACGGCACCGTGACGTTGCCATTGCTCGCGCCGACCGCGAGCATCGCGGGAAAGCCCGACGCCGAACCGACCGGGCCGTCGATCGCCGCATCCGTGGCTGCATCGGCGCCGGGCGCGGCGTCCGCGCTCGCGTCCGTCGACGAATCCACCGGCGCCGCGCCGGGGCCGTGCGATGCGCAACCGGCGAGCAGGGCGATCACGACGAATGCGCGGGGCGTCACGGGGGCGTTCTACGACACCTCGCGCGGCACGACGCGCCAATTGCATGACCGATTGCGCCACGCTTCTGTTACGGTGAACGGATGCGGGTGCTGTGGGGTGTCCTGTGCGCGGCAACGGCATGCGGTGGCGGATCGGCGAAGCCCGACGCGATGCCTGACACCGCACCCGATAGCGCGTTCGGCGCGCCGAGCGCTGTCTATCCGGCGTTCCATCCGCCGGTGCCGCAGATCACGAAGCAAGACAACGCCTTCGTGATCGCGCAGCCGCGCGTCGTCGAGGTCTACTTCTCCGACGACCCCGAGACCGCGATGCTCGAGGACTTCACGAACAAGCTCGCGACTTCCTCCGAGTGGATGGCGATGGTGCACGAGTACGGCGTGGGCCCGATCACGGTCGCGACGCCCGTCGTCCTCACCACGACCACACCCGCGACGCTCACCGACGCCAACGTTCGCGGCATCCTCCAGACCTCGCTCGACGGCACGCATCCCGAATGGGGCCCGACCGACGCGACCACACTCGCCTCGTCGATCTTCGTCTTCCACATGCCGCTCGGCGTGCAGTACTCGAACGGCACCGAGAACGGCTGCACCGCGTACTACGGCTATCACAACGAGGCGTCGATCAATAACGCGCCCACCCCGTACGCGATCATCAACAGCTGCGTGCCGCCCCCGACCGTACCGAGCACGCTCGATCTCGACACGTCGACGATCACCCACGAGCTCGTCGAGGCCGTCACCGATCCACGCCCGTTCAGCGGCTACAACACGATCGCACCGGCGTTCGCGGCCTGGGCGTTCCAGGGCGGCAGCGAGCTCGGCGACATGTGCGAGCTCTCCGCCGACAACTTCGTCAAGGCGACCGACCTCGGCTACACGATCCAGCGCACGTGGTCGAACGCCGGCGCCGCCGGCTACCACGAGCCGTGCGTCCCGGCGCCCGCAAGCGCGACGGTCTTCATCGCGTCCGTGCCGGTGCAGGGCGATCCGATCGTCGGCAATCGCAATGGCTTCCAGGTCCCGATGATCGGAACCGCCGCGCACCTGAACCAGCCCGTCACGATTCCGATCGATCTCCTCTCCGACGGCCCCACCGGCGGCAAGTGGGCGATCCAGGCGCTCGACGACGCGACGCTCGAAGGCGCCACGAGCCCGCTGCTCGACCTTCACCTCGATCGCCAGCTCGGCGAGAACGGCGAGATCGTCCACCTGACGATCACGCCCAAGTCCGTCCCGCCGACGGGCGTCGCGTTCTTCACGATGCGCTCGACGCTCCCCGGCATCCGCACGGTGTGGCGAGGTGCCGTCGGAATTTCGCCCTGATCCGGGGTGTCGTTCTTGCACCAACGGGACGGAAGCTGATGTCTGCGATCGAGCTCTTCGCTACCGTGTTCGGCGTGATCTTCGTCGCCGAGCTCCCCGACAAGACGGCGCTCGCCGCGCTCGTCCTCGCCACGCGTCATCGCGCCGCCCCCGTATTTCTCGGAGCGGCAAGCGCGCTCACCGTGCAGAGCATCGTCGCCGTCGCCGCGGGCTCGCTGTTCGCGCGCCTCCCACCTCAGTACGTGCGCATCGGCTCGGGCGCGCTGTTCGTGATCTGCGCGATCGTGATGTGGTTCCGCAAGCACGACGACGCCAAGCAGGCGAAGGAAGCCTCGGGCTTCTGGCGCGCGTTCGCGAGCGTCTTCGTCGTGATCTTCCTGGCCGAGTGGGGCGACCTCACGCAGATCGGCACCGCCGCGCTCGAAGCCAAGTACCACCGCTGGCCGATCGTGATGGCCGCCTCGGTCAGCGCGCTCTGGTGCGTCGCCGCGCTCGCCGTGTTCGTCGGCAATCGCGCCGGCCGCCTCCTCGATCCCAAGCTCACGCAGAAGGTCGCCGCCGCGATCTTCCTGCTCGTCGGCATCGCCCTGATCGTCGGCCTGGTCTGATCAGACCTTCTCGAGCGGCACGCGCGGCTCGGGCGGAAGCGCGACGCCGATCGCATCTCCCGGCCGCACGCTTCCACCCTGAGCGACGACCGCCATCACGCCCGACTTGCGCACG
>JAFAOG010000312.1 GCA_019237945.1 Deltaproteobacteria bacterium | reverse complement strand
CGCACTTCAAGCGGTGGCGACCGGACAAGCCCCCGCCGGGGTGCCGGTACGATCAGCTCGAGGTGACACCGGCGATCGAGATCGAACGGATCTTCGGCCACCGCGACGGCTAACTCTGCCACTCCGTCGCGGGATCGTAGTCCGGATCGGGCGGCTCCTCGGGTGGGCGTTCGGTTTCGGGGACGTTCTTCAGATTGACGCGGATGCGGGTCCAGGCCGACGAGCGGCCGCGCATCGTGTCCGTGAGGATGTCCTCCGGCGCGAGGTAGGGGACGACCTTCGGATGGCGCGTTTTCCAGCGCTCGAGGCCGGCGAGCGCATCGGCCTGCTGCTTGGCCCGCGCGATCGTGATCACGGGGAACTTCGGCTTGCGGGCGCGACTCGGCGCGACGCGCGGCCCCTCGCCCGCGGCCTTGCCGAAGTGCGGCGGCCACGGGGCGTCCGCCTGGCCTTCCGCTTCTTGCTTGTCGGCGAGCGCGAGCAGCTGGTCGAGGCGGCCGGGCGCGTCGTCGATGCCGGCGTGCGCGTCGCCGCGCGCCTTGACGATCGCCGGCACCGTGCGCAGCGTGAAGTCGGCCGGATCGCAGACGAGGAAGTCATCCCACGATAGGGCCATCGACACGCGGGCGTCGTCGCGCGCGCGGACGCTGTACGCGCAGCAGGTCGTGCGATCGCGTGCGTTCTGGTTGTAGTCGAGGAACACGCCCTGGCGCTCCTCCTTCCACCACTTCGCGGTCGCGATGCCGGGGGCGCGCCGCTCGACCTCTCGCGCGAACGCCAGCGCCGCGCGCCGCACCTCCGCGAACGTCCAGCGCGGCTCGATGCGGACCCACAGGTGCGCGCCGCGCGAGCCGCTCGTCTTCGGCCAGCCGACGAGGCCGAGCTCGCCGAGCACCTCGCGCGCGACCTTCGCGACGTCGACGATCTGCGCCCAGCCGACGCCCGGCACCGGATCGAGATCGATGCGCAGCTCGTCGGGATGGTCCATGTCCTCGGCGCGCACCGCGTGCGGGTGCAGCTCGATGCAGCCGAGGTTGACGACGTAGACGAGCGCGGCCGCGTTGGTCACGCAGATCTCGTTCGCGCTGCGCCCCGACGGGAACGTGAACGTCGCGATGTCGACGAACGGAGGCACCGACGCCGGGGCGCGCTTCTGGTAGAACGGCTCGCCCTCGGCGCCGTTGACGTAGCGCTTGAGGATCATCGGCCGCCGCGCGACCGCGCGCAGCACACATGGTTCGACCGCGAGGTAGTACTCGACGAGCTCGAGCTTCGTGATCCCGGCCTTCGGGAAGTAGATCTTCTCCGGGTTGCTCAGGGCGACCTCGAAGCCGCCGAGCTCAAAGATCTGCTTCTTGGCTTTCGCCATCGCGGCCACATCATGCCACCTTGTGGCCGTGCGCTCGCGTCTTGGCAGTCTTCTGGCGCTCGCGCTGCCGATGGTGCTCGCGCGGGCGAGTCAGTCGGTGATCACGTTCGCCGACGCGATCCAGGTCAAGGACCTCGGAGCGCGCGCGATCGCGGCGACGTCGACGGGCGGCCTCAACGTCTGGGCGTTCGTGATCCTGCCGATGGGCATGGCGTTCATCATCCAGAGCTTCGTCGCGCAGCTCGTCGGGCGCGGTCGCCGCGACGACACGCCGCGGTTCGCCTGGTACGGCCTCGCGCTCGCCGTGATCGCGGCGCTCGTCGCGTTCGCGGTGATGCCGCTGGTCGGGCCGGCGCTGTCGCTGACCGGCTACTCGCCCGAGGTGCGGCACTCGATGACCGAGTACATGCAGATCCGCATGCTGTCGATCGGCGCGATCGTCGGCGTCGAGGCGCTCGGCAACTGGTTTGGCGGGCTCGGTAACACGTGGATGCAGATGATCGCCGGGCTCGTCACGATGGCGTCGGCGGTGTTCCTCAACTGGGTGCTGATCGGCGGCCACCTCGGCGCACCGGCGCTCGGCGTCAACGGCGCCGCGTGGGCGAGTGCGATCGCATCGTGGCTCGGGTTCATCGTGATCGCGATCGCCTTCTGGCCGCACCGCCGCGGCGCGGGCCGGCTGTCGATGCGCGAATTCAAGCGCGTGATCCGGTTCGGCCTGCCGAACGGGCTCAACTGGTTCATCGAGTTCGCCGCGTTCCAGCTGTTCGTCAACGGCGTCATGGCGAGCCTCGGCGACGAGACGGTCGCGGCGCTCAACGTCGTGCTCGCCGTCAACTCGATCTCGTTCATGCCGGCGTTCGGGCTCGCGTCGGCGGGGTCGATCCTCGCCGCGCAATCGATCGGCGCGGGCGACAAGGAAGGCGTGTGGCCCAGCGTCAAGCTGACGCTCGTCGTCACGCTGTCGTGGATGGGCGCGATCGCGCTCCTCTACGTCGTCGCGTCGCACACGGTGCTCGGCTGGTTCGCGCCGCAGGGCGCGGCCGGCGTGCGGCTGATCGTGCTCGGCACGTCGATGCTCGTCGTCAGCGCGGCGTGGCAGGCGTTCGACGGCACCGCGATGGTGCTCAGCGAGACGCTGCGCGCCGCCGGCGATACGGCGTGGCCCGCGGGCGCTCGCATCATCCTCGCGTGGGCGGTGTTCGTGCCGAGCGCGTACCTCGCGGTGCACGAATTCGGCGGCGGACCGCTCGGCGCGATGGGCTGCCTCGTCGGCTACATCGCGCTGCTCGCGATCCTGCTCGCGTTCCGCTTCCGCTCGGGGGCGTGGAAGCGGATCGAGCTGATCGAGCCGGACCTAGTTCGAGAAGTGGCCTGACAGCGTCAGGCTCGCCACGAACGCGGACACGTCATAGCTGCCCTTGTACTGCGGCATGTTCGTCGCGTCGCTCGTCTTGCGCGACGCCGGCAGCACCCACAGCACGCCGAGGTGCGCCGCATACGATCCGAACGACTTGCTCGCGCCGAGCGTGACGTCGTTGCGGTCGATGTCGGGCAGCTGCGCGCTCAGCGTCGTCGCCGGGACCGGCGTCGGGTCGTAGATGTAGCCCGCGCGGAATGCAGCGCCGAGGTGCGGCATCCGGTACTCGCCGCCGACGCGGAACGTGAATTTGTCCTGGTAGTTCTCGGGCTGCGAGATCGTCATCGTGCCGGTGCCCATCGACGCGGGCACGTCGATGTTCAGCGTCTTGAACTGCGACCAGTTCGTCCACACGACGTTCGCCTCGACCTCGAGATCGGGGATGAACGCGTACGCGGCGCCCGCCGAGACCTGCTGCGGCAGCGTGATGCTCGTCTTGATGTCGCCATCGGGCGGCAGCTGGCCGCGATAGGGCGACGGCGCATCGAAGTTACCGGTGCCCGAGAAGTTCTCCTTCACGGGCGTGCGATACATCGCGCCGAGCGACAGCGCCGGCTGCGACACCGGGCGATACATCACGCCGAAGCGCCCGCCGACGCCGAACCCGGTGCCACCGAGGTGCGCGCTGCCGCGATCGGTGCCGAAGTAGACGTCCTGCTTGAGCTCGACGGTCGCGGGAACGAGATCGAGACCGGCGCCGAGGCTGAGGCCGGGCACGACGCTGCCGAGGTTCAAGCCGACGCTCGGCGTGATGAAGAACGTGTGCAGCGACTGCTCGCGGATCACGTCCGCCTGCGGAGACGTCGACGGCCACTTGATCGCGAGACCGAACGGCGTCGACAGGCCGATGCCGACCGCGACCATCGGATGGACGCGCGACGACACGAACACGCCGGGCACACCCTGCGTGGGCGTGTTCGACTCGGTCTTGCTGCCCGACGTGTCGGTGTACGACGCGTTCGGCTGGATCAGCGAGCCGGTGAGCTGGAAGCTCGTCCCCTCGCCGACCGCGAGGCCACCGATGTTGTAGTAGATGCTCGACGGATCGACGTCGGTTGCCGTCGACGCGTTACCGCGACCGACCGCCTTCGCGTCGAACTCGTTCAACAGAAAGCCGTTGGCGTGAGCAGCGCCACCGATGCAGAGGAACAGGAGAGAGAGCTTCTTCATGGGGCGACTCACTGGTTCACGGTGAGGAAGTAGATGGCGTCGGTCTGCATGCGCGCGGTGCCGAGGCGACCGGCGGTCGCATCTGCAGGCGCGAGCAGCGAGCCGTGCGAGAACGTGTTCCCGGGGAACTCGCCTTGCGCGGCCACCGGCTTGTACTGAAGCCAGTGGTTCGCCATCGGGGCTGCGGTCAGCGCGGCCGACGGCGTCGTGTCGACGCTCGGGATGTACGGGTCGGCGTCCTGCGGCGTCAGGCCCGTGTACATGAAGCCGTGCTCCGTCGCGAAGTTCGGCACGACGGTGTCGCCGACGACCTCTTGCTCGAGGAACCGGCGCTGCGTCAGCATGCTGACGAAGTTCGACGGATCCGCCGGATCGAGCACGATGCGCGCGACGCCGGAGAACTGCACGAAGCCAGGCTGCTGTTGCCACGCGTCGGTCGTGCAGAGGCCGGTGCCGGCCTGCGGGTTCCACTTGTCACCCTGCACGACGCCCGCGTCGATCAAGCCGTTCACGAGCGAGCAGCGGATCGTCAGGTTGTCGGTGTGCTCGAGCACGTCGAGCCAGCCCGTTGCGGCCACGTTGAGGACCGAGGCCTTCACCTTCGGCTCGACCGCCGTGAACACGGTGCCGATGATGCCGCCGAGCGACTGGCCCATGTACTCGATCTTCGCCGGGTCGACATGGAGGTTGCCGGCCGAGTTGTTGCTCTGGCAGTTCGTCGCGCCGCACGCGCTGATCGCGTTGGTCAGGCGCTCAAGGTCGAGGACGGTCTGGCGGATGTTGTCGCGCGTCTGGCCGAGGTTCGTCGACAGGATCGGCTGGAAGCACTGCGGAGCGGCGGTCGCGCTCGGCGTGCCGCCGCAGCCGATCGAGGCGTCGTTCGACGTCTGGATCGCGCGGCTACCGCTCGCGACGAAGTCGATCGCGACGGCCGCGAAGTGCGCCGGGCTCGCCGTCAGCTGCGGGCCGATCGCAAACAGGTCGTTCTTCGAGCGGCCGAGGCCGTGGCCGAAGATCACCGTCGGGTAGCCACCGGGCGGCGCGGCCGCCGCGGGCACGAACGCGAGCACCTGGAGGATGCCGCCGCCCTGCGCGGTCGGGTGAACCGGATCACTCCACGCGCCGGGAATCATCGCGCCGCCGGAGAGCGGGTTCGGGCCGGCGACCTGGAAGTCATCGGCGACGAGGCCGCCGGCGAGGATGTCGCCGACCTGCGCGCAGCCGACCTGATCGCAGACCGTCTTGCCGGTCTGATAGATCTGCTGCGGCGTGCAGCCCGCGCCGCACGCGCCGGCGCCGAGCGCGATCTCGAGGAAGCACTGCGCGGCGGTGTCGCCGCCGGTGCACTGGCTGAACGGCTCCGCGTTGTGCGGATAGCCGTTCGGGCAGGTCACGGGATCCTTGTCACACACGATCGACTGCACGCCGAGCAATGACGTGTTGCCGAGCTTCGACGCCGGGCTGCCCGAGACGCTCGGGTCGAGCGCGTTGGTGGTCGTCTGCGTCGTGACTTCCCACGCGAGCAGGACCTTCGTGCGGTCGTTGCCGACCATCGGATCGAGCAGCGTGAGCGCTGCGTTCTCCGCGTGCCACAGCTGATCGAGGCCGACGATCTCGATGTCGTCCTTGACGCCATTGTTGTTCGCGTCGCCACCCGGAGTGAGCGGCGTCTGCTCGGAGAGGATCGTGCACGACTCCGGCTGCGCGTAGTTGCAGCCGTCGGCGAGCTTCACCGGATCCTGCGTCTGGCGAACGAGCGCCCACGTGAACGATGGCTCGTAGTCGACGCCATGCGACGTCTTGATGCCGGGCAGCAGCGCAACCGTGTACGTGCTGTGCGGATC
The DNA here is from genome assembly GCA_019237945.1 of Deltaproteobacteria bacterium. GTDB lineage: Bacteria > Myxococcota_A > Polyangia > Haliangiales > Haliangiaceae > JABFXX01. The sequence goes on along the minus strand of JAFAOG010000312.1, from coordinate 3,128 downwards.
GAGCGGCGCCGTCGGGGTGATGTTGACGGCGTTGACCGTCTTCGGCGACGCGCAGTTCGCCGCGTCGAAGCGCAGCGCCGTCGTCAGCTTGAACGTGACGTCGATTGCCTTCGGCGTCGCGAGCGCCTCGCCGTTCTGGCTGCGCTCGAACATCTTCACCGTGTTCGCGTTGAGCGTCGTCAGATCGACGTCATCGGTAAACGTCACCTGCATGCCGGCTTCGTACGTGCCGAAACCATCGAGCTGGTTCAGCACGCCTTCGCGCACGGCCTTCGCCGTCGCGCTCTCGCACGCAGGCGCGGGGATGTTCACCTTGCCGCTCGTCGGATCGAGCACGAGGTTATTGGGAAACGGAATGATCGCGTTCGCGGGATCGAACTCGATCGTAGGACCGTTCGCGAGCTCACCGGGGCCTTCGCCCGGATCTTTCTTCACATCGGGACAGCCGCTCACTACAACGAGGAGCGCGGCTGCAAGCCACTTCTTCATGGCCGGCAGTATAGGGATTTGATTTCAAATGCCACGAGAGATCGCTCACGATCCTCGACGGAGAAACAGAGTTGCTGATAGCAGCGTAGTGCGCGCTACGTCGCTTTCGAATGCGCGTGATCCACGTATGCCGCGCTACGTTGATTTCTCACGCGTGCTGCGCCTGCGCGCTCGCCTTGCGTAGATCCACGTGGGAGCCCTTCTCGCCAGGGTCCGCGAGCTGCGCCGCGCCGGTGTCCTGATGCTTGCGGAGGTCGGCGAGCACGTCGTTGATCTCGGCGCCGGTCAGCATCGCGACGCTCGACAGCCACAGCCACGTCAGGAAGATGATCGCGCCGCCGAGTGTGCCGTACGTCGCTTCGTAGCTGTTGAAGTGCGAGAGGTAGAGGCCGAACAGCGCGCTGATGCCGAGCCACAGAAGAACACCGATCACCGCGCCCGGCGTGAACACGCGGAACGGCGCGTCGGTGTTCGGCAGGTACTTGTACGCGATCGCCCACACGAACATGACGAGCAGGCCCGCGCCGACCCAGCGGCCGACCGTCCATGCCGTATCGAACTGCGCACCGAGATCGTACCGCGCCTGCAACCACGCCCCGACGTACGGGCCCGCGACCAGCAGCGCGAGCGCGACGACCGCGAGCAACGCGACCACGCACGTCACCGCGATCGCGATCAGCTGCCGACGAATCCAGGTGCGCGTCTCCTTCTTGTTGTAGACGGTGTTCAGCGCCGCCATCAGCGACACCGCGCCACGGCTCGCGCTCCACAGCGCGGCCACAACGCCGAAGATCGCAAATCCTGCACCTGACGCTTTGATCAGCGCGTCGACCCGGCTGGCGATCACGTCGCGCACGCTGAGCGGCATCGTCTCGGTCACCATGGCGAGCCCCTGGCGCACGGTGTCCGACGGGATGACGAGCAGCGCCAGCGAGAGCACGAAGATCATCATCGGAAACAGCGCCATCACCGCGTAGTAGGCCATCATGGCGCCCGAGTCCTGAACGTTGTCGTCGATGAAGTGCGACCCAACGCTCTTGAAGAACCGGCGGACCTGCATACTCCCGCGAGATTGCAGCGCACGTGCCCACGTGCTGCGAGAAATGCGGAGAGGCGATCTGCCGCCTAGCGAGGAAACTTCACGACGTACACGTCGCCGCTGCGCGAGCCGCACACGACGATGTCGCCGGCTCCGTTCGCGGCGATGGCCTCCGGCACCGCGCCCGCGACCGTGCGCTGCGACCGCTTGTGACCGTTCGCCGCGTACACGCGCACCGCGAGCCGATCGCCGAGCACGCCCGCGACGACGAGCGAGCCATCGGGCCGCGCCGCGACTGCGCGCCAGCTCGCATCGGCTTCCGCAGGCGTCTCCCACGCGAGCATCCCGTTCGCGTCGTACACGGCAAGCGCGTCGTTGCTGATGATCGCGACGCCATCACCGGCCGGCGCGATATCGGTGACCGCGCCATCGATCGACACCGTGCCCGCGACCTGCTGACCGCGATACCGCGTCACCCAGCCCTGCCCGCCGCTGTTGCCGCCGACGAGCACGTCGCCCGACGCCGCGACCGCGACCTTGCGCGCGCTCGCATCGCTGCCATCGAGCACGTCCCAGCCGGTCGCGCCGCCGCTCGCATCGAGCCCGTGCACCCAGGCCTGCGAATCGCGCGCGCCCGCGACGACAAGCCCACCGGTGCCGGTGCGCGCAACGGACGCGAACTGATCCGTGCCGGCGAGCTCGCCTTCCTGCAGCCACTGCGCACTGCCATTGCTGCCGACCTGCGCGACGAAGTTGTTCACGGCCGACGGCGAGCCCGAGTACCACTGCCCCGCCAGCACCGCCGCGCCGCCGTCGAGCGCGACCACGCCGCGCGCCGCATCGGCGCCCTCGCTCGGCGTATGAAGCTCGTACGTCCACGCGACATCGCCGTTCGGCGCGTACCGGCGCGCCCATGCATTGCGCCCCTCCGCGAGCCGCTGGACCTCGCCCGCGACGACGAAGCTGCCGTCATCGGCGACCGCCACCGCATGACACGCGTCGGTGCCGTGATCGTCGTCGTCATACGTCCGCACGATCGGCGTCTTCGGCATTCGCCCGGGCGCATGACTCTCGATGCCAGACCGCGCTGTGCTCGACGGCTCGGCGGGCGCGCCGACCACGGGAATTTCCCCGAAGTCGCCAGCCGGCTGTCCGCTATCCGGCGAAGACGACACGCACGAAGCACACGCGAGGGCGATGGCGAGGACCTTCATCGGGCCTCGCGCTGTGCAAGCGCCGCCCCTCAGCAAACGTCGCGCTCGGTGACGCGACGGTGACACCACGCGCCTGATAACAGCCCGGCGCATGCGAGCCGCTGTCAGCCACGCGCTGCAAGCACCGCTCGCGCACTTCGCGCGTGACGCCACCGGCCCGCCGTACTACGCATCGCCCATGGTTCCCCCCGCGCTGGAAGTGGTCGAGAGCTGGCACGCCGCGCTCAACGCCCACGATGATGCCCAGCTCTGCGCCCTCACCGCCGAGAACGTCGAGCTGGTCGGCCCGCGCGGCGCGACTCGCGGCCACACCTCGCTCCGCCAGTGGCTCGGCCAGGCCGCCTTCACCGCGGAGCCGCTGCGCTGGTTCTGCGGCGCGCGAGGCC
>JAFAOG010000005.1 GCA_019237945.1 Deltaproteobacteria bacterium | reverse complement strand
GCGCCGTCCTGCGCCTCAGGCGTCGAGGGCCTTGTAGAGCTGCTCGATCGTGACGGGCTTCGCGAGGTGCAGGTCGAAGCCGGCGCTGCGCGCACGCTCGCGATCCGATGCTTGCCCGTAGCCGGTGACGGCGATCAGGCGCAGCGGTCCGACGGCCTCGCGGAGCCGCTGGGCGAGCTCGTAGCCGTCCATGACGGGCAGGCCGATGTCGAGCAGCGCGACCTGCGGACGAAACTCGGCGGCGACGCGCAGCGCATCGAGGCCGTCGTGCGCGGTGCGGACGTCGTGGCCGCGCTCGGTGAGCAGCTCGCCCATGAGCTCGGCGGCGTCACGGTTATCGTCGACAACGAGCACGCGCAACGCGGCGCTCTCCGTCGCGGCCGGCGGCGGCACCGCGGGGATCTCGGCGCTCGTCGGCCCGGCGGCGGGGAGCCGGACCTCGAACATCGCGCCGTGCCCGAGGCCGTCACTCGTCGCCGTCACGGTGCCGCCGTGCATCTGGACCAGGCTCTTGACGATGGCGAGGCCGAGCCCGAGGCCGCCCTCGGTGCGCGCGATCGACTGGGCGCCCTGCACGAAGATGTCGAACACGCTCGGGAGGACGTCCGCGTCGATGCCGATGCCGTTGTCGCGGACGCGCACGACGACCTCGTCACCGTCACGCCTCGCCGTGACGTCGATGTAGCCGCCCGCCGGCGTGTAGCGCGCCGCGTTCGTCAGCAAGTTCGTGAGGATCTGCGCGAGCCGCGTCGCGTCGCCCTCGACGGCCAGGTCATCGGGCACATCGACCGACAGGACGTGAGAGCGCTGCTCGAGCAGTGGGCTCGCGAGCTCGACGGCACGCGCGACGACCGATGTGATCGTCACGCGCTGGCGCGCCAGCTCGATCTTGCCGCGCGTGATCCGCGACACGTCGAGCAGATCGTCGACGAGCCGGGTCAGGTGCAGCACCTGGCGGGCGATCACGTCGCGCTCGCGCGCGTGGGGCGGCGGGCGAAGCGTCATCAGCTCGAGCGCGGTCGTGATCGGCGCGAGCGGGTTGCGCAGCTCGTGGCCGAGCATCGCGAGGAATTGATCCTTCGCGCGGCTCGCCGCCTCGGCCTCGGCGCGGGCCGTCGTCGCCTCGCGGTACAGCCTCGCGTTCTCGATCGCATCGGCGGCGTGCGCGGCCAGTCCCTCGGCGGTCGCGCGGTCGACGTCATCGAAGTTGCGCGTGCGCGAGCCGAACAAGAACGCGCCGATGATCCGGCCGCCCGCGCGCATCGGCGCGGCCATGTACGAGCGCATCGCGAGCGCGCGCAACCGCCGCAGGTGATCCTCGTCGCGCGCGATGTCGGCGAGCGCGCCGTCGTCGAGGTCGCGGAGCACGACGGTCGTGCCGGTCGCGATCGCACGGCTGGCCGCGCCGCGATCCGGGCGGTGCTCGAACACGGGCAGCCTGCTCGCATCGGTCACCCCGGTCACCGCGAGGCTGCGCAGCTGGTTGTCCTCGAGCAGCTGGACCATGCACCAGTCTGCGAACGAGGGTACCGGTAGCGTGACGAGCTGCGACGCGGTCTGCTGCCAGTCGAGCGAGCGCGCGAGCATCGCGCTGGCGTCTGCGACGAGCTGGCGTCCGCGCTCGATCCGCTTGCGCTCCGTGATGTCGAACAGCATCGCCAGGCACAGCATCTCGCCGTCGCTGCGGCGCACCGGGGCCGCGTAGATCTGGACGTCGAGCGTGCGGCCGTCGGCGGTGCGGCGTGTCGCCTCGTAGCCGGAGACCACGCCGCCCGCGATCACCTCGGTGATCTTGCCGATCAGCTCGCCGCGCTGCTCCTCGCTGACGGACGGGACGATCTTGCCGATGACGTCCGCGGCGCGCCATCCGAACACGCGCTCCGCCGCCGCATTCCAGGCCCGCACCGATGCGCGTGCATCGAGCAGCACGATCGCCGCCGGCGACGCCTGGATCATCGCCTGGCTGACCTCGAGCGCCTCGACGAGCTGCGCGTACAGCCGCGTGCGTGCGAGCGCATTCGACGACTGTGCGGCGAGCACCTCGATGTACGTGCGCTCTTCGGCGGTCAGCCGGCGCTCGTCGTGGAACACGAACGTCAGCGCGCCGATCGCGACCCCGTCGCCGACGATCGGCACCACGCCGAACGCCAGCGGCGGCGCCCCCGACGGACGATGCGTGGCCTCGGTCTCGGCGTACTGCTGCGCGTAGTCGCCGCGCGATGCGATCCACACCGCCCGGCGCTCGCGCACCGCGGTCGCGATCGGATTGTTCGACGCGATCGGGATCGTCGCGAACGCGCGCTGATACGGGTCGCTGAAGCCATTCGAGCGCCGCAGCACGAGCAGGTCGCCGACCGCCAGCCACATGCCGGCCATCGCCGCCTCGAGGGCCTCGACGCCCGCATCGACGACGGCGTGACCCACATCTTCCGCGGACTGCGCCGTCGCGAGCCGCCCCGTGACCGCGAGCAGGCGCTGCAGGCGCTCGGTCATGCGCGCCTGGTTGCCGGCCAGCGCGATCTCGCTCGTCACGTCGAGGATGAGGATCGCGAAGCCGAGCTGCGTGCCGGCCGGGTCGCGGATCGGCAGGTACTGCGCGTCGACGTCGCGCTCCCCCGACGGATACGGAACGTGCTGGCGGAAGTGCACGGTGTCGCCGGCAAGCGCGCGCTCGACATGCGGCGCGATTCGCGCGTACAGCTCCGGCGTCGTGATGTCGCGGATGCGCTTGCCGAGGAAGAACGCGCGTGGCCTGCCGAGCCATGCTTCGTATCCGGCGTTGACGTACTGGTAGCGCGCCTCCATGTCGACGAAGCCGACGAGGCCGGGCAGCGAATCCGCGACCGACTCGAGCCGCTGGCGATCACCGGTGACGTCGCGGCCGATGACATGGACGTGGTCGCCGACGCGTTCGACGCGGCTCGTGAGCCAGCGCCCCGCCGATTCGCCCTCGATCGTCTCGCTGCCGCCGCGCGCGACGACGCGGTCGAACGCCTGGCGGAACGGGCTGTCAGCGGGCGCCAGGTCGGCCAGCCGCTTGCCGACGATGTCGGCGCCGAACATCTGCTGCGTCGTCTGGTTCGCGTAGACGACGACGCCCGCCGTGTCGTAGATCGCGACGAGCTCGCGCATCCGGTCGACCAGCGCGCGGATGGCGTCCTCCACGCCGTGACCATACCGGATCAGGGCGTGCCGTGCTTCGCGGCGATCACGGCGGCGGCCGCTTCCTCCGGACTGTCGGTGAGCTGCATCAGCTGCAGATCGGGCGCGGCGATGTTGCCGGCGGTGCAGACGGTCGCGCGCAGCCAGTCGTAGAGCCCGCCCCAGTAGCTCTTGCCGAACAGCACGACCGGGAAGTGCGAGATCTTGCCAGTCTGGATCAGCGTCAGCGCCTCGAGCATCTCGTCGAGCGTGCCGAAGCCGCCCGGGAAGATGAGGAACGCCGACGAGTACTTGATGAACATCGTCTTGCGTACGAAGAAGTAGCGAAAGTTCACCAGCGTATCGATGTACGGGTTCGCCTGCTGCTCGAACGGGAGCTCGATGTTGCAGCCGATCGAGCGGCCCTTGCCGTCGCGCGCGCCGCGGTTCGCGGCCTCCATGATGCCGGGGCCGCCGCCGGTGATGATCGCGTAGTCGGCCTGCGCGAGCAGCTTCGCGGTCTGGCGCGCGGCCTCGTAGTACGGGTTGTCGGGCGGCGTGCGCGCCGAGCCGAAGATCGCGACCGCGCGCGTGACGTCGCCGAGCGAGTCGAAGCCCTCGATGATCTCGCCGGTCATCCGCAGGACGCGCCACGAGTCACTGCGGCGAAAGTCCCCGACGACATGCGGCGCGTCGAGCAAGCGCTGATCCTCCGTGAGGATGGGCTCGGGGTCACGGATCGCGTCGTCGACGTGGACGACCGGCCCGGAGTGCCGCCGGACCGGGTCTGGCTCGCGCCCGGCCTGGCGATGCCCCTCCTCCGTGCGTTCCCGCGCGGCGTCCATCGCCGCCCGTTGCAGCTGCTGGAGCTCGTTGCGGCCAAGGACGTCGTGCTTCTTGCGGTATCGTTTCGAGCGATGAGCCATGACATCGACATGGTCGCGGTAGCGCGCCGGGTTCTGCAAGAGAACGGCTTCGAACCCGACTTCCCGCCCGGGATCGAGGCATCGATCCCCGCCACCCCTGCTCCGGAGCCTGCGAAGGACCTTCGCGACCTGCCGTGGTCGTCGATCGACAACAGCGACTCGATGGACCTCGACCAGATCGAGTACGCCGAGCGGCTGCCCGACGGCTCGATCCGCGTGCTCGTCGGGATCGCCGATGTCGATGCACTCGCGCCGAAGGGCTCGCTCGTCGATCAGCACGCGTACGCGAACACGTGCACGCTGTACACCGGCGTCCACATCTTCCCGATGCTGCCCGAGGTGCTGTCGACGAACCGTACGTCGCTGCTCGAGGACGGAACGCCGCGGCTCGCCGTGATCACCGAGTACGTCGTGAAGAGCGACGGCACGCTCGACGAGAGCAAGACCGCCGTCTACGTCGCGACCGTGCTCAACAAGGCCAAGCTCGCGTACGAATCGGTGGGCGCGTGGCTCGACGGTCATGGCGACGCGCCCCACGGCGGCGCCGTGATCGCGGATCAGCTCAAGCTGCAGGACGAAGCGGCGAGCCGGCTGCGCGAGCTGCGCCACGAGCACGGTGCGCTCGACTTCGAGACGATCGAGGCCCAGCCGGTGATGAAGGACGGCCAGATCGTCGACCTCCAGGTGCTCGCGAAGAACCGCGCGCGCAACCTGATCGAGGATCTGATGATCGCCGCCAACGGCGCGACGGCGCGCTATCTCGAGACGCGCGGCCGATCGTCGATCCGGCGCGTCGTGCCCAAGCCGAAGCGCTGGGACCGCATCGTCGAGCTCGCGGCGACGTTCGGGACGCAGCTGCCGCAGGAGGCGTCGAGCGTCGCGCTGTCGCAGTTCCTCGCCGATCGGCGCAAGGCCGATCCGACGCACTTCGCCGACCTCAGCCTCTCGATCGTCAAGCTGATCGGGCCCGGCGAGTACGTGCTGCAGCGAGCGAACGATCCCGACACCGGTCACTTCGGCCTCGCCGTCACCGACTACGCGCACTCGACGGCGCCGAACCGCCGCTACCCAGATCTGGTGACGCAGCGCCTGCTCAAGACCTGCGCCGCCGGCAAGCCGGCCGCCTACAGCGACGACGAGCTCGCGCAGATCGCGCAGCACTGCACCGAACGCGAGAATGGGGCGCGCAAGGTCGAGCGGACGATGCGCAAGGTCGCCGCCGCGCGCCTGCTCTCCGATCACATCGGCGAGACGTTCGACGCGATCGTCACCGGCGTCGGCGAGCACGGCACGTTCGTGCGCCTGCTGCGGCCGCCCGCGGAAGGGCGCGTCGTGCGCGGCGAGGCCGGGATGGACGTCGGCGACAAGGTGCACGTGAAGCTCGTCGACACGGCGCCGGAGCGCGGCTTCATCGACTTCGTGCGCGTCTAGCGGAACGTCGTGCCGAGCGAGAGGCCGATCGTCGTGCCGGATCGTGGCGCGGCGTTCGGCGCGTCATACGTGTCGAACGACAGCCCGAGCGCGATCCACGCGTGCATCCAGCGAGACAGGTTGAACCGCTTGAACGCGAACAGCCCGACCATGCGATGCGAGCCCGAGATGTCGCGCGTCATCGACGCGTTGATTCCCACCGAGAACCAGCCGAGGTCGTAACTGAGCTCACCGCCGGCGCGCCAGCCGCGGTCGTGGACGTCGATCGCGTACACGCTCGGCGACAGGCTGTTCTCCCACCATTTGCCCTCGGCGGCGAACCGCGCCCGCGACCCGAGCGCGAGCTGCACGCTCTGGCTCTGCGACGGCGAGCCCATCGACGGATCGATCAGCGTCGCGTCGAGGTGCAGCAGGGGCTCGCTCGACGGCTCCTCGTGCAGCATCCGGACGTGCAGGCCATCGTCCGCCGACGCGACGCTCGCGAGCAGCAGGAGCCAGGCGCCTCGCCACACGGTCGTAGGACTGCGCGGCCGCGCGCCGGGTTGCCTGGCCGCCTAGAACGACGTCTTGAGGCCGACGCTGTTGGGCCCCACGACGAGCGACGTGTCGTGCTCCTCGTGGCCGCTCGTCGCGTACCAGATCAGACCGCCCGCGAGCGCGGCGAGCCCGACGCCGCCGAGCACCATGCCGTAGTCGACGTCCTTGACCGCGCTCTTCGCCTTGCCGAACGACGGATCTCCCGGCGGCGCGGCGCACTCGTGCGTCGACAGCGTGCAGTTCGCGGGGATCTTCGAGTAGCCATAGAACGACAGCGCCGCACCGCCGAGCGCGGCGAGGCCACCGCCCGCGATCAGGTACTTCGCGGCCGGCGCGTGCGTCGTGTGCGAGGTCGGCCTCGGCGGCGGCGCCTTGGACAGCGTCGTCGGCAGGATCACCTTCGGCGCCTCGGGCGCCGGGAACGTCCCGACGACGGTGCGGCCCTTCTCGCCGCTGCCGACGACGACGGTGACGACCTGGTCGCGGCCGGCGTTGGTGAACTTGAACGTGTGGTTGCCCGGATCGACGTCGTGCGGCTCGCCGTCGATGCGCGTGACGACGAGGACGCCGTCGACGTAGACGGTCGTGTCGGGCAAATCGGCGCCCGCGGAATCGCGCGCGGCGAAGCTGATCGTCGGCTGCAGCCGGCCGAGGTCGTCGGCGAACCGTGCGCAGTCACCCTGCACGAGGTTCGGGCATCCCGACTGGGCGCACGTCAGGAACAACTTGCGTGCGAGCGAGATCTTGCCCGCCTCCTTCGCATCCTGGCCCTTCGAGTGAGCATCGAGACACTCCTCCTTCGTCAGGTCGCCTGCCTGCGCGACCGACGCACACGCGAGCACGATTGCCAGCGCTATCCGCATACGCCTCCTTGGTTAGATGCAGTTCGGCTTGAAGATCTTCTTGTCGCCCTGGAAGTAGTAGGGCGGGTTGCAGTCCTCCTTCGCCGGCTCGGGCGCCGGGGGCGGCTCGGCGGCCGGCGTCGGCTCGGGCGCGGGCGCCGGCGCGGTCTTGACCGCCGTGCGTACCGGCACCTTGCGGCGCACCGTCTTCTGCACCGGCTTGCCGACGAG